>MPMT01000001.1 GCA_002238645.1 Alphaproteobacteria bacterium bin52 | reverse complement strand
GGAAAACTGGTGTTCACTCAGATCATGGATCACCTGCCATGGCACAAGTTCCGCCAGTTCGTCCAACACTATGACGGCAATCGAAAGATCAAATCCTTTACATGCAATGATCAATATCGATGTATGGCATTTGCTCAACTGACTTATCGTTCCAGTCTTCGGGATATAGAATTTTGCTTGCGTGCGCAGGAAAGCAAAGTATATCACATGGGTATTCGTGGCGGTGTAGCAAGAAACACTCTCGCAAATGCGAACCATGTCAGAAACTGGAGGATTTATGCGAGTTTCGGCCACCATCTGATCCACCAGGCACAGACCCTCTTTGCCGGAGACGGCCATGGTCTGGATCTCAATAACTCTGTCTACGCCCTCGACTCTTCGACGATTGATCTCTGCCTGTCCCTGTTCCCGTGGGCACGGTTTCGCAGCACCAAGGCTGCTGTCAAGCTGCACACGCTTCTCGATCTGCGGGGCAATATCCCCGCGTTTATCCACATCACCGACGGTAAAGCCCATGATATCAACGCTTTGGATGTCCTGGTCCCGGAGCCAGGGGCCTTTTACATCATGGATCGCGCGTACCTGGATTTTGCTCGACTGCACATCCTCCACTTGAGTGGGGCGCACTTCGTCCTGCGTGCCAAGAAGAACACACAGTTAAGGCGCCTATACTCCAGCAAGGTCGATCGAACCACCGGCCTCATCTGTGATCAGGTTGTGGTTCCGACCGGTGTCATCAGTTCAAAATCCTATCCAGATAAACTACGCCGCATCAAATTCGTGGACAAAGAACATGATAGGACATTAGTGTTTTTGACAAATGACTTCGTATTACCCGCGTTGACCATTACGGAACTGTATCGCGCTCGGTGGAAGGTGGAGTTGTTCTTCAAGTGGATCAAGCAAAACTTGAGAATCAAAACATTCTTTGGGACATCCGAAAACGCTGTCAAATCCCAAATCTGGATTGCTGTGTCTGTCTATATCCTGATCGCAATCATACGCAAACGACTGCACCTCGACATGAGCCTTCACACAATCCTGCAGGTGTTAAGCCTTGTCATTTTTGAAAAAACTCCACTGGAACAACTACTTAGCAACGCACCGTACAAAATTGAAGACCCCGACTCTGCTAACCAGTTGAATTTATTCGATTAAACGTTGGGACACTAGTGTCCTCAAGCAGTTCCTCGCCCGATCCGAGCTGACCGGCCGGAAAATACTTGACCTTCAGCCCGACATCGGCGCCCTCGATGTCCGCCTTGATCTGCTCGAGCATCTTGTGCCCGTAGTGCTCGACGGGGAGCACGCCGGCGACCTTCAGGGTCATCTCGGCTGCCGAAGCGCCGGTCACGGCCGCGACGGTGAAAAACAGCCCAGCGGCGCCCGCCAGAATTCGTCTCATGTTCATGTGATCCTCCTCACATAGTGCCCGCTGGGACTTCGGCATTCAGCCGCAGGCTATCGCAGCCCGGAAGGGACCGCAATCGCACGCATCGGTGACTCCTGACCGGTTGGGGAACCGACGGCTTGCCCTCAGCGGCCCGCCAGCGTCATGCCGGTGAGATCCAGTCCCGGGTCCCGGCCGTGCACCGAAGCCGTTACGATGCTGGCGGACCCGCATGCCATCGTCCAGCCCAGGTGTCCGTGGCCGGAATTGAGGTAGAGCCCGTCCACGGGTGTTGGCCCGAGATAGGGGACGCCGTCAGGCGTCATGGGTCGAAGGCCTGTCCACGCCTTGCCGGCCTCCCTGTGGGGATAGTCGGGAAACAGCGAGAAGAAAACGTCCTGCAGATGCGCGACGCGTTTCGGATTGAGGCGGGTGTCGTACCCTCCGAACTCGGCGGTCCCGGCAACCCGGATCCTGTCGCCGAGGCGGACCACTCCCATCTTGTGACCGTCGTCCGCCAACGGAACGACCGGTGCCTCGTTCCAGCCGCCCGCCGGAAACGTCACGGAATATCCCTTGACCGGGTAAATCGGCAGGTGAATCCCGTGCGGTCGCAGGAGCGCCGCGCTCTCCGTGCCGAGCGCGACGACGCAGGCATCCGCAGCCACGTGCCCCCGGTCGGACCGGATCATGGAGAATTTTCCGTTCTCCACTTCGATCGCCCGGACCGTTTCTCCATACCGGATATCGACACCGAGCGAGGCACAGGCCCCAGCCAGGCGTTCGGTGAACAGGTAGGCATCCCCGCCCTCGTCGTCCGGGTAGTGGAGCCCGCCCGCAATGGAGCCTGCCTGGCCCCGGAGGGCGGGTTCCAGCTCGATGCACTCCGCTGGATCGAGGGCCCGCCAACGCACGCCCATTTCCCCCAGCATCTCGGCGATCCGCTCGGAATAGTCCATCGAGCGCCGGTCGCGGATGACGCGAAGCGTCCCTCGGGGGTTGGACTCGTAGTCGATGCCGGTTTCGCGCACGAGCTCGCGGAGGCATTCGTGACTGTGGGAGCAAAGGCGAAGGATGATCGCCGTGTTCCGGCGCCAGGCGTCGCTGTTGCATTCGCGAAGGAACCGGAGGCCCCAGGAGAAAAGCCCGGGCAAGGCACGCGGTCGAATGAGGAACGGGGCGTCCTCACGTCCGATCCACCTCAGC
The DNA here is from genome assembly GCA_002238645.1 of Alphaproteobacteria bacterium bin52. Lineage (GTDB taxonomy): Bacteria > Pseudomonadota > Alphaproteobacteria > Thalassobaculales > Thalassobaculaceae > Bin52. The sequence continues at coordinate 116,992 of MPMT01000001.1, read as the reverse complement.
ATCAGCAGCGGTATGCCCGGGGACGCCCAGGGATCGGACATGCTCGGTGTCACGAGCCCCCCGTTGGCGAAGGAGGTACCGAGGCCGGGGCCCCGGTTGCGTTCGATGACGGTAACCCGGCAGCCGCTGCGGACAAGAAACCAGGCCGTCGCGATTCCGACCACCCCGCCGCCCAGCACCGCCACGTGTCGCCCATCCGTCATTCGACTCTCCCACCGGCCGGGGCTCGTCCCCGCCGAGACGCGAAGACCACTCCGTGGCTGTAGCTGCCGCCTCCCGTCCGAAACCCGGACAGGTGAGCCTGCCACCTCCCCATTGCCTCCGCAATCGCCTCCTGTGCTCCGGTGCACGCGCGACGCGCAAGCCACCCGTATCGCCGCGCCACGGCGTCTGTCTGACGATGACCCGGACTTCGCTGCCCGCTTCCTCGAACCGCGCCCCCGGTCATCGCCTGCTACCGGCGCCGGCACCGGGGCTTTCGCCGCCGGGGCCTTGTGGTACCGTTGCGGTGTGCCGGGCGGATCGGCGGCGGGTACTGAGCCGGACGCGAAAAGCGTGAGAGATCCGCGATTTGCCAGGCGAATTGGTCCACGAAGCGCCGGAACGTGTATCGGCTTTCGGCAGCCGGATGACAGGCTTGTCACGTCATGGACGTACAGACGGGATCTGCTGTCGGGAAACCTGCTTGCCTCGACGGTGTCCGGGAATAAAGTAGCGCGTGACGGGTAGGAGGAGATGGTGCGGCATGCCGTTGCTTGGTGCGAATGATGTTCCGCCGTTCAGGGTGCGCAACCCGGATGGAAGGTCGACCATCCTGTTCATTTCCGACCACAATGGTGTCGAGGTCCCCGAAGCCCTGGGCGGGCTGGGTGTGCCGCCCGGCGAAATGCGCCGGCACGTCGCCTATGACATCGGGATCACCGGGGTCGGCGAGATCCTGGCAGACCGGTTCGACGCCACGCTGGTCTCCGCCAGCTATTCCCGCCTCGTGGTCGACTGCAACCGAAGGCCCGGAGTGCCGTCCTCGATCCCGGAAACCTCGGATGGCACCGTGGTTCCGGGCAACCGGAACCTGACTGAAGACGACCGTGCCGCAAGGATCGACGAACTGTTCCACCCGTACCACAACGCGATTGCGGACCGCGTCCGGTACATGGTCCAGGACGGGCGTATCCCGGTCCTGGTGGCGCTGCACAGTTTCACACCGGTAATGGAAGGCGTCTTCCGCCCGTGGGACATCGGGATCCTGTACAAGCAGGATGACAGGCTGGCCCGACCCCTGATCGAGATGCTCTCGGCTGACACCCGCATCAGCGTCGGTGACAACAAGCCCTATTCCGGGCTGCACCCCTCCGGGTACTCGATGGAGACTCACGCCGCGCCGCACAATCTGCTTGCCGTCGGCGTGGAGTTCCGTCAGGACAGGATCGAGTATGGTGCCGGAGCGCGACTGTGGGCCGAACGCTTCGGCGACGCGCTCGAGTGCACCCTGCTCGAACGCGAGCGTTCCGGACAGCAGGCTGCCTGAAGCGATGTCGACCCCGCGCAACTTCACACTCGGTATCGAGGAGGAATACCTCCTGGTCGACCGCGAGAGCCGGGACCTCATCCGCGAGGCGCCCAAGACCGTCCTGGCGCAGTGCGAGTCCCTGCTCGGATCCTCGGTCACCACCGAGTTCCTGCAGTCCCAGATCGAGGTCGGGACCAGGGTCTGCTCCAGCATCGGAGAGGCGAGGGATCACCTCGGCTATCTTCGCAGGACGGTGGCGGACTGCGCTGCGGACGAGGGTCTCGCGCTGACGGCCGTATCCACGCATCCGTTTGCCCAGTGGGTCGAGCAGAAGCAGACCGAGAAGGACCGCTATCAGGGTCTTGCCCGCGACATGCAGGGGGTCAGCCGGCGCATGGTGATCTGCGGCATGCATGTGCACGTGTGTGTCGTCGATCCCGACCTGCGGCTCGACTTGATGAACCAGGCGGCGTACTTCGTGCCCCACCTGCTCGCACTCAGCACGTCGAGTCCATTCTGGACCGGTCTCGATACCGGGCTTGCGTCATACCGTGTCGCCGTTTTCGACAACATGCCGCGCACGGGTCTGCCGAACGCGTTCGCAAGCTGGTCGGAGTACCAGCGTCATGTCGACGTGCTGGTCAACGTCGGCGCAATGGCGGATTCCTCGATGATCTGGTGGGATATCCGACCGTCGGCGCGGTTCCCCACCATGGAGATGCGGATATGCGATGTCTGTACGCGGATCGACGACGCGATCGCGATTGCCGCGCTGTTCCAGGCCCTAATCCACATGCTTTACAGGTTGCGACGCAACAACCAGCGCTGGCGGGACTACGCCGAGATGCTGGTGGCGGAGAACCGCTGGCGCGCCCAGCGCTATGGTCTTGACGGAGGGCTGATCGATTTGGGTCGCGGAGAGCTTCTTCCCTATCCCGGTCTGCTCGAGGAGATGATCGAGCTTGTCATGCCGGACGCGGAGGAACTGGGGTCGACCGACGAGGTGTTGAGCACGCGCGACATCCTCGAACGCGGAACCAGCGCCCATCGGCAGCGCCAGGTCTACGCGAGGGCGGTGGCGGATGGCGCCGGGCACGACGAGGCGCTGCGTGCCGTCGTCGATGCGCTGATCGAGGAGAGTGTCGCCGGGCTGTAGGGAACGGTGAAGGTTCAACAGCAGAAGTGGATTTCGACCATGAGCACACCAGCCGACAGGTTCGACGAACAGACACGTACCGAGATCGAAGCGGCTGCGTTCCGCAGGCTCGTCGCGCACCTGGACGAACGCAAGGACGTCCAGAATATCGATCTGATGAACCTGGCCGGGTTCTGCCGCAACTGCCTGTCCAAGTGGTACCGCGCGGCGGCTGACGAACACGGTCACGTAATCGGATACGAAGATGCGCGGGAAATCGTCTACGGCATGCCCTATGCCGAGTGGAAGACGCGCTACCAGTCCGAGGCGAGTGCCGAGCAGAAGGCGGCATTTGCCGCCGGCGGCGGCGATCACTGAAAGGGGCGAGGGCGATGCCTGACAGCGTTCAGGGACGGCACTCTCCGGCCGACGGACGTGACTTCGATGTCATCATCGTGGGAGCCGGCCTTGCCGGCCTCTACGCCATTCACCGGCTGCGTGGGCTGGGATACCGCGTCCGGGCCTACGAGGCCGGAAACGGTGTGGGAGGGACCTGGTTCTGGAACCGCTATCCGGGCTGCCGCTGCGATGTCGAGAGCCTCGAGTACTCCTACTCCTTCGACCCGGACCTGCAACAGGAGTGGCAGTGGCCCGAACGCTACGGCACCCAGCCGGAGATCCTGAAGTATATCGAACACGTCGCCGAACGGTTTGACCTGCTGCGTGACGTTCAGCTGAACACCAGGATCACCACTGCCCGCTACGATGAGGCGACCGGCCTCTGGACGCTGGCGGCGGAGAGCGGCGAACAGGTGCGCGCACCGGTGTGCATCATGGCGGCGGGGAACCTGTCCACGCCGCGGCTGCCCGACATTCCGGGCATCGACCGTTTCACCGGTGCAACCTACCACACCGGCTTGTGGCCGAGGGAGGGTGTCGACTTCACGGGGCTGCGTGTCGGCGTGATCGGTACCGGGTCGAGCGGGGTACAGTCGATCCCGATCATTGCGCGTCAGGCGGGTGAATTGACGGTGTTCCAGCGCACCGCCAACTTCAGCCTTCCGGCCCGAAACGGTCCCATGAACCCTGAAACCGAGGCGCGCCACAAGTCGGAGTACGTCGAACGGCGCGTTGCAGCCTACGACACAGCGTTCGGGATTGCCGGCTATCCGCCCCCCCGGATCGAGGCACTGCAGGCGAATGCCGAAGAACGCAGGCGGCAGTACGAGGCTAAATGGCGGGAAGGAGGGTCGATCAGCTTCCTGTTCTCCTACACCGACCTGCTGACCTCGGACGCGGCCAACGGGACGGCGTCGGATTTCGTGCGCGGGAAGATCCGGGAAATCGTCAACGATCCGCAGACCGCCAAACTGCTGTGCCCCGACGATCACCCGATCGGGACCAAACGGCTCATACTCGACACTGGGTATTACGAGACCTACAACCTGCCGCATGTCTCGCTGGTCGACATCCGCACCCATCCGATCGAGGAGATTACCGAAACGGGCGTGAGGACCGGCAAGGCCGAGTACCCGCTTGACGCGATCGTGTTCGCCACCGGATTCGATGCCATGACGGGCGCGATGCGCTCGATCGACATCAGTTCAAGTTCCGGCGTCACACTGGACGAACAGTGGGAACACGGCCCGCGCACCTATCTCGGTCTGATGGTTGCCGGGCTGCCCAACATGTTCATGGTAACCGGCCCGCAGAGCCCAGGCGTGAAGAGCCAGATGATCCTTTCGATCGAGATGCATGTCGACTGGATCGCCGGGTGCCTTGAACACATGCGCGAAAAGGGGCTGGGGCGGATCGAGGCAACGGAGCAGGCCCAGGAGGAGTGGGTGACCCACACCCGCGAGGTTGCCGAGGCCACGCTCTATCCCAAGGCCAATTCCTGGTACATGGGAGCCAATGTTCCAGGCAAGCCGAGGGTGTTCATGCCCTATGTGGCGGGAGTGCACGCCTACAAGGCGAAGTGCGATGCGGTGGTCGCGGGCGGGTACGAGGGGTTCGTCACGGCCCGGGCCCCGGTCACCGTGACCGGCTGAAACTGCCCGCCGGGTCAGACCACCGACAGGTCCGCCGGGTGACCCAGCAGGAACGCGCCGACGGTCCGGAAGTGCGAGCTGCGCCCCTGCAGCTGCTGGGTGACGGTGCGGATGTCCCGGTAGCGCCGTTCGAACGGACTTCCGGTTCGAATGGCGGTTGCGCCCGCCTGGTCCCATACCGTCTCGGCAACGGTCCGGGCCTCGTGAATCCCGTGGGTGGCAGCAAGCCGGATCCGGTACCGGTCGGTGATGGACAATCGCCCAGTGCGCACGACGTCCTTCCATATGGCCTCGACCTCGGAGGTCAGAAGGGCACGGGCGGACCGCAACCGGGCCTCGCAACGGGCGAGTTCCGCCTGGAAGACAGGGTTGTCTGACAGCTTCGAGGAGGCCAGTCGCGGCGTCTTGGAATACGCGAGATCGCAGAGCGCATCCAGCATCGCCCGTGCGATGCCGATCGCGGTTGCGGAGAACCCGGTCGCGTACATGCTCATGGTCGGCATCACGAACAGACGGCCGGCTGAAACCCTGGTCTCGTCCCTGTCGCGTATGGTCACATGCGCGTCGGGAACGAACAGGTCCCGGACCTCGAAATCGTCGCTTCCGGTGGCGCACAGACCGATCACATCCCAGGTGTCGATCCAGCGCGCGGATGATTGCGGGAACAACGCGGTGACCTGCACCGGTGTGCCGTCCCGGCCCAGGCGGTACGATCCGTCAGTCTCGATCACCGGCACATGGCACCCGAGCCAGGTGGCGTGGCGTCCGCCGCTGGCGAACGCCAGTCGACCGGTCACGCGGTATCCGCCGCTAACAACCCTGGCCTCGGCCTTGCCCGGTCCCCACGCCACTACTGCTCGCGGATCACCACCGAAAATGTGCTGGCCGACCTCGGGGGCCAGGTAGGCCCCGATCATGGCGCAACCGTTTCCCTGGCACAGGCACCAGGCCACACTGCCGTCAAGGCGGGCGGCAGCCTCGATGGCGGCAAGAAACGTCGAGGGCGAGATCTCGAGGCCGCCGTGCTCCCGCGGCAGCAGCATTCGGAACAGCCCGGCCTTGAGCAGCGCGTCCTGGACCGGTGGCGCGAGGCGACGCAGGGACTCGCCTTCGGCCGCGTGGGATTCGATCAGCCCAGCCAGGCTGCGAACCGCCTCGACCGGGTCCCGGACCTGAATGGAGTCCGGCATGGTTCAGGCCGTGATCCCGCCGTCAACCGGCATGGCGATGCCGGTCACGAAGGAGGCTTCGTCGGACAGCAGGAAAAGTGCCGCGTTCGCGATCTCTTCGGGACGGCCGGGTCGCCCCATCGGTGCCATGCCGCCGCGTGAACGAACCAGTTCCTCCCGGTCCATGCCCTGGGTCGACTGCTGGTCCGGCCGTGCGACGAAAACCCGCAGCATCGGGGTGTCCACAGGGCCGGGACACAGTGCGTTGATGCGGATGTTTTCCCGGGCATAGCGTTTCGCCATCGCCTTGACCAGGCCGACAACTCCGAACTTTGCCATGGAGTAGACCGGGGAGAACATCGAGCCCTGCAGGCCGGAACTCGAGGCGGTGAACAGGAGGCTGCCGCCTCCGCGCGCCCGCAGTTCCGGCAGGGCGGTCTCGGTGGTCACGAACACGGTGCGCAGGTTGAGATCAACGGCTTCCTCCCAGTCCGACATGTCGAGGTCCTCGACCGAGGCCGGCCCGGGATGCCCGACATGGTTCCAGACAAAGTCCAGCCCGTTGAAGCGGTTCGCGGTCTCGCGAACGATGCGGCGCGCTTCGGCGTCGTCACGCAGGTCGGCGACGATCCCGTGCGCGGTGCCGCCCGCGGCCTCGACCTCACCCACCACTCCGGCCACGCCGTCGGGATCGATGTCGACCACGCTCACCGCCGCACCTTCTGCGGCAAACCTGAGCACCCCCGCCCGGCCCATTCCGGATGCCGCCGCCGTCACGATGCCGTTCTTGCCCTTCATCCGCATGAGCCTCTCTCCCCGCCGGACCGTTCGAGCGCATACTAGCCCGAACTCCCGGGCGGCCGCAGCTTGTTTGCAGGGCATTGTACGAGTGAACAGTATCGTGCAGAAAATCCGCGCGGTGCTGAACGACCGACGCAAGGCTTGTGCGGTGACTGGCCGTCGACAGTAGTCCTGCCGCTCACGCAAACTCCGCGGCACCTGGAAGGAGCGACACGCCGCTGTTCACCGGCATGCGTCGGCGCCCCGCGTAGCCCCGGTGCGTGGTTCCCCGCTACTATGACGGCTACCGGCGCGGAAACGCCGGGTGCATGCGTCGTGGAGTGTCACCTTGGCGGATCGTCCCAGTTTCGTGCTCTTCTGTACCGACCAGCAGCGCGCCGACAGTCTGGGCTGCTACGGCAACGCTCTTGCGCGAACACCCAACATCGACGCCGTTGCGGCTCCCCCCGGGGGCCTTTGCGCCCACCCGACAGCCGAACCAATCTCCTCTCCGACGCCGTGGCGGCTGGCGGCGGGCGCTTTGGCGACCATCTGACACCGAATCAGATCTGTTCTCCGAGCCGGGGCACGATGATCACGGGACGCTACCCGCGCCACCACGGCATGACGACGAACGGGCGCACCATGCATGCGGGGCTTGTGACGCTGCCCGGGCGGCTTTCGCAGGCCGGGTATTCGACCCACGCGGTAGGCAAGCTGCATCTGCAACCCATCATGGCGGATCGGTCGCTCGGATATCCCGAATCTGTGCCGTTCTGGCAGGCCGGATACGGGGCGGGCTGGAACGGGCCGTACTTCGGGTACGACACCGTCGACTTCATGATCGGCGAGTCGTTGCTGGCGACCGAGGCGGGACACTACGCACAGTGGCTTCGTTCGCACCATCCCGAAGCCGTCGCGCTCTACCAGCCCGAAGCAGCGCTCGATCGACCCCTGGCGGACCTCGACGAAGCCTGGACCTCGGGCGTTCCCGATGCGCTGCACTACAACACCTGGATTGCGGACCGGGCGATTGAGTTCCTTGCGCGGGCCGAACCGCCCTTCCTGCTCTTCGTTTCCACACCCGACCCGCACCATCCGTTCAGCCCGCCGCGGCCGTGGTCCGATCTGCTCGATGCCGCGTCCATACCGGCGGCCCGCGTCGTGCCGGGAGAACTCGAACGGATGCCGGACTATGTCCGCGTACGTCTTGGCGCCGACTGGATCGACAACGATGCCGCACCGGTCGAACAGGGTGGCATGACGGTGACGGACACGATCTCGCCGGAGAGCCTGGCGCGCGCCGTTGCACTGACGCGGGGGATGGAGGCGCAGATTGACCACCAGTTCGGGCGGGTGCTGGCGAAGCTCGACGCGATGGGGTTCACCGATGAGACGATCGTGGTCTTCACCTCCGATCACGGTGAGTTCCTGGGACACCATGGGCTGTTGCACAAGGGGCCTCCGCCATACGGCGATCTGTGCCGGGTGGGCTTCGTGATGGCGGGGCCGGGCATTCCGGGCGGGGAATGCTCCCCGGCGCCGAGTTCACACCTTGATATCGCCCCGACGCTGCTCGAGCTTGCCGGTATCGATAGCCCGGGAGCGCGCGGGGACGGGGAGAGCCTGGTGCCGGTGTTGCGGGGCGGACACCTGAGACGCCGGGAGCGGTTCCTCGAGTTTCACCCCCGCATCGACGCACGCGTCTACAACCACTCCATCGTCGCCGACGGGTGGCGCCTGACGCTCTATCCCGCAGGCGATCCGCACTGGGGCGAGCTGTTCGATCTCGAGGCCGATCCGGGTGAGCACCGGAACCTGTTCAATGACATCGTCTTCCGCGCACGACGGGATCGCCTCGCCGAACGCCTGGTATCGTGCTTTCCGGCAAGGCCCGACGCCGGGACGGCGCTGATCGCCAAGTGGTGAGGGAGGCCGCGATTATGCGGTGAGCGGCTCGCGGACCTCTGCGCACGGGCGCGTATCGGTCACGAAGCGGGCGGCTGCCCTCGATCCGGACGTCGACAAAGTTCGGGGCGAGGCAGCCGACATGGACGCGCCTGAGCATGCAGTCATGGCGCCGTGCGTGCCGGTGAGGGCCGGAGAACCGGAATAGGCCGCGGACGCCGGTTGTGCGCGTGCACCCGGTGCGCGTTGCGGTGCAGGACCGGGGACAGTCCGCCGGACAGCGCGGTGAGCGGTTCGCGTTTCCGTCGTGCCGCGAGGATGTGAGATGCCATGATCCCCGGAGTCGACGCAGGCTCGCGTGCGAGCGCCTGCTACGAATTGTGTCAGGACCGGTGCCGGGAACCGGACGGTGGCGACGGGGTGACTGCGACTTTGCTGCCCGGGACTTGCGTGGTATCAAGCGCGCGGTGATCAGTTCGAGCGATACATCCGCGGATCGGGTGTTCGTTTGCCATCAGCACGGCACGCTGCAATGATGGGCAGCGTACCACCACGGGGAACGCAGCATGTCGCCAGACGACCATGGTTCCGCCGGGCCCGAGGTTCTGGACCCGGTCGGTTCCTTGCGCAGACTGAAACCGAGCCGGGACGAAGCGGAACAGGCGGTCCGCACCCTGATCCAGTGGATCGGCGACGACCCTGACCGGGAAGGTCTGGTTGATACGCCTTCGCGGGTGGTACGCGCGTACCGGGAACTGTTCGGCGGATACGAGCAGGATCCGGCGGCTGTGCTGGCCCGGACCTTCGAGGAGACCGGGGACTACCAGGACATGGTGTTGCTGCGGAACGTCCGCATTGAGTCCTTCTGCGAGCACCACATCCTGCCGATCATCGGCGTGGCACATGTTGCCTACATCCCGCGCAACCGGGTTGTCGGCGTCAGCAAGCTTGCGCGGGTCGTCGAGATCTTTGCCCGCAGGCTGCAGATTCAGGAAAAGCTGACCCGGCAGATCGCGACCACCATCGACGAAGTCCTGCATCCCATGGGAGTTGCGGTGGTGATACGGGCATCGCACCAGTGCATGACCACGCGCGGGGTGTACAAGCCCGGAGTGGAGATGGTGACGCGAACCATGACCGGGTGTTTCCGGGACGACACCGACCTTCGCCGCGACTTCCTGCAGCTTGCCGATCAGACTGCGTGAGGGCGCGGGGCTGCGGCGAGCGCATCACCGGTCCTGACCGGAGGCTTTCGCGTCGGGAGTGTTGAACCGCCCGGGATGGAGCTGTCGTGGTCGCGGTCGGACCGGTCCTGTTCATCATCGGCCTGCTGATGTCGCTGCTGGCGGTGGCCATGTCGGTGCCCGCACTGGTCGATCTCGCGACCGGCCATGCTGACTGGCAGGTGTTCGCGGGCTCGGCGGGAGTGTCGCTGTTCGTGGGAACCGGCCTGATGCTGGTAACCCGGACCGGAGCCCACACCCGCCTCGGGCTGCGCGAGGCGTTCCTGCTCACCACGATGAGCTGGCTCGCGGTGGCCATCGTCGGCGCCATGCCGTTCGCGTTTTCCGATCTCGGCATGGGGGTCGCCGACGCGTTCTTCGAGTCGATGTCCGGCATCACGACCACCGGCTCGACCGTCATTGCCGACCTCGATGCCGTCTCCCCAGGGATCCTGCTCTGGCGGGCCCTGCTGCAGTGGCTCGGTGGTGTCGGAATCATCGTGATGGCGCTCGCCATCCTGCCGATCCTGAGTGTCGGCGGCATGCAACTCTTCGTCACCGAGGCGTTCGACACGCCGGACAAGGTGTTGCCCAGGGCGGCATCGCTGGCCGGCGCGATCTTCGCGATCTACCTGCTGTTGACCTCGATCTGCGCCCTGGCACTGTGGCTGGTCGGGTTCTCGGGTTTCGACGCAATTACGCACGCCATGACCACCATTGCCACCGGCGGCTACTCGACCCGGGACGGGTCGATCGGCTTCTTCGAGAACCCGCGTGCCGAGTGGATCATCGTGGCGGGGATGATCATCGGATCCCTGCCGTTCGTCTACTACCTCTCGGCCGTGCGCGGGGAGGTGATGCCGATCTTCCGGGACAGCCAGGTGCAGTGGTTTCTGGGCGTGGTCGTGATCTCGGTCGGTGCCGTCGTGCTGTGGCTGTGGCTGGGCCTCGGGATGGGGCCGCTCGAAGCGTTGCGCTACGGCACCTTCAACGTGATCTCGGTCCTGACGGGAACCGGTTACAGTACCGCGGAGTTCGACAGCTGGGGCGGGTTCCCGTTCATCCTTCTGCTGTGTCTCATGTTCGTCGGCGGCTGCGCCGGCTCCACCACCTGCGGCATCAAGATCTTCCGCTTCCAGGTGCTCTATGCCACCGCCCGGGTCCAGGTTCGCCAACTGATGCTGCCGCACGGGGTGTTCATCGCCTACTACAACCGCAAGCCGATTTCGGAAAGCGTGTCCCACGCGGTCATGGGGTTCTTCTACCTCTACATCTGCTCCTTCGTGATCCTGGCTGCGGCACTCGGCGCAATTGGTCTCGACTTCGTCACCGCAATGTCGGGTGCCGCAACGGCGCTCAGCAACGTCGGACCCGGTCTTGGCGAAACCATCGGCCCGTCCGGCAACTTCAGCACGCTGCCGGAAGCCGCCAAGTGGTTGCTGTCAATCGGCATGTTGCTCGGAAGACTCGAGCTCTTTACCGTCCTGGTGCTGTTCTCCGCAGCATTCTGGACCCGCTGAATTCAGGGAGGAACCAAGCGATGGCTGACCGTCTGGCGGACGCGATCGAGTGGCTGGACCGTCTGGTGGCTTTCGACACCACCTCCCGGGAAAGCAATCTCGAGCTGATCGACGTCGTGCGTGCGTACCTGGCGGGGCTCGGGGTGAGTTCGAGGCTCACTCACGACGATGATGGCCGCAAGGCAAACCTGTGGGCGACCATCGGACCCGACGACCGCGGCGGGGTGGTGCTGTCGGGGCACACGGACGTGGTGCCGGTCGACGGGCAGGACTGGAGCAGTGACCCGTTCAGGATGCGCCGGCACAACGGCAGGCTCTACGGCCGCGGCACGTCGGACATGAAGGGGTTCTGCGCCGTAGTGCTTGCCTGCGCACCCGACATGCTGGCGCGCGATCTCGTGGTGCCGCTCCATTTCGCGTTTTCCTACGACGAGGAGGTCGGTTGTCTGGGCGTGCGCGGACTGATCCGCGACGTCGTGGAGAACCTCCCGCTGCCCCGCGCGGTGATCGTGGGCGAACCGACATCGATGGGGATCATCGGCGGCAACAAGGGTGCGCGTGCCTACCGGACAGTTGTCCGAGGCGTTCCGGGTCACTCAAGCGAACCGCACCGTGGCGCGAACTCGATCATGGTTGCCGCCAGGATCATCAGCTTCATCGAGGACCTGCAGGGGGAGCTGGCTCGCAACGCCGATCGCGATTGCCCGTTCGATCCGCCCTATACCACCTTTGACCTCGGCGTGATCCAGGGCGGGACGGCTTCCAACATCATCCCGGAGTACACCACCATCCGCTGGGGGTTCAGGGGTTTGCCGGACGAGGACCAGGATGGGCTGGAGGCGCGGGTGCGCGACTACATCAGCACCGAGATCGACCCGAAACTCAAGGCGGTCGCGCCGCACGCAGGCGTGACGATGGAATTGCTCAACTCCACGCCGCCACTGATCCCCGACACCACGTCGGCGGCCGAACAGCTGATCCGGCACCTGACAGGCCTGAACGAGTCGGGAACGGTCGCCTTCGGTACCGAGGCCGGCCTGTTCCAGCAGGCCGGGATCCCCGGCGTGATCTTCGGACCCGGTTCGATCCAGCAGGCGCACCAGCCGGACGAGTTCATCGAAGTGTCGCAGATGGCCGCCTGCGTACACTTCCTCGACCGGATGATTGGCTGGTGCGCCTCCGACGCGGCGCGTTCCAGACCCTGAGGGAAGATCCCTACTCGGCCGCCCGGACGGCGGTGTCCGCGCTGCGGACCAGGTCGTTGTAGTCGGAGTCGAGTTCGGCGGTGATCCGACCAGGTGTAAAGCGGTACTCGCCGATGCTGCCGACCGGAGTGACTTCCGCGGCGGTTCCGGTCAGGAAACACTCGGACGCCCCGGCCATCTCTTCCGGCCTGATCTGCCTCTCGACAATCTCGTGGCCGCGCTGACGCGCAAGCGCGATCACCGTCCGCCGGGTGATACCGTCGAGAAAACAGTCCGGGACCGGTGTGTGCAGCCTGCCGTCCTCCATCACGAAGAACACGTTCGCACCTGTCGCTTCCGCGACCAGCCCGCGGTAGTCAAGCATCAGCGCGTCATGCAGCCCCTGGGACTCCGCCTCGTGTTTCGAGAGAGTGCAGATCATGTACAGCCCGGCGGCCTTGCTGTCGGTGGGCGCGCATTCCGGTGACGGACGCCGCCAGCGGGCGATGGTGAGGTTGATGCCCTTGGTCTTGGCCTCGGCGTCGAAATAGGACGGCCAGTCCCACAGCGCGATCGCGACGTTGATCCGGGTTTCCTGGGCCGAGACCCCCATCATCTCGCTGCCCCGCCACGCGATCGGTCGTAGGTAGCCTTCCCCTACGCCGGTGCGCTCGACCATGTCGTGCTTGGCGGCCTCGATCTCATCCACGGAGTAGGGGATCTCGAAGCCCAGCAGCGCCGCCGACTTGTGCAGCCGTTCGGTATGGGCCCGCGACCTGAAAATTGACCCGCCGTAGACCCGTTCGCCCTCGAAGACGCTGCTCGCGTAGTGAAGCCCGTGACTGAGGACATGCAATCTGGCGTCGCGCCAGTTGATGTAGTCACCGTTGAACCAGATGTGACCGTCGCGGTCATCGAAGGGAATGAGAGCCATGGTTGCATTTCCAGTTCAGCTCGAGTGCATGCACGCGCGTGATCGGCGGGCAGACGTATCAGCCGGTTTGAGCTATCATGCGCGCTTGTTCCGGCAGCCGAAACCCCTAATCGCAACCAGAAACTATGTCAACATGTCTGACATAAACTCCGGACCACGCCGTGCGAGCGACGAGGACCTGCGGCAGGCAATCGAACTGCTGTTCTTCGCCTACCGCGACTTCACCGCCGAGCCTGACAGCATGCTGGCAAGGATCGGACTCGGGCGCGCCCATCACCGGGCGGTGTACTTCGTCGGCCGCAATCCCGGCATTGCGGTCAAGGACCTGCTGGCGATCCTGAAGATCACCAAGCAGAGCCTGGCCCGGGTTCTCGCGCAGCTGGTGCGCGACGGCTACATCGTGCGCACGCATTCGAAACACGACCGCAGGATGCGCCTGCTGCACCTGACGCAGAAGGGCATCGCACTCGAACGGGAACTGACCCGCAACCAGCGCGAGCGCATCAACAGGGCCTTCCGGGAGGCAGGCGGCGATGCCGCCGCCGGGTTCCGCGGCGTCATGCTGGGAATCATGGACGCATCGGACCGCTGGCGGTTCGATACGGCGACGCGCCCGCGGGGAAAACCCGGACATGAATGAGCAGCCGCACCTGCTGGTTGTCGACGACGATGACCGCATCCGCGACCTGCTGGGCCGGTTTCTTCGGGACAACGGTTTTCGGGTCTCGAGCGCGGCGGATGCCGCCGAAGCCCGTGCCCGGCTCGCACTCATGCGGTTCGACCTGCTCGTCCTCGACGTCATGATGCCGGGCGAGACCGGGTATGAACTCACGCGCGACCTGAGACGCCACATGCAGGTGCCGATCCTGCTGCTGACGGCCAGATCGGAGCCCGGAGACCGGATCGAGGGACTTGAGGCAGGCGCCGATGACTACCTTGGCAAGCCGTTCGAGCCGCGTGAGCTCCTGCTTCGGATCAGGTCGATCCTTCGCCGTTCGAGCGCCGGCGACCCCGGGGACACCGACTGGATCCGGCTGGGCCAGCGCCGGTTCAACGTCGAGACCGGCGAACTGATTTCGCCCGACGGCGTGGTTCCGCTCACCGACTCCGAGACCATTCTTCTGCGAACCTTTGCGGCAAGCGCACGCATGACGCTGACCCGTGATGAACTGTTGCGGCGCGAGGCGGTCAACGGGTCGGCCCGGGCTGTCGACACCCAGATCACCCGGCTCCGCCGCAAGATCGAGCAGAACAGCAAGTATCCACGGTACCTCCAGACCGTGCGCGGCAAGGGGTACGTGCTGGTGCCGGACCCGTGACCGACACCTGGCGTTCGCTCGCCCGGGTCCCCGCGACGGGAGCCCAGGCTTTCAGGCGGTCGCTGCCAAGGACCCTGTTCGGTCGCAGCATGGCGATCATCATGACGCCGCTGGTGCTGATGCTCGTGATCTCGGTATTCGTGTTTTTCGACCGGCACTGGGATTCGATGACCCGCAGACTGGCGCACTCGCTGGCCGGCGACGTCTCGTGGGTCGCGGATGCGCTTGTGCCGATACAGGGTGAAGCGAAGTTTCACGAGCTTGCAGACAGGGCGCACCGGCTGCTGGACATGAAGCTCGCGTGGAAGCCGGGAGCCAATCTGATGGCACCGAGGCAGGCACTGTTTCGCGGCCATGAGGAACAGGTGCTGGCCGCTGCGCTCTCGGAGCGGGTCAGGGTGCCTTTCCTCATCGATCCCGAACGCCGCGACAGGCGGCTCGTCATCTGGCTCGGGCTCGAGGACAGGGTGCTCGAGATCGAGGTCAGCAGGAAGAGGCTCTACACCTCGACCCACTACATCTTCCTTCTCTGGATGTGCGGCAGTTCACTGGTACTGTTCGCCATCGCCATCATTTTCATGCGCAACCAGATCAGGCCGATCCGCCGTCTGGCCGCGGCCGCCCACGCCTTCGGCAAGGGACGCAGCGTCGGTGACTTCCGGGCCCAGGGTGCAACCGAGGTCCGCCAGGCGGCCGAGGCCTTCCAGTTGATGCGGGAACGCATCACCCGACAGCTGACCCAGCGCACGGAAATGCTGGCCGGCGTCTCGCACGACCTGCGCGGCCCGCTTACCAGCATGAAGCTCAGTCTGGCGATGCTGCCCGACAACCCGGAGGTCGAGGGCCTGAAGGGCGATGTCCGTCAGATGGAGTCGATGGTCGAGGGATTTCTCGATTTCGCGCGCGGCGAGGGCACCGAGCGGACCCGGGTCGACGACATGGTCGAACTTCTTCGCGAAGTCGTGGGTTCCGGCAATCGCAACGGAGGGAGCATCGCGCTCACCGAGACCGTCTCGGGTCCGGAATTGCTGGAAATACGGCCGGAGGCCATGCGCCGCGCGATCGGGAACCTGGTTGACAATGCGATCCGCCACGCCAGCCACGTGTTCGTGACCCTGGAGATAACCGAGGCCTCGGTAACCGTCACGGTTGATGACGACGGGCCCGGTATTCCGCCGCAGGAGTACGAGACCGTGTTCCGGCCGTTCTATCGTCTCGACCAGTCACGCAACCCCGGAACCGGGGGAGTCGGACTCGGTCTTGCCATCGCGCGTGACGTTGCGCGAAGCCACGGTGGTGACGTGACGACGGGATGCGCTCCCCAGGGCGGGTCGCGTTTCACGCTCAGGTTTCCGGTGTAGCAGAGCGTCCCCGGCCCGCGAAATGGCGGGCCGGGGAGCTGCACGTCGCGGGTCGGTAGGGGCCTGGGAGGAAGGCGCGTCCGACCTGCAGCGTTGATCCAGCCGTACCGACCTGACCGGCTGTTCAATACATCCGGCCCCCGTTCGGGACGTCCTGGTCGACCCCGAGCAGCACCACTTCGCCGTCGGCGTCGGGAATTCCCAGAACCAGCACCTCGCTCATGAACTTCCCGATCTGCTTGGGGGGGAAGTTGACGACTGCCACGACCTGCCGGCCCGTCAGCTCGTCCAGGGTGTAGTGCATGGTGACCTGGGCAGAGGTCTTGCGAACCCCGATCTCGGGGCCGAAATCCACCCGAAGCCGGTAGGCGGGACTCCGGGCCTCGGGAAACGGTTCGGCCTCGATGACGGTGCCGACCCGGATATCGACCTTCAGGAAGTCCTCGAACGAGAGCGTCATGGCTTCCCCTGGTCGTCCGTCAGGTGGCGGGGGTGCTGGTGAACTGCTTGAGTTCGTCGAGATTGTCCGCCACCTGGCGGCGCAGGATGTCGAAAGCCTCGGTCTGCGACTTACGTACCAGGTCGGACAGCTCCGTCATGTTCTCGGCCGTCTTGTCCACGGCTTCCTTCAGCAGTTCGGTCTGCCTCGCAAGCGGATCCTTGACGCTCGTGCTGTCAACAACCTCGCCGAACCGGGCGGACAGCTCGCGCACGGATTCCTGCGCGATCTCTGCCTGACGACGTGCAACCGCCTGCACGCCCTCTGCAACGACCTGGTTGGCACTGACGATGGCCTCGATGTTCTTCTTCTGGAACGCGAGGATCGTCTCGGCGTTGGTTCCAGGCAGCTGCGCATCGGCGAACAGCTTCTGGACGTCGAAGTTCAGGAACGGGTTGGTGTATTCGGCCATGGGACCTCTCCGGCACTGTCCGGCACCGTCATGCTGCGGCGCAATAGAACGCTATATGAGATCAGGTATGGAGAATGTCAACACAAATGTTGCGCTGCAGCATTAACCGCTGGTCTGACGGCCGCACCAGTTGGGCCGGGCAAGGCGCAGTTCCAGGTTCTCGGCCCTGCGCAGGCGCTCATCGAGGTGCCGGGTCGTTGCCGCGAGGTCGTCACTGGTGTCGTTGGCCCAGACACGGGCGGCGTCAAGGAAGATCAGGCCGAGCGCACCAATCCGTGCCGTCCCGCGAAGGCCCGACACGTTGATGCCGCACTGCTCGAGGCTCTGCCTCATCGACCGGGCGAGAAACGGGAGGCCGCGCGCGGCCTGGTCCGGGTTCACCGGCAGGCCCCGCAGCAGGGCCGCGACCCCGGACCGGTACGGGACAAGCGCCTCGAACCGCAGCAGGAGAAGTTCGAGCAGCTTCTCGCGAACCGGCACGTCCGCATCGTCGATCGCTCCGGTCGCCCGTTCGGACACTGTCCTGTCGATCGCGCGTGCAAAGCTACGCAGGATGGCCATGCGGTCGCCAAGCTCCGGATCAAGCGAGTCGATTCCGGCAAGTGCGGCAACGTCGGCAGGCGAGCACGATCGCCACCTGCCCTGTTCGGCGAGGTGCATCGCCGCCTGGAATACGGCTTCTTCGCGCTCGGACTCCACTGTCGGATCCTGTCTATCCACCAACGGAACGCGCGATCATACCATGCGGCCGCGGGGCCTGCCCACGCTGTCGTGGCGCCCGGTCAGCCTGCGAGTTCGCGCGAGCGCCGTGTTGCCGCCTCGACGGCCCGGTCGAGCAGCCGCTGCATGCCGTCATCGGCCATGAGAACGTCGAGGGCGGCGGCGGTGGTTCCGCCCGGACTGGTCACGTTCCTGCGCAGCTGGGCCGCATCCTCGCTCGAGAGCCGTGCGAGTTCGCCCGCACCCGCCACCGTTGCCCGTGCGAGCTGGTGCGCAAGCCGTGACGGAAGTCCGGCCTTCTCGCCGGCCTGCGCCAGTGTCTCGATGAGCAGAAACACATAGGCGGGCCCGCTGCCGGAGACCGCGGTGACCGGATCGAGCAACGCCTCCCGGGAAACCGCCACCGTCTCGCCGACCGCCTCGAGCAGCCGGCCACAGGCCTCCACCTGGTCCGCATCGACCCGACTGTTGGCCACGTGCACCGTAATGCCGCGACCGACCGCAGCCGGCGTGTTCGGCATGGCCCTCACAACCGCCGCCTCGGTACCGAGTTCACGTTCGAAGGAGCCCAGCGTCCGGCCGGCCGCGATCGACAGGAACACGGTTCCAGGCCTGACGAACCGCCTGAGCGGGCGAATCGCTTCGTCCATGACCTGTGGCTTGACCGCCAGCACCACGGTCGAGGGGGCCGGTTCGTCCGGCACCGAACCGGCATCGGCGTGGACCGAAACCCCGGGTCGTCCGGCAAACCGGGCGACCGCGTCGGCATCCGGCTCGACCACGATGACGCCTGCCTGCGCCGCGCCACTCTCGATCCAGCCGTCGAGCATCGCGCCGCCCATCTTGCCGCATCCGACAAGGAGAAGGGGCCCGGCCATGAGTCAGGCCGTCCCTGCAACTTCGATCATTGCCGCATCCAGTGCGTCTTCCGCCGACTTGCCGCCCCAGAGAACGAACTGGAATGCCGGGAAGTAGCGGTCCGAGTCGTTGATTGCCACGTCAAGAAGATCCTCGTACTGCTCGATGGAAACCGGGCCGGCACCCCGCTGGAGCATGGTGTAGCGGAATGACAGCGTGCCCTCGGGTGTTGCGAGGTCGAAGTGTCCAAGCCACAGACGCTCGTTGATCAGCGCCAGCAGCCTGTGCACCTCCGCGGACCGGTCTCCGGTGATGCGGGTTTCGAAGATGCAGGAGAAGTGGAGCGCATCCAGCTCCTCCTGCCAGTGGAAGAATAGGCGATAGTCGCACCAGCGGCCGCTGATTTCGAGGAAAAGATCGGTTTCGCTGACCCGCTCGCACTCGCGGTCGTGGGCGGACAGCACTTCTTCCAGCACGTCAAGCGGGTGCAGGTTCATCTGTTCGGTGGTCAGGGATTCTACCGGCATCGGGGCGTCTCCCGGCACTGGAACGGCCCGGTACTCCGATCCCGGGCGGTATGGGCCAAGTCTACTAGCGCCAGTCGCTCCACAAAACACCAGATGTCGAGCGTGTGCCAGATCTTTCCGGTCAGGGGACGGGAATCACCACCGGTTGACGGGAACAGCCCGCAAACATCGTCCGGCGCAGGTCGCCGCGAACCTGCCGGCCGGGCGTGGAGAGTTCAATCCCTGTCGCCGGACGCCTCGCCGCCCTCAGGGTCACCGTCAGGGTCTCCGTCCCCCGATTCCGCAGCATCGGTCGCGTCCGTCATCTGCGCATCGCACTCGCGGCACTTCGCTTCGAGTTCCTCGATCCGCCGGGTCAATTCCTCATGCCCGGACCGGGCCCTGACCGCCATGTCCCTGACTGCGTCAAACTCTTCACGGGTCACCCAGCCTCGCTGGTTGAAGAACCGTTCGAGGCGGTGCTGAACGATCTGTTCGAGTTCGGAGCGCGCCGCTGTCGCCACCGAGAAGGCGCCGTTCGCGACCTGTGCCAGATCCCGGAGAATCCTGTTGTCCCTTTGCATTGTCCAGCCCATCCCCGTCCGTGATCCGGATCCTTCAGACCTTGGCACAGGCGGGCACGGATTTCACCTGTCGACTGGCAGGCGCCGCCTGGCCGCACGATTGCCTTGATTGCGGCAACCGACTATCACTCCGGCATGCTTGCGGCGCTGGTCTTTCCCGTGATCGATCCCGTTGCGTTCCAGGTCGGACCGATTGCGATCCGGTGGTACGCGCTGGCCTATCTCGCCGGCCTGCTGCTCGGGTGGCAGTACTGTCTGTTCCTCGCCCGCAGCCGCCGGGTTCCCGTCAGCCTGAACAGGATGGACGACCTGCTGTGGATGGTAACCGTCGGGGTCATCGTGGGCGGGCGCCTCGGCTATGTCCTGTTCTACAACCCGGCGTATTTCATTGCCAATCCGCTCGATATCCTCATGGTCTGGAAGGGCGGGATGGCGTTTCACGGCGGGTTCCTCGGCGTTGTCGTCGCCGGGTGCCTGTTTGCACGGCGCCACGGAGTTCCGGTTGCCGCCGTGGCCGACACCGTCTCCGCGGCGACGCCGATCGGACTGTTCTTCGGGCGAATCGCGAACTTCATCAACGGTGAGCTGTACGGCCGGGCTTCCGACGTGCCGTGGGCCATGGTCTTTCCGGCCGGCGGTCCGTTCGCCCGGCACCCGAGCCAGCTCTACGAGGCGGGCTTGGAAGGCCTGCTCCTGTTCATCATCGCTGCGGCTGCCATGTCGCGGGGCTGGGGTACCGACCGGCCGGGCCTGGTCACTGGGCTGTTTGTCACCGGATACGGCGTTTCCCGGTTCCTCGTCGAACTGCTGCGCGAACCGGACCGGCATCTCGGATTCGTGCTCGGACAGATGACCATGGGGCAGCTTCTGTCGGTTCCGATGGTCGTTGCCGGGTGCCTGCTGATCGGCTGGTCGGTGCGCAGGAGTGTTACCAGGTGACCGGTGCTGATGCCGGCTGGCTTGAACAGCGGCTGCGCCGGGTCGGGCCGATGACAGTTGCGGAGTTCATGGCCGAGGCCCTGCATCACCGTCAGTCGGGGTATTACGCGGCCGGCGACCCGCTTGGACCGGACGGCGACTTCGTGACTGCGCCCGAAATGTCGCAGATGTTCGGTGAACTGCTGGGGCTGTGGATGGTGTCGGCCTGGACCACCCAGGGGGCGCCGCCCGATGCGGCCCTGGTCGAACTCGGCCCGGGGCGCGGAACGCTGATGGCCGATGCGGCCCGGGCGATCGCAGCGGCCGGCGCCGATGCCCTGGTCCGAACGCCGCACCTGGTAGAGACCAGCCCGGTACTGCGCCGGTCCCAGGCCGAGCGACTTGCACACCTCGAGCCGGTCTGGCACCGGGACCTGTCGGACATGCCTGACGGTCCCTGGTTCGTGATCGCCAACGAGTTTCTCGATGCCCTGCCGATCCACCAGCTGGTGTTGCGTGACGGTGACTGGCGCGAAGTGCTGGTATCGGCCAAACCGGACGGTGACGGGCTGTGCTGGGCGGTCGACCGGGTTCCCTCAACCCTCACCGGTGTGTTGCCGGAACCGTTGCGCCGGTCCCGCGAGGACGGGTTGATCGCCGAGATCTGCCCGGCCGCGGAACACCTGGTGTCCGACGTTGCGGCCCGAATCTCGGCGTGCGGTGGAGCTGGACTGTTCGTTGACTACGGCGCGATGCGCAACGCGCGCGGTGCCACCCTGCAGGCTGTGAGCGGACACCGGCCGGTCGACCCCCTCGAGGCACCGGGGCGTGCCGACCTGTCGAGCCACGTCGACTTCGCGCGTCTGCGCGAGCGGACGGCCGTGGCCGGCTGTGTCATGCACGGCCCGGTGGACCAGGGCCCCTTCCTGATCGAACTCGGCATCCGCGAGCGAGCCGCCGCGCTCGGGTGGGGAGGAGATGCGGACCGGCGCATCCGGGTCGAGCGAGACATGGCTCGCTTGATCGACCCCGGCCAAATGGGCACGCTGTTCAAGGTGGCGGCCATTCTGCCGCGCGACCAGGACACACCGCCCGGTTTCCGGGCATGACGGGAGCAGGCGCACCGCGATGATCCAGGTCGACCAGTTCTCCGCGCACCGGGTTCGCCACGCGTTCTTCACGCGCGAGGGCGGCGTCAGCACGGGTCTCTACCAGTCGCTCAACTGCGGCCTGGGGTCCCGTGACGATCGCGCCCGCGTGCTTGCCAACAGGGAGCGTGCGCTCTCGGCGATCGACCTGCCGGCGAACGCGTTGTTCATGTGCCACCAGCACCACTCGGCCATTGTGGTGGAGGCCGAAACCGGAAGGTCCGGTCCGCCCAGGGCGGATGGGCTGGTCACGACGACACCGGGCCGGGCGCTCGGAATCCTGACGGCGGACTGCGGTCCGGTCCTGTTTGCCGACCAGGAGAACCGGGTCATCGGTGCCGCGCACGCCGGGTGGCGCGGAGCGCTGTCGGGCGTGCTGGAGGCCACGATCGACGCCATGGTCGGACTGGGTGCGCGCCTCGGGAGCATGGTGGCGGCGCTCGGGCCGACCATCGGCCCCGGTTCCTACGAGGTCGGCCCGGAGTTTCCGGGCCCGTTCATCGACCGCTCGGCGGTGGCCGCGGCCTGGTTCGTCCCGGCGCGGCGCGAAGGCCACTTCATGTTCGACCTGCCGGGATACATCTGCTCCCGCCTGGCCGGCGCGGGAGTGGCCGAGGTCGTCGCGCTCGGGGTGGATACCTGTGCTGACGAGGACCGGTGCTTCAGCTACCGTCGGTCGCGGTTGCGGGGGGAACCCGACTTCGGTCGCATGCTGTCGGTCATTGCGCTGGAGGAGTGAGCCGTGGCCTTGCATTTCGAACGGGAGGAATACGCAGCACGAGCCGCCCGGGTAATCCGGGACATGGAGACCCGTGGCCTCGACGGGCTGCTGATGTTCCGCCAGGAGAGCATGTACTACCTGACCGGGTACGACAGTTTCGGGTTCAGTTTCTTCCAGTGCCTGTACCTCGGGGTTGACGGGCGCCTCGCGCTCATCACCCGCGCCCCGGACCTGCGACAGGCGGAAAACACCAGCCTGATCGGGGATATCCGCATCTGGGTGGACAGGGACGGGGCGAGCCCGGTGCTGCAGCTGCGTGACATGCTCCGGGACCTTGGGCTCGCGGGACGGTCGCTGGGCGTCGAATACAACGCGCCCGGACTGACCGCCGCCGCGGGATTCCAGCTGGTGGACGCCATGGACGGTGTGTGCTCGCTCGTTGATGCATCCGGGCTGGTTTCCACGATCCGCACCGTCAAGAGCCCGGCCGAAGTCGCCTGCGTCCGCAGGGCGGCGGCACTGGCGGACGCCGCACTTGACGCCGCGAACCTGCACGCCGGGCCAGGGGTCGAGGAAGCGCGGGTGCTGGCCGCCATGCAGGGAGCCGTGCTCGAGGCCGGCGGCGACTACCCGGCCAACCCGTTCATTGTCGGCTCCGGGCCCGACGCGTTGCTGTGCCGGTATTTTTCCGGGCGCCGGCAGCTCGCAGAGCAGGACCAGCTGACGCTGGAGTTCGCCGGGGTCTGGCGCCAGTACCATGCCTGCCTGATGCGGACCATCGTGATCGGACCGGTCCCGGACCGCCAGCGCGACATGCACGATGCCGCGCTCGAGGCGCTCGCCGCCTGCCGCGAGGTCCTGCGACCTGGCAACCCGGTCGGAACAGTGTTCGATGCCCACGCCCGGGTCCTCGACCGCAGGGGATATCGGGCGGCGCGGCTGAACGCCTGTGGTTACAGTCTCGGCGCCACCTACGCCCCCTGCTGGATGGATGCACCGATGTTCTATACCGGCAACCCGGTGCTGGCGGAGCCGGGCATGGTGTTCTTCCTGCACATGATCCTTGCCGACAGCGAGCGGAACCTTGCCATGGCGCCTGGCGAGTCCGTGATCGTGACCGAGACCGGAAACGAGCGACTGTCGAGCGCTTCGCTCGACCTGGTCGCAAAGGAACGGGCGTGCCCTACCTCTTCATGATGCTTGCCGGTGCCCTGCTGTGCACCATCGCCACATGCGTGCTGCTGTAGGCGGCGGACTGCTCGCCGCGACCATCGTCCTGGTGCTGGCGTCCTGCGGTCCGGTTCCGCAACCGTTCCGGACCGAGGGCCTCTCGCGGCTCGACAACCCGCTGCTCACGGTCCCCGGGGGGGAGGGCGTGTTTGTCGCCACCGTGGAGGGGCCGGAGGGTTGGGTCGGACAAGCGCTTGCGACCGCGATGTCAACGGCGCTGCGCGGCCACGGGGTGGTTGCCGGCGCCCGCTGGGCGAACCGGAACGCGCTCGAGCTTCGTGGTGTCGGCTACCAGCAACTGCACCACGACCGGCCGGGTGAACTGGTCATGCTGTGGTCACTTGTGCGCCACGACGGCACGGTCCTGCGCGAGTTCGAAACCCGTAACACGCCTCCGACGACGTTCTGGAGCGATCCGACGGCGCCGGTGTTCCGGGCGGTTGCCGATCGGATCGCCCGCCAGGTGGTGAACTGGATTCGCTCCGACGGGTCGCCGCCACTGCGTCTCGCCTTCGTCCCGCAGACCGGGATGCCCGACGGGCGAGGTTCGGCACTTGCGCGCGAGATGAGCCGATCGATTGCCGGGACCGGCCTCGTCGTGGTGCCCGGGGCCGGCAATGCGGACCTGCTCATCTGGCCGCGCGTCACGGTGACGGCGCTTTCGGGCGGCACGACGAGAGTGGCGATTGCGTGGATGGTCCGGGACCGCTCGGCGGTGTCGATCGGACGGATCGATCAGGAGGACGTGCTGGACGCCGGAACCGTCGCTAACCGCTGGGACGACGTGGCCGGCGAGATTGCCCGTGCCGCGACGGACGCCCTGGCCGGACTTGCACGCTCCTGGCGCGCCGCGGCGCCGGGGCGCCCGGGCGGATCCTGACGGCCGGCCGCACGGCGCCTTGGTGCTTGCGCGGAATCTTGTTGCACTGATATGAACCCGCCCGCACCCGGCGTTTCGGTGACAGTGGGTGTGCCTGTACTCGAGGGTCCGTTCAATTCAGTGGCATGACGATGAAGATCCTCTCCTGCAACAGCAATCGTCCGCTCGCCGAGGCCATCTCCGCCTACCTGGCCCTGCCCCTGACCAAGGCGGACGTCAGGCGGTTTTCCGACATGGAGGTGTTTGTCGAGATCCAGGAAAACGTCCGCGGCGAGGACGTGTTCGTCATACAGTCGACGTCCTATCCGGCAAACGACAACCTGATGGAACTGCTGGTGACCCTGGACGCCCTGAAACGGGGGTCGGCCAGGCGGATCACCGCTGTCGTCCCTTACTACGGTTACGCGCGCCAGGACCGGAAGTCGGGACCGCGCACCCCGATTTCCGCCAAGCTGGTCGCCAACCTGATCACCGTGGCCGGTGCCGACCGGGTCCTGACGCTGGACCTGCACGCCGGACAGATCCAGGGGTTCTTCGACATTCCGACCGACAACCTGTTTGCGGCTCCCGTCTTCAACCTCGATATCCGAAAGCGTTTCGGTGACCGGCAGATCGTCATCGTCTCTCCCGATGTCGGCGGCGTGATCCGGGCCCGGGCGCTAGCGCGAAGTCTCGACGCCGATCTCGCCATCATCGACAAGCGGCGTGAAAGGGCCGGTGTCTCCGAGGTGATGAACATCATCGGCGATGTGGCGGACCGGCACTGCATCCTGGTCGACGACATCGTCGATTCCGGCGGGACCCTGTGCAATGCCGCGGAGGCGCTGGCAACTGCCGGTGGCCTCTCGGTCTCCGCCTACGTCAGCCACGGCGTC
Source organism: Alphaproteobacteria bacterium bin52 (assembly GCA_002238645.1). Classification (GTDB taxonomy): domain Bacteria; phylum Pseudomonadota; class Alphaproteobacteria; order Thalassobaculales; family Thalassobaculaceae; genus Bin52. The sequence continues at coordinate 91,547 of MPMT01000001.1, read as the reverse complement.
CTCTCGGGTGGTGCCGTCGCCCGGGTATCGGCCTCCCCGCTGACCGAACTCGTGACCACCGACAGCATCAGGACCACCGAGGCGATGCGGGTCGCGGGCAACATGCGCCAGATCACCATCGCGCCGCTGCTGGGAGAGGCAATCCGCAGCATCGCCCAGTCCCGGTCCGTCTCGCGCCTGTTCAACTACCAGAACGACGAGGAGCCCTGATCGGCGGCACGGTCACTCGCCTGTGGACGACGGGCCGCCGCTGCATTATGTTCCGCGCCTCGCGGGGTGATCCCCCGTGCTCCACCCAGAATCTCCCGGGAGGGATCCATGGCAGAGACAGCAGTTCTGGCTGCCAGCGTTCGTTCAAGGACCGGAAAGGGCGCTGCGCGTGCAACCCGGCGCGCCGGACGCGTTCCCGCCGTGGTCTATGGCAATGACCAGTCTCCGGTTTCGATCTCTCTCGAAGACAGGGAACTGCGGCGACACCTGAATTCCGGGGGGTTCTTCAACACTGTCTTCGACCTCTCGATCGATGGCGAGACCAGCCGGGTCCTGCCGCGCGACGTGCAGCTGCATCCGGTCACCGACGTACCCGAACATGTCGACTTCCTGCGGGTCGGCGGCTCGAGCACGGTCACAGTCGAGGTTCCCGTGGAGTTCCTCAACGAGGAAGACTGTCCGGGCCTTCGCGCCGGCGGCGTGCTGAACGTGGTCCGCTACGGAGTCGAGGTGTCCTGTCGTGCGGACGCGATCCCCGCATCGATCCGGCTCGACCTCGCCCGGGCCGAGCTTGGCGACAGCCTGCACATCAGTGCCGTGACCCTTCCTGACGGCGTGACTCCGACCATCACCGACCGTGACTTCACCATTGCCACCATCGTGGTTCCGAGCGCGGTCGCGAGCGAGCACGAGGCGGCGGAGGACGAAGACGAGGACGAGGAGGAAGTGGAGGTCACCGAGTAGCCCTCGGTCGCTCCCCCCTCTGCTGACGGCGCCATGTTGCTTCTTGTCGGGCTCGGAAACCCGGGCGCGAGCTACGCCGGCCACCGCCACAACATAGGCTTCATGGCCATCGACGAGCTGGCGCGCTGGCACGGGTTCGGCCCGTTCCGCAGGCGGTTCGGCGGGCTCTACTGCGACGGCGTGCTCGACGGCCGCCGGGTCAGGTTGCTCAAGCCCCAGACATACATGAACGAGTCCGGCCGCTCGGTCGGCGAAGCGGTGCGCTACTACGGCCTGCGCATCGCGCACGTCTACGCGCTCTACGACGAGATCGACCTGGTGCCGGGAAAGTGCAGGGTGAAGATTGGTGGCGGCTCCGGCGGCCATAACGGGATCCGCAGTATCGAGCGGCACATCGGCAAGGATTTCTGGCGGGTCCGTCTCGGTGTCGGGCACCCCGGCCACAAGGACAGGGTGCGCCGCTACGTGCTGCAGGACTTCTCCCGGGACGAACGCGACGGCTGGTTGCCGACCCTGCTCGACGCTGTCGCACGCAACGCGCCGCTGCTGGCGCGGGGCGAGGAGAACGCCTTCATGAGCCGGGTGGCCCATGCCGTCTTTCCCCCTCCGCCACGGCCATCGCCCCCGGCACCGGGAGAACAGTGAACCATGGGTCTTGTCTGCGGCATCGTCGGCCTTCCCAATGTCGGCAAGTCCACGCTGTTCAACGCGCTGACCAGGACCGCGGCGGCGGAGGCTGCCAACTACCCGTTCTGCACCATCGAGCCCAACGCCGGCCGGGTGGCGGTTCCCGATTCCCGGCTCGACGCGATCGCACGGCTGACGGGGTCTGCCGTCGTGATCCCGACCTTTCTCGAGTTCGTCGACATCGCCGGCCTGGTGCGGGGCGCGAGCAGGGGAGAAGGTCTCGGCAACCGGTTTCTCGGCGCGATCCGGGAGGCCGATGCCATCGTCCATGTCCTGCGGTGCTTCGAGGATGGCGAGGTGGCGCACGTCGAGGGAACCGCAGATCCGCTGCGTGACGCGGAGACGGTCGAGACCGAACTGATGCTGGCCGACCTCGAGAGCCTCGAGCGACGGTCCGAGACGCTTGGCAGGCGGGTGCGTGGCGGTGACAAGGAGGCACGGGAGCTATTCAAGGTGGTGGACCGGCTGGCCGGGGTCCTGGGCGAGGGGCGTGCGGCACGCCTGGTCACCGACTGGAACTCGCAGGAGGCAGCTCTCGTCGGCGGTCTCAACCTGCTCACGGCAAAACCCGTGCTCTACGTGTGCAATGTCGCCGAGAAGGATGCCGCAGGCGGCTGCGCGGCGAGCGAGGCGGTCGCCGGCATGGCCCGGAGCCGGGACGCGGAATGCGTCGTCATCTCGGCAGCGATCGAGGCCGAGATCGCACAGTTGACCGAACCCGGTGAACGCACGGAGTTCCTTGACGGTCTCGGGCTGGCCGAACCCGGGCTCGACCGGTTGATCCGGGCGGGCTACCGGTTGCTCGACCTCATCACCTTCTTTACCACCGGCCCCAAGGAGACCCGCGCCTGGACCCTGCCGCGCGGCGAGACCGCGGTGCGGGCGGGGGGTGTCATCCACAGCGATTTCGAGCGCGGGTTCATCCGCGCCGAAACGGTTTCCACCGGTGATTTTCTCGATCTCGGCGGAGAACAACAGGCGCGGGACGCCGGCCGCATGCGGTCGGAGGGCGCGACCTACCGGGTCCGGGACGGGGACATCCTGCGCATCCGTTTCAATGTCTGACTGCCGGGGTGGCGCCGTTCGGCCGTGACCGGATGTTCTCCGGTGGGCCGAATGCGCTACGATCCGGCTGACTGTCACCGGGGAGCCATTCATGGAACGAATTCCGATCACCGGCTACGCCGACCGCTTCTCGCTCATGCCGGGCGAGACTATCGCTTTCAAGGTCTCGAGCATGTCGGACCAGCCCTATACCGCCAGGCTGGTCAGGGTGATCAGCGGAGATCCGAGCCCCATGGGACCCGGACTGATCGAGGAAGACATCGACGCCTCCTTCGCCGGCACCTATCCCTCCCGGTTCCAGGCCATCAACAGCGGATCCTGCATGCGGGCTTCGCCGGGCAATGCCCTCGATGTTCACGAAAGCTGGACCGTTGCCGCCACCATATGGCCGACCACGCCGGACACCGGTGTCCAGGCGGTGGCAGGACAGCTCGACCGGGACGGGTGTCGCGGCCTGCTGCTCGCGGTGGGACCGAACGGGGCCGAGGTGCATGCCGGCGACGGCACGAAACTGGCGTGCGTGGCCACGGGCCTGCCGCTCGCATCCCGGCGATGGTACCGGGTGTGGGCGAGTTTTGATGCAGCGCAGGGCGTGATCCGGGTCGGCCAGGCTCCGGTTGTGCCGAAGGTCGACATCGCCGATGCCGGCGTGGCCGAAACCCGCGCCCGGGCCTGCCATGCCGGCCGGCTTCCGTTCCTGGTCGCTGCGACCGGGGACCAACGCACCGAGTGGCATTTCAACGGCAAGATCGAACGCCCGTTCGTTGCCGCGGGCGCTCTGCAATCGTCCGGGGTCGAGGCCATCGCCAACGGCCATGCCCCGGCTGGCATCATCGCGGCGTGGGACTTCTCCCGGGACATCTCAGGCCCGCGGGTCCCCGACCTCGGACCGCACGGGCTTGACGGCACCCTGGTCAACCTGCCGACACGTGCGATGGCCGGCTCGGCCTGGGATGGCAGCGCTCATGACTGGACCCGCCGCCCGGCCCACTACGCTGCGGTGCATTTCCACGACGATGACCTGCACGACTGCGGCTGGGAGACCGACTTCACCTTCACGGTTCCCGCGGACATGAGGAGCGGTGTCTACGCGGCGCGCCTGCGCGCGGCCGACGGCGCCGATGACATGATCCCGTTCTTCGTCACCGCCCCCCGCGGCCGGCCGCGGAACCGGGTCTGCGTGCTGGTCCCCACCTACACCTACACGGTCTATGCCAACTTCGCCCGCTACAACACCGACGAGGCGATGCGGGCCCGGATCCGCGAGTGGGGTGCGAGCCCCTGGGTTCCGGACGACCACCCGCAGTTCGGCCATTCGACCTACAATCATCATACCGACGGCAGCGGCATCGCCTATTCGTCACGGCTGCGACCGATCCTGTCGATGCGTTCCGGCGTGATCGCCTACTGCGACATGCCCGGCTCGGGGTGCCGCCACTTCCCGGCCGATTCCCACCTCTGGTACTGGCTCGAGACCAAGGGCTACGACTTCGACGTCATCACGGATGACGAACTGCACGACTGGGGTGTGGACGCGCTGTCGGGTTATCAGGTGGTCATGACCTGCTCGCATCCCGAGTACCACACGCCGCAGTCGCTTGACGCCCTGCAGGACTACGTCGACCAGGGCGGCCGCCTGCTCTATCTCGGCGGCAACGGGTTCTACTGGAAGGTGGCGGTTTCCGGGGACTGGCCTGGTGCGGTCGAGATTCGCAGGGGCGAGGGCGGTATCCGCGCCTGGGCCGCCGAACCCGGGGAATACTACAATGCCTTCGACGGCACCTATGGCGGGCTGTGGCGGCGCAACGGGCGCCCGCCGCAAATGCTTGCCGGTGTCGGGTTCAGTTCGCAGGGAGACCACGAGGGTAGCTACTACAGAAGGACACCCGAGTCGCGTGACCCGGCCAACGCGTGGATCTTCGAGGGCATCCAGGGCGACCTGATCGGAGACTTCGGACTCGCGGGTGGCGGCGCTGCCGGTTTCGAGCTCGACCGGGCCGACACCGGCCTCGGCACCCCGTTGAACGCCGTCGTGGTGGCCCGGTCCGAAGGCCACGGTGACGGGTTCGTGCTGGTGCCGGAGGACATCCTGACCCATCACACCACCTGGCCCGGCGAGCCGGAACGAGACCTCATCAGGGCCGATATCGTCTGGTTCGAAACCCCGGGCGGCGGGGCGGTGTTCTCGGTCGGGTCGATCACCTTCTGCGGAAGCCTGCCGATAAACGGCTGCGACAATCAGGTCTCGACCATGCTCGACAACGTGATCCGGAGGTTCTCGGGCAACGTGCAGTCCCCGGACGGTCAGGCAACGGCGAGCGCGTAGACACCCTCGACCCCGTCGGGCAACGGGAAACCGGTCCAGGTCGCACCGCCGTCCTCGGTCCCGAGCACCTGGCCGCGGCGTGCCGCACAGTAGACCCGCTCGCCGCGGGAGCGGCTCTCGGCGATGCTCATCAGCGTACTGGTGATCGCGACGGTGTGATCGAACCGGCGCCAGCTCTCGCCGTCGTCCTCGCTGCGCCATAGCGAGCCGATGTCGCTGTTGGCCGCGCCGGAGAGAGCGGCATAAAGCCTGCCGGGTACATGCGCGGAGACCGCGACATCACGAGCGTAGGTCAGCGGCGAGTAGCGGCCGATCCCCAACTCCTGCCAGGTCGCCCCGTTGTCGGCGCTGCTGAACAGTCCCATCCGGTTTGCAAGCCATACGGTCTTCGATCCGCCGATCACCACCGCGTGCGAGTCCATCATTCCCTCGGTCTCGGTATCGCTGATGATGCGGCTCTTCAGGTGCTGCTGCTGCGACAGTGAGAGCAGCGAAGGGTTTCCGCTCTTCCAGGTCGCGCCGCCATCCGTGCTGTGCACCGTGCCACCGACCTCGAACGCGACCTGCAGGTGGTCGGAATTGCCCGGGTCGACCGCGATCCGGACCACCCGCATCGGGAAGCTCATGTGGACGACCCCGGGCGGCAGGTCGATCGCGAGCTGCTGCCAGGACCGTCCGGCATCGCGGCTGCGGAACACGGTGTTGGCCTGGGTGCCGACGTAGAGGGTGCCGGCATCCGACGGATCGGGGCAGATCGACCAGACGACACGGTGTTCGGCCGCCGTTCCGTCGGGCAGGGGTCGCGCCTCCCATGTCTCGCCGCCATCGCCCGACCGGTAGGGGCCATGCTGGGTTCCGGCCCAGACGGTATCGTGGTTCCTGGGGTCGATCACCAGGGCCCGCACCTCGACGCCGTCGGGCAGACCGGAGCGCAGCGGCGTCCAGCTGCCGGTCGAGGCGTCAAGCCCGAAGAGGCCGTTGGCACGTGAATCGTCGGCTGCGGCGCGCCACTGTCCGGCGCCGGCAAAGACTGAGAATCCCATGGTCATTCCCCCGGTCAGGCGCGGGCGCCGGCATTCAGCTCGGCACGGCGCACGATGGCCCAGCGATACTGTTCCGGCCAGTCCCCCAGGTCGTCGCCGCATCCCAGGGCTTCCGCCGCGTGCAGGGCCCAGAACGGATTGTACATGAGCTCCCGGCCGATCGCGACCAGGTCGGCCCGCCCGCCGGCGATGATCTCCTCGGCCTGGCGCGCGTCAACGATCCGTCCCACCGCCATGGTCATGATGTCGGCCTCGCACCGCAGCCGTTCCGCGTAGGGCACCTGGAAGCCGAGCGGCCGTTCGCCGCCCGACCGGGCCGGAGTTCCGTCGTCCCTGGCCCGAAAGGCCGGAGCACCGGTGATCCCGCCTGCGGAGCAGTCGACCATGTCGACACCGCGTTGCTTCAGTTCACGCGAAAGCACCACGCTGTCCTCGATCGTCCAGCCGTTGTTGTCGACGGCCGACAGACGGAAGAACAGCGGCAATTCCTCCGGCCAGGCCTGGCGCACGGCCTCCGTGACCTCAAGCGCGAACCGCATGCGCCCGGCCAGGTCGCCACCGTAGCGGTCGTTGCGCCGGTTGCTGAGCGGGGAGAGGAAACTGTGGATCAGGTACCCGTGGGCGCCGTGAATTTCGAGTACCCTGAACCCGGCCTGACAGGCCCGGACGGCAGTTGCGGCGAACGCGTCGACGATGTCGGCGATCTCGCCGGTACCGAGCGGGTGCGGCGTCTGCCAGCCGTCCGCCAGCGGAATCTCCGACGGACCGACGATCCGCCAGGGATCGTCACCCCAGCTGGTGTCGTCCATGGACAGCGGTCGTCCCCCGGCCCAGGGCGGGCTCGCGGACGCCTTGCGTCCGGCATGGGCGATCTGGAGCCCGGGAACCGCGCCCATCGAACTGATGAAGCCGGTCACGGGTTTCAGCGCCGCGGCCTGCCCGTCGGTCCAGATCCCGAGGCACCGCGGTGTGATCCTGCCCCGTGGCTCGACGGCGGTGGCCTCGGCGAATACCAGCCCGACACCACCGCGGGCAAAGGCGCTCAGATGGGCGAACTGCCAGTCGGTCGCGGTGCCCCGGTCGGCCGAGTACATGCACAGCGGCGAGAGGACGACCCGGTTCGGCAGGGTGACGCCTCGCAGCGTCAGCGGCGAGAACAGGCGTGAAGTCATGACGGCACGGTCCCCGGGTTGCAGGTGGCAGGGTGGTGCCCTCAGTCGAGCGTGAGCACGATCTTGCCGAGATGGCGATTCTCGCGCATGTGATCGAGGGCGTCGGTCACGGCTTCCAGCGGGTAGGTGCTGTCGATCGGCAGGGCCAGGGTTCCCGCCGCGATCGCCTCTCCGAGGTCCTCGTGCACGGCACGGGTGATGGCGCGGATCTCCTCGATCGAGCGGGTGCGGAAGGTTACCCCGATGTAGTGGATGCGGCGCAGCGCATGCAGGTCGCAATCGAAGGTGCAGGTCGCTCCGCCGAGACGGCCGACATTGACGATGCGTCCAAGGACGGCGGCCGCACGCATGTTGTCGTTGGCAACGAAGCCCGAGATCTGGTCGACGATCAGGTTCACCCCGGCACCGTCCGTGGCCTCCAGCACCCGTGCGACCCAGTCGGGGTCGCGGGGATCGAGGGCGAGGTCGGCGCCGAACCTCGCCAGCGCTTCCCGGCGTTCCGGGTTGGTCGAGGTACCGATGACCAGCGACGCTCCCTTCAGCCGGGCGATCTGCAGGCCCATCAGCCCGACACCGGAACTCGCGCCCTGGATGAGCACGGTCTCGCCGGCAGCGAGGCGGCCGTTGGTGACGATGGCATTGTGCATGGTCTGGGTCGCAACCGGCAGCGTTGCCGCCTGCGCGTAGCTCACGGTCTCGCCCGGGACGAGAGCGGTTCGGCCGCGGTCGGCAAGAGCGTACTCGGCCCATCCTGCGGCTCCCGAGCACATCACCCGGTCGCCCTCGCGGAAGTCCTGTACGCCCGGACCCACCGCGGCCACATCGCCGGCGAACTCCATGCCGACAATGGTTCCGGACCCGCCGACGCTCCCGTGCGCCGCCCCGGCGGCGACCGTGAGATCGGCGCGGTTCAGCCCGCAGGCTCTCACACGCACCAGCACCTGGTCGGGTCCCGGATCCGGGCGGGGCACGTCCTGCACCCGGACTCCCTGTTCGGTGACGACAGCTGCACGCATCATCAACTCCCGTGTTGGATGGCCATCCCGGTCCCGTGGGCCGGGCGGCGCATTATCGACATGTGCCGCGGTGAACGCCAGTGCTGCCCGGCATTGTCCGCAGGCCGATGTTCCGGCATGTAGACCCGGACCGGCGTCCTGCAGCAGGACGGCCGACCGGAGCGCGAGACGGAGCCCGCTGGTGACCACCTACGATTCCACCGGCCTGCCGCGGACCACCACGTTCCAGAACGCCGTGATTCTGGTCACCCTTACACTGGTGACCATGCTCTACGCCATGACGGTGACCATCGCCAACGTGGCGCTGCCGCAGATCAAGGGAGCGCTGTCGGCCACCACCGACGAGATCGCGCTGATCGTCACCTTCAACATCGTTGCCACCGCGGTGGCGACCCCGATGACGGGATGGCTGACGGCGCGATACGGCCGGCGCAACGTCATGATTTTCGGAGTGGCGGGATTCACGATCGCGTCGTTCCTGTGCGGAACCGCGACGTCGCTCGAACAGCTGGTGGTCTACCGGTTCATGCAGGGCGCCTTCGGGGCACCGCTGGTACCCCTCAGCCAGGCGATCGTGGTCGACTCCTACCCGAAGGAGAAGATCGGCCAGGCCAACGCCATCTTCGGCATGGGCGTGGTCATGGGACCGATCCTCGCCCCGACCATCGGTGGCTACCTGAGCGAGACCTACAGCTGGCGCTGGGTCTTCTTCATGGTGGTGCCGTGCGGCATGGTGTCGCTGCTCGGCGTGGCGCTGTTCATCAAGCGGCGCCGGTCTCGACCCGGGGCCTATCTCGACTGGACCGGTTTCATTGCGCTGTCGCTTGCGATCGCCGCCTTCCAGTTCATGCTGGACCGTGGCGAGAGGCTCGACTGGTTCGACAACTGGCAGATCACCGCCTGCGCCTGGGTGGCGGTCCTCGGACTGTGGGTGTTCGTGTCGCACTCGCTGACGGCCGAGCGACCGTTCCTCAACCCGAGACTGCTGATGAAGCGCAACTACGCGCTCGGGCTCATGATCGCCTTCGTCTTCGGGCTGCTCAACTTCACGCCGATCACCCTGTTGCCGGCCCTTCTGCAGACCCTTCGCGGCTATCCGGATTCGATCATCGGCCTCATTCTCGGCATTCGCGGAACTGGCACGCTGCTCGGCTTTTTCTTCATGTTCCTGGGCGGCTCGCGCATCGATCCCCGCTACACCATGTTCGCCGGTTTCATGCTGCAGGGGATTTCCGGTTGGTACATGGCGCAGTTCAGCGTCAACCTGACGACCTTCGACGTGCTGTGGACCTCGTGGCTGCAGGGACTGGGTGTGGGGATGATCTGGGTGCCGCTGACCGTCGTGACCTTCAGCCAGCTGAACGATGAAGAGACCGCGGAAGGATCGTCGATCTTCCACCTGGTCCGCAACTTCGGAAGCAGCGTGTTCATTTCGGTCACCATTGCCATCATGATCCGGACGGGCCAGATGAACTACGCGACGCTTTCGCAGTCGGCGACCCCGCTCAACAGTGCGTTGCCGTTCCAGGACTCGCTGTTCGCGTTCTGGTCGATCGACGGTGTCGGCACGCTTGCGGCGCTCAGCGGAGAAATCGGCCGCCAGGCAACCATGATCGGCTACCTGAACGCGTTCTACGCCTTCACCATGACGGCGTTCGCAATCTGCCCGTTCCTGTTCATGGCCCGTCTGCGGCGCTGATGCCGCCCCGGCGGCCCCTGCCGCTTGCGGGCGCTCACCGATCCGGCCACAGTGCCCTCCCGTACCAGCAGCGTGGAGGAGGAGATGACCGGAGTGATCGGCTGGATCGGTCTTGGCAACATGGGAAGCCGGATGGCCGCGAACCTGGCCGGGAGCGGCGTCGAGCTCGTGGTGGCTGATCGGCACTCGACCGCACGGGCACCGGAAGGCAGCCGCATCGCGGCCGACAACGCTGCGGTGGGGCAGGCTGCCCAGGTGGTGTTCCTGTGCGTGCCGGCGGGTCCGGACACGCTCGAGGTGGCAGCTGACCTGCTGGGTGCGCCGGAGCGCCGCGTGCAGACCGTCGTCGATACCTCGACCATCGGCATCCGGCATGCGCGCGAGGCCGCGCAACTGCTGGCCGGCCATGGCATCGCCTATGTCGACGCCCCGGTCTCCGGCGGCATCGCCGGCGCGCAGGCCGCGACGCTCGCGGTCATGGCGAGCTGTCCTGCTGCGACCATGGACGAGGTCAGGCCGCTGCTCGAGACAATCGGATCGAACGTGTTTCACGTCGGACCGGAGCCGGGCCAGGGACAGACGATCAAGCTGCTCAACAACTTTCTCTCGGCCACCGCGATGGCCGCGACCAGCGAGGCCATGACCTTCGCGACGGCGAACGGTCTCGACCTCCAGGCCACGCTCGATGTCGTCAACGTCTCGAGCGGCCGGAATACAGCCACCATGGACAAGTTTCCGAACCGGATCGTGCCCGGCGGCTACGACGGCGGCTTTGCCTCGGCAATGATGGCGAAGGACGTACGGCTCTACCTTGAGAACGTACGCGGATCAGGCACGGCGGACCGCATCGGCGCCGTGGTGGCCGACATCTACGCCCGGCTCGACCGGGACGAACCCGGTTCGGATTCAACCCGGATCTACGCCCATACCCGGGCAGGCAGGACCGGCCCGGACAACGGGTAGGCGGGGTCGCATCAATTGCCCTTTCTGCCATCATCGTTGAAACCACGGCTGTTCGCGGAACAACTGAGGGGCGGGGAGGTGGCCGAAGATGAGAGCAAGGAAGGTTCAGATGGCGGGAAGGCATCCGGACGGCCAGGTCCCGGGGGGCATTGAGTGGAGCGATAGGACTTCAAGGGCCAGAATCGGGTATCGGGACCGAGCACCGCATCCGGAGGCGGTCACAATACCCAGGCGGCGCCAGTTCACGGCCGAGGACCGGCAGCGGATTCTTGCAAGGGCCGATCGCTGCACACGACCCGGCGTGCGTCTGTCGAGGCATTGGCATGATCGCGCAAGCCTCGAGAAGCCCGGGATCACGGCAACGACACGTGCCGACCGTGCGCTCGCTCTGCCGAGTGCTGGCCAAAATGCTTGGTTCTTCCCGGAAAACGATGTCCGTGGCACACGGATCGATTGTGAAGCTGCGGCCTCCGGTGCCCTGCAACTGATCTCCGCCTTCACCGCACTTGCCATTCTCGCCGATCGCGTTCTGTTCGACGATCGCACGTCATTCGACCGGCTGATGGAAATTTGCGCCCGGATCGAGATTGGGACCAACGAAGTGACGGTATGGCGTCGTTCTCCCCTGAACCCGGAAATATTGCTCTGGTTCGCCAGCGCCGTTACCTCGTCGAGAACGTGACGCCGCCTCCGCCTCCTGGTGAAGCGATGCTTGTCGATCTGACGTGCCTCGACGACGACGCGCAGGGCGAGCCGCCGTCGGTGTTGTGGGAGCACGAACTGGACGCCCGCATTCTCGAGGACGACGGTTGGTCCGCCGTGGCCGACAAGGGCTTCGACGAACCGGCGCTGTTTGCCGCGTATCTCCGCACGCTGCCGTGGAACTGTGTGACGGCGACCGACCCCAATCTGTTTCAGGCGCCCTTCCGGGTCGGTATCCGCATCGACGCCTATCAGCTCGATCCGCTGCGTGACGCCGGCTGTCAGGTCAACGACAAGCGAACGCCTGTGGCGATGCGAGGGGCTGAAGGTGCCGGCCAAACAGCCGAAGCGGGGCCGTCTTTGATTGAACGACGGCTCCTGCATCCGGCCGCGCGCCGAACGGGCGGACCACGTCTGGTCCGACCACTTCGTTCATCACCGGACCTATGACGGGCGGGCCTTGCGCATGCTCAACCTCCTAGACGAGTTTACCCGGGAGAGCCTGGCTATCCGGGTCCAGCGCACGCTCTCCTCGACAGATGGTACCGATGTCCTGACAGACCTGTTCATGCTGCGCGGTATCGCGGGTCTGGATCCGTTCCGACACCCGCCCGGAGCTCGTCGCCGGGGCCGTACAGCGGTGAATCGCCGCTGTGGGAAGCCGGACCGCCTTCATCGAGCCGGGTTCGCCCCGGGGAGAACGGCTACATCGAGAGTTTCAATGCGCGGCTGCGAGACGTACTCCGGAACGGGAAGATCTTCTACACCGCTACGCCCACCTTGCCCGCGATACGGTCAAAGCGTCCGCGGCCCGCATCGGAGACAGCATCGATCGCGACTTGGCGGAATAGCCGAACCGGCGACAGGTGCGTCGGCATGTCCGACGTCGGGCACCCCAGTGCTGTCTGAGCCTGACACTCTTCTTTGGACTCAACACCCTGGTGTCTTATACAAAGGGCCATATGTCGCCGTTTAGAGACCATTTCGATCGATTAGAGGCCATATTTGCCCTCTTGACATGGCTTACTGTTATCGGCAGTATATGGCCTTCAATCGGCTTTTTGCTGACTTAAGAGGCCAATAACTGCCGTTTGAAGGGACCATGAAGACATCCCGACAAATCGAAACCGAGATCGGTTCCCGTCTCGCACGACTGCGACTGTCCCGCAACGTGACACAGTCCATGCTGGCGGAAGATGCTGGAATCAGTGTGCGCACCCTGCGCCGTCTCGAGGCAGGCGAGCCGTCAACCCTCGACACCTTCCTGCGCGTCGCCCTGACGCTGGACCTGGGCGACGCGGTCCTCAGCGCGATACCGACAGGCCAAATCCGCCCCATCGAGCGCGTCTCGCGAGCAGGTTCCGAACGCCAGCGGGCGCGACCACAGCCCCAAGAAGACCAGGACGCGACATGGACATGGGATGACGAACCCGATGACTGACGCCAATGTCATTCTTTGGGGCCGACGCATCGGGGCCGCGTCCTGGGACGAGACCCGCTCCCTCGGGGTCTTCCAATACGATCCGGCTTTCGTCGGCGCCGGCATCGAGGTTGCACCCCTGACGATGTCCGTCAGAGAAACGCCGTATGAGTTCCCGGCCCTTAACAGGGAAACTTTCAAGGGTTTGCCGGGAATGCTGGCCGATGCGCTGCCGGACAGGTTCGGCAATCGGCTTATCGACGCGTGGCTGGCCGAAACCGGCAAGAGCCGCGAGGCCTTCAACCCGGTCGACCGGCTCTGCTACATCGGCCGCCGCGGCATCGGCGCCCTGGAATTCGAGCCGGCGCTTCGCAAACAGACGAGAGCGAAGAGACTGGAAGTCGCCCGCCTCGTCGAACTTGCCAATCGGGTGCTCGACGAGCGCGCAGACCTTGCGGGGCGACTGGACGGCAAGAACGACGCAGGGGCTCTCGAGGACATTCTGAGCGTTGGCACGTCGGCAGGCGGCGCGCGGGCGAAAGCCGTTCTCGCCTGGAACCCGAAGACAGGCGAATTCCGATCCGGACAACTTGATGCCGATGAAGGGTTCGAGCACTGGCTCCTGAAGTTCGACGGCGTATCGAACAACAGCGACTCAGAGCTGTCGGACCCCGCAGGATACGGCAAGATCGAATACGCCTACGCACTTATGGCGCGCGCAGCTGGCATCACGATGTCCGAGTGCCGCCTCCACCATGAGGGCGGACGCAGCCACTTCATGACGAAACGGTTCGACCGCGACGATACCGGACGCAAGCTCCATGTGCAGTCGCTCGGAGCGATGCAGCACTTCGACTTCAACGACCCGTCAGCCTATTCCTACGAACAGGCCATCATGACGATCCGGCAGCTAGGTCTCGGGATGATCGCGGTCGAGGAGCAATTTCGTCGGGCGGTCTTCAATGTCATCACGCGCAACCAGGATGACCACGTCAAGAACATCTCGTTCCTGATGGACCGGTCCGGAAAGTGGTCCCTGTCCCCGGCCTATGACGTCGCCTACGCCTACAATCCGGGCGGTATGTGGACCCGCGACCACCAGATGAGCATGGCTGGACGCCGGAACGGCTTTGAGCGCGACGATATCCTTCGCTACGCCGACTCGTCCGGCGTGAAGAAGCGCAGAGCGCAGGCAATACTGGATCAGGTAAGCGCTTCCGTTCAGAACTGGGGCAGCTACGCCAACGCTGCGGAGGTCGCACCGCGTGACATAGCAAGGATTGAAAGCACCTTCAGATCAAGCCTGATGTCGGCGCATTGACCGAGCGTATGCGCGAGACCCCGGCGAAAGGCCTCAGCGACTTGATGTGGTGGCGATCCCCGCCGACGCGCCCTGCATGCATCGTCGCCCGGCGGTGATAGCGGCGCCACGTTGCCGGCCCGCAGCAACCTCTTGCGAGAAATGCGCTCGGCCATGGTGTCCACCGTGGGATCGCCGACTGCGAAACCCATGAGCTTTGACCCGCGAATCCCGATAGCATAATTTGATTGTTGGTTGGCCTGCAGGAGGGTGCCCAAGCGAACAGGAGACGCCGACATGGGTACCAGCATCACCGTCCGCGAAATCGATCCCGGAGACAAGTCCTGGCTCCGGCGCGAAGCTCGGCAGACCGGCGTGTCGATGGAGGAGTTCGTCCGCCGCCTGATCCACGAGTAGCGTACGAAGACCGAGCGGCGACCGAAACCGTCCGTGGCATTCGCGCGGCATTTCGGGGAGGAGCATGGCGTCGAGCTTCCTCCTCCGGTCCGTTGCGGCTACAAGCCGCTGTCGTTCTCCGGTGAGGAACAGGCGTGACCGCTCCGCTTTCCTGGCTCATAGATACTAACGTCGTCTCCGAGATGATGTCGGCCGCGGCCAGAACCGCGGGTCGCCGCCTTTCTCGACTCGGTCGCTGATGACGGCCTCGGTCTCGCGTCCATCACCGTCTGGGAAGTGCTTGATGGCATCGGACGTCTGGCCCCCGGCCGGCGCCGGCGTGGACTCGCTGAACGGTTCGGCGATCTTCTCGACCAGTTGTTCGAGGATCGCATCGTCGAGTGGACTCTCGCAGATGCGAGGGCGTGCGCTCGGATCATGGAAGCAAAGCGCAGGCGCGGCGAGGCGCCCGACGATCACGTGCCCGACGCCTTCCTCGCCGCGGTGGCGGCCACGCGCGGACTCGCCGTCGTCACCCGAAACACCGGCGATTTCCGCAACACCGGGGTCGCGACCGTCGATCCCTGGGCCCAGGCCCGTACCTGAAATGTCGCATCCTCGCTCGATCCGGTGCGCCACGCCCCACGCCCCCGGGCCACAATCGGCGGGCGGGCGGCCCCCGATCCGGAAAGTCCAACATCCCTTGCACCTTCAAGAGTTCGGCTACCCGCGATGACTCCACTCGATCGCCTTCTGGAGTCCTATCGGGCCACCGCCATCAGCGAACGCGACAAGGGCACCGCGTTCGAGAAGCTGGTCGCCGCGTGGCTGGTTGCCGATCCGGTGCAGTCGAAGCGCTTTGCCCAGGTCGAACTCTGGTCCGACTGGGCGCGGCGCCGGGAACTTGACCGGACCGACACCGGGATCGATCTCGTGGGAATGTTGCACGACGGTGGGTTTGCCGCGATCCAGTGCAAGTTCTTCGACGCCAACCGGCGTATCCGCAAGGAGGATATCGACACCTTCATCTCCGCCTCGGCGAAGCCGGCATTCGCCGAACGCCTGATCGTCGAGACCACCGACATGCCGTGGAGTGCGAACGCCGAGACGATGCTGCACGGCCAGATGGTCCCGACGGCGGTCATCGGCCTTCGCGCTCTTCGCGAAAGCCAGGTGGACTGGTCCGCGACGCCAATCGCTACGCGATCGAGACGGTGGGCGATCCGCGCTACCCGCTCGACCTGTTCCTTCGGGTCATCACCGTCAGCCTCGAGACCACAAAGACCGTGCGCGCCCTTCCTGAATTGGTAATCGAATAGCTTGGCTGCGGCGACTTCAATATGCGCCAGAGCGCGTGACAGGACTGCGTTCGGCATGTAGCGAGCATGTTCCCGCTGCGCTTACGGCGTGCCACGACTGGCACACGTGTCCTCGCAAAATTCGGCCCACAGCGGAAGACTTGTGCTCGGCCAGAGCCGACCGCTTGATACCGTGGCCCGCAACCTCGTACCGTGCACTACCCACTTCAACGATGCGCGCAGGGCTGAGGCGGCATGTGCAGGATGCCTTCAGGCGAGACGTGCAGGAGGCTGCAAGGGGCAGGACGCGCCCATGGTGCGCTGGACCCGGAGTTTGAGGAAAATCCGCTTGCGGTACGATTGCGGACGAGCTGGATGCGTCATGCACAGGTGAGACGGTACACATCGTAAGGCAGTGGTAGATCATGAAAATGACTGACACGGAACCCGTCTACCGCGTCGGAGTCGACGTAGGCGGCACCTTCACGGACCTGGTCAGCCTGGATGACGCGACCGGGGAAGTCCGCATCGCCAAGGTACCGAGTACTCCCGACAA
Organism: Alphaproteobacteria bacterium bin52; assembly: GCA_002238645.1. GTDB lineage: Bacteria > Pseudomonadota > Alphaproteobacteria > Thalassobaculales > Thalassobaculaceae > Bin52. The sequence continues at coordinate 74,950 of MPMT01000001.1, read as the reverse complement.
TCAGGCCTACGGTGTGCTGGCGGCACTGGAAGCCGGTGGGTCGGCGCTTGAAGAGATCTCGCTGATCGTCCACGGGACCACCACCACGACCAACGCGGTGCTCGAACGGACCTTCAGCCGTACCGGCCTCGTGACCACCCGGGGCTTTCGCGACGTGCTCGAGCTTGGCCGGCGGACACGACCCGCTCCCTACGGCATGAAGGGCCGGTTCGTCCCGATCATCCCCCGCGACCTGCGTCTCGAGGTGACCGAACGGATCGACGCGGCGGGCGAGGTAGTGGTCCCGCTCGACGACGACAGCGTGCGGGCCGCCGCGGACCGGCTGCATGCGGCCGGGTGCGAGGCGGTGGTGGTGCACTTCATCCACTCCTATGCCAATCCGGTGCACGAACAGCGGGCGGCCGAGATCCTTCGCGAGACCTGGCCCGGTGACCACGTCACCATGGGGCACGCGCTTCTGTCGGAAAGCCGCGAATTCGAGCGCGGTGTGACCGCCGCGGTGAACGCATCGGTCCAGCCCCTGCTGCAACGCTACATCACCCGCCTGACCCGCGAACTCGGTCAGCGTGGCTATTCGGGAGAATTCCTGGTGATGAACGGCAACGGCGGCATGGTTCCGCTCGAGCTGGTGCCGCGCGAGGCCGCGAAAACCGTCATGTCGGGACCGGCATCGGGCGTGATCGCCGCGGCGCGGACCGGGGCGCGGGCCGGAGTCCGGCACCTCATCAGCTACGACATGGGGGGGACCTCGACGGATGTCGCTCTCATCCGTGACGCCGAACCCGCGTTCTCGAGCGAGACCGAAGTGGAATACGGCCTGCCCATCCATGTGCCGATGGTCGACGTGCGCACCGTGGGTGCAGGAGGCGGGTCGATCGCCCGGGTGAACGCGGCCGGACTGCTGGAAGTCGGCCCGGAAAGTGCGGGTGCCGTGCCGGGACCGGTCTGCTACGGGCGCGGCGGTACCCGCCCGACGATCGCGGATGCCAACCTGCTGCTGGGGCGGCTTGACGCGGAACGGCTGACATCGGTGAGTGACGGCTCTGTGCCCGGGTTGGTGGCGAAGGTGTTCGAGGACGAGATCGGTCGGCCGCTCGGAGGACTGGACCCCGCCGCGGCGGCGGCCGCGGTGATCCGGCTCGCCAACACCAGGATGGCCGGTGCCATCCGGATGGTATCCGTTTCGCTCGGCGCGGACCCCCGGGACTTCGTCCTGTTCGCCTTCGGTGGTGCCGGACCCCTGCATGCCTGTTCGCTGGCACGGGAACTGGCCGTGCCGGAGGTGATGGTTCCGGCACTGCCCGGCATGACCAATGCGCTGGGCTGCGTCATGGCCGATCTTCGGCATGATTTCGTCAACACCCTGAACCGTCCGCTTGACCAGGTTGACGAGGCGGAACTGCATGCAGTGTTTGCCGACCAGGTTCGACGGGGCGACGCGCTGCTCGACCGCAGCCGGGTCGCCATTTCCCGTCGGGACCGGGTGTTCGGCGTCGAGATGCAGTTCATCGGCCAGTCGCACCTGCTGAGGGTTCCGCTCGACACTCCCACACCGGATCGTGCCCTGTTGCGGCGGCGGTTCGAGGAGGTCTACTGGGAGCGGTTCCGCATCGAACTTCCTGAAATCGGGGCCCGGCTGGTTGCAGTGGCGACGTCGGTGATCGGAGTGCGAAGCGAGCCGGACCTTTCTCGTCTCATCGACCCCGAAGCGCGGGCCGCCAGGCTCGAGGACGCCCTGACCGGTTCCAGGCCGGTATTCTTCGACGCATCCGGGCCGCGCTGGATCACGACGCCGGTCTACCGCCGCGACCTGCTTCCGGCAGCGTTCTCGATCAAGGGCCCGGCCGTGATCGAGCAGCTGGACGCTACCACCCTGATCGAACCGGGGGATTTGGCGCGCGGCGAGGCCAACGGCAATATCCGCATCAGGATCGGGGAGGCGGGACCATGAGGCTCGACCCGGTCGATCTCAGTGTCATCCAGGCCGGCCTGCAGCAGGTCTGTGACGAGATGGACCTGTGTTTCTCGCGGGCGGCGTTCTCGCCGGTGATCGCCGAGGCGAACGATCGCTCCGACGGGCTCTATGCCGCCGGGGACGGCGCCCTGATCGCGCAGGGTGCCGGCGGATTGCCGGTGTTTGTCGGTACCATGCAGTACTCGACCCGGGTGCTGATCGACATGATCCGCGACGGCTCGGTTGCCGGCCCGAGGCCGGGCGACGTCTACATCGTCAACGACCCCTATCTCGGCGGCACCCACCTGATGGACGTGCGGTTTGCCCGTCCGTTCTACCGCTCGGGCCGCCTGTGGTGCTGGTTGTCCAACACCGGTCACTGGCCGGACATCGGCGGAGCGGTGCCAGGCGGTTTTTCAGCCTCGGCGACCGAGGTCGAGCAGGAGGGCTTGCGGCTTCCGCCCGTCAAGCTGTTCAAGGAAGGGGAACTGGACCGGGAGATCCTCTCCATCATCACCTCGAACATCCGGGTCCCGGATCAGCGGATCGGCGACATCAAGGCCCAGACGGCGGCGCTGACCGTGGGAGAGGAACGCCTGAACCTGCTGCTGGATCGATACGGTGACGACACGGTCAGTGCGGCAATCGCCGAACTCCGGCACCGCGCCGCCGACCAGATGCGGGCCTGCATACGTGAAATCCCCGAAGGCACCTGGTCTTCGGTTGCCTGGGTCGACAGCGACGGTGTGGAAAACCGGCCGCTCGCCATCCGGCTCTCGGTCACGCGCAGCACCGACGAACTCCACTTCGATTTCTCGGGATCGAGCCCGCCCTGCGCGGGGCCGATGAACTCCGTGCTCGCAACCACCCTGAGCTCGGTCTACCTGGCCATGCGGCACATCTTTCCCGAAGCACCGCTCAGTGCGGGTGCGTTCGAGCCACTGCACGTGATCCGACCTGTCGGGACGTTCCTGGATGCGAGCTATCCGCGACCGGTCTCGGGGTGCGCGGCCGAGGTCTCGCAACGCATCGCCGAAGCGGTATTCGCAGCCCTGGTCGATGCGCTGCCTCACCGGGTGACGGCGGCTCCGGCGGGCACCAGCGGCAACTTTGCGCTCGGTGGTCACGACCCTGCGGCGGATCGCGGCTATGTCATGTACCAGCTGTCCGGCGGCGGCTACGGCGGCAACAGCGAGACCGATGGCCTGAGCAACGGCTGCTCGACCATCGGCATATCCAAGGCACCGCCGGTCGAGATCATGGAACAGAACTTTCCGGTCCTCTACCGGCAGTACGCCCTGCATGAAGGCTCGGGCGGGCCGGGCCTTCACCGCGGCGGTTTCGGCCTCGACTACGAGGTCGAACTGCGCCGTGGCGAAGCGACCGCGAGCTTCGTGATGGACCATGGACGGTTTGGTCCCCAGGGCGCGCGGGGAGGAGGCGACGGCGCACCCAACAGGGTCACCATCACCAGCGACGGCAGGCAATGGACGCCGGAGCACCTTTCCAAGGCGCAGGACATTCCACTGGTGGCTGGCGACCGCGTTCGGGTTCGCACACCCGGCGGCGGTGGTTTCGGCAACCCGCTCGATCGCGATCCCGAACTTGTCCTCGAGGATGTCCGCCTGGGCCGTTACACCTTCGACGAGGCGCGCACGATGTTCGGTGTCGTGATCGACCTCGGGGCGATGCGGGTGGACACACCCGCGACGGCCCGGGAGCGAAACCGGGCAGGTACGCGCTGACCATGGCGCGGCGGTGTTGCGCCCCGCTGTGCGACGGCCGGTCTTGGCGTTGCGGGCCGGGGCGGGGTACAACATGAGACGTCGACAGGACGGATATTCCTGACCCGTCCCGGAGGACAGATTGATGCCGACCGGTGTGAAGCTCGCCCTCAGCATTGCCGTGATCGCCATTGGCGCCGGGTGCGCCTGGCTGGAACGAAGCTACGGCGAGACGCTGGTGTTCTGGGTCATCCTTGGATTGACGGCATTCATGGTTCTCGCCCTGTGGCTGTTCCCCGAAGCCGGGGTGAAGGACGGGGAGAAGTCCTGACCCCGTGTCGGTGACGTCAACCGGCGTAACGGATCAGCCGGGCCATTTTTTGCGAAGTCCGGCCGGTTCGTCGTCGTGAACGCGTCTATCCGGCGCGCGCGACGTGGTCGAGAATGTGGCACGCCACCGCTTCGGGTTGCTCCTCCGGGACGAAGTGGCCGCTGTCGGGAACCGTGAAACCGGTCACGTCGCGTGCGACGCGCCGCATCGACTGTTCGGGTTCGCTGCCGCGTCCCCTGGCCTCGTCCTTCTCGCCGCCGAGCGCGAGCACCGGCATCGGCAGCCGGAAACCGGTTGCGAGGAGGGTCGCGTTGTCGACGGCATCGCGCGGCAGGGCGCGGTAGTACGCGAAGCCGGCGCGCAGGGCGGCCGGATCGCTGTAGGTGCGCAGGTATTCGGTGACCGCCGCATCGTCAATGGCGTCCCGTCGCCACGAGAACTCGCGGTAGAACCAGCCGAGGTACTCCCGTTCGCGACCGGTCACCAGTGCTTCTGGCAGGTCGGGCGTCATGTGGAAGGCGTGGTGCCACCGCCGTCCTCCCTGCGAGAAACTCCCTCCGTCGCCGGGGATCACGACATCGATGATCGTCATGGTCAGCATGGCTTCCGGGTACCACGCACCGAGAGCGAAGGTGACCGGACCGCCCCAGTCATGACCCACGCAGTGCCAGGTCCGAAGTCCGAGATGACCCGAGAGCAGTCGGTGGATGTCGCCTGCCACGGTACGCTTGTCGTAGCCCTCGGCCGGACGCGACGAGTCACCGAGGCCGCGCAGGTCCGGCGCAATGACCGGGTAGTGCTCGGCAAGCCGCTGCATCACGTCGCGCCACTCGTACCAGGTCTGCGGCCAGCCGTGCAGGAGCACGATGGGCGGTGTGGACGACGACAGCTCCCCGAGGGTGACGTAGTGAATCGTCACATCACCGAGATCGGCGAAGCGGTGTTCGAATTCGCGGCTGGTCATGGTTCGGGGTCTCCCGGACAAGAACGGATCGATCGCGGATGCGGCGGCCGGGAAATCATGCCGGCTCGAGGCCGCAAGCGGCGGGAGCTGACAATTCACCGGTTGTGTGCCTCATCGTAGGCGGCAACGATGGCGACCGCGCGCTGTCGCACCTCGGCGACGCCGAGATCTGGCGTATACAAGGCCGAGCCGATCCCGAAACCGGTCACGCCCGCCCCGAGCCAATCGGCAAAGTTGGTCGGGCCCACGCCGCCGACTGCCCAGGTCTCGGTTCCTGGCGGCAGCACGGCGCGGATCGCGACGAGTCCTTCGGGACCGATCAGGAACGAGGGGAAGAACTTCAGGCCGTCGGCACCGTGCCTGAGCGCGGTAAAGCACTCCGTCGCCGTTGCGACGCCCGGGCAGGACGTCATTCCCGCAGCCTTTGTCGCCTCTATCACCGCGGGATTGCAGTCCGGGGAAACGACCAGGGTCCCGCCTGCATCCTTCACGGCTGCGACCTGCTCGACCGTCAGCACGGTCCCGGCACCAATCTCGGCCTTGCCGTCCAGGCAGCGGGCGAGCGCGGCGATCGAGGCGAGCGGCTGCGGCGAGTTCATCGGCACCTCGATGCGGTCGATGCCCACCTCGACGAGCGCCCGACCGATTGCGGTCACCTGGTCGGGATGCACGCCGCGCAGGATCGCGATGATGGGTCGGCTCATGTTCCCTTCTCCGACAGTCCGCTCCAGGCGGCCTTCAGACCGGCAAGTGTCATCGCGTCACCCGACAGCCGCTCGGCACGGACACCGCGCGAGCGCAGCGCCTCGGCATAGGGGCCCGAGAGCGCCTCGGAACCGATCAGCGTGACCTGATCGATTGCCTGCAAGGCGAGGACGCCCGCAAGCTCCAGCCCGACCAGCAGCCCGGACAACCGTGCCCGGAACACGGCTGGCGGCATGTCATGGAGCAGTGTCGCGGCGCGAAGCGAGAACAACTCGGCAGAAACCAGCCGTGGCCGCTCCATGGCGTCATCGATCGCCTCCAGGTAGGCGTTACGGTCCCACGCGTCCCGCAACATGCCGTGTCTCAGCACCGAGTGCCGGGACAACAGGTCGTAGATCTCCCCCGTCATGAAGGTGCGGAACCGCTCGATCGCGCCGTTGCGCAGGTGAACCCACTTGGTGTGGGTCCCGGGCAGGCAGATCACGCCGTCGAACCCCGGAGTATCGGCGAGGAGGCCGGCGATCTGGGTTTCCTCGCCGCGCATCACGTCCGGCGGGTTCGCCTGGCTGATGCCCGGCAGGATACGCACGGCGAGCCTCGGATCGCGCGCCGGCACCAGGACCGCGTCCCGGATCCCGGGTGGCGGGCAGGGAACGGCGGCGTAGGGCGCCTCGAACCAGCCCTGGCGCGCGCCGACCATGCCGCAGGCGACAACCTGCACCACCCGGCCTGCCGCCAGGTAGGGGTCGAGCAGCCGAAGCAGGGCGTGCTCGAACTCGTCGGGTGCAAGCCGTCCCATGCCGTCGGCGGACGAGAGCGCGGCGGGCTCCGCCCGTGCGGGGCCCAGCATCCAGGCCCTGAGATGGGTGGTCCCCCAGTCGACCGCAATCCATTCAGGCATCTGACCGGTCATTATGCCATCCCGCAGCGAACCCGCATCCCGTGCACGGAGCCTTCCGCCGCGCGGATCCTATCTGGCCCCGGACCCTGCCACCATGTCTTCGACCAGTGTCTCGCACGGACCTGGTCACGCGATTGACAGTTCGCGATGATCGGGAGCATGGTCCGGTTCGGCAATCCCCTGGCAAAGAGGATCCGACGCTGATCCAGGCGGACTATATCAGGCCGTCCAGGCTGGACGTGGCGCTGGATGCGGTAACCTGCGGGACGGTGGTCGCCGCGGGCTGCACCGACCTGTTCGCGTCCACCACCCGGCCGGCATTGCCGGGTGGACGAGTTCTCGACATCACGGCGATCGAAGGCCTGCGCGGCATTCGCCGTACGCGCGGATCCTGGCGGATCGGACCGACCACCAGCTGGTCCGCGATCCGGTCGGCCGAATGCCTGCCGCCGGCATTCGACGCGTTGCGTCAGGCGGCGCGCGAGGTGGGTGCGGTCCAGATCCAGAATTCGGGCACCGTCGGCGGCAACCTGTGCAACGCTTCTCCGGCGGCCGACGGGGTGCCGCCCTTGCTTCTGCTCGATGCCGAGGTCGAACTGAGTTCGCGGACCCGTGAACGCCGGATGCCGCTCTCTGACTTCATCCGGGGTCCCCGCAGGACCGCGCTGGAACCGAACGAGCTGCTGGTGGGGATCGTCATCCCGGAATCGGCGGCGCGCGGCCGATCGGTGTTCGTGAAGCTCGGCGCCCGGACCCACCTGGTGATATCCATCGCCATGGTCGCGGCCCGCCTCGAGGTGAGCGACGGCATCATCACCCGGGCCGCGCTTTCGGTCGGGTCGTGCAGCGCAGTTGCCGTAAGGCTACCGACGGTCGAGGATGAACTCCTGGGTCGACCGGCAAGCCCCGGGACGGCGGAGGAGATCAGCGAACAGGCGATTGCCGGGGAGCTGTCGCCGATCTCCGACGTCCGGGCCGACGCCGGCTATCGATGCGCCGCCGCCGCGATCATGGTCAGGCGCGCCGTCAGGACCCTGCTCGACGGACCGGACGCGTGAGCGGGATTGCGTTTCGGCTGAACGGCACTCCCGTGTGCCCCGACGTCTCTCCGGGTCGCCGGCTGAGCGCGGTGCTGCGCGAAAACTGTGGTCGCCGTGACGTCAAGGTCGGATGTGACGCCGGCGACTGCGGGGCCTGCACCGTGCTGATCGACGGCGATCCGGTGTGTGCGTGTCTCACGCCGGCAGTCCAGGTAACCGGCCGCAATGTGGTCACCGTGGCGGACCTGTCGCGCGCCGGTCCGACGCCGCTGCAACACGCCTTCCTGCGCCACGGGGCCGCCCAGTGCGGGATCTGTACGCCAGGCATGCTGATGGCGGCGACCGCCCTGCTCGAGGCTGACCCGGCGCCGTCGCGCAACAGTGTCTGCGAGGGACTGGCCGGCGTGCTTTGTCGGTGCACCGGCTATTCCAGCATCATCGAGGCCACCCTGGACGCGTCTCGAGCTCCACCGGTTGCGCCAACACCGGGTCCCGGCACGGCGGTCGGTGCCCGGATCGCACGGTTGGATGGAGAGCCCAAGGTCCTTGGAGCAGAGGCTTTCGGCGATGATGTCGGCCACGACGGAATGCTGCTGGTGCGCGTGGTTCGCTCGCCGCATCACGCCGCGCGGTTCGAATTCGGGGACCTCGCCGGCTGGCAGGCCCGGCACCCGGGCCTTGCCGCGGTACTCACCGCCGCTGACATCCCTGGGGTCAACCGGTTCGGGGTGATACCTGAGCACGCCGACCAGCCGTCGCTGGCCGAAGGCCGGGTTCGCTTCAGGGGCGAAGCGGTGGCGCTCGTCGTGGGCATTGCCCGCGTGGTCGAGGTGCTGGACCTCGACGAATTTCCGGTCCGCTGGTTCGGTGACAACGTCTTGCCCGACCCGGTGTCCGCGGCGGCACCCGGGGCGGTGCAGGTGCACGCATCCCGGCCCGGCAACGTCCTGGTGCGTGGCCGGGTGGTGCGTGGCAACGCCGAGGCCGCGGTCGCGGAATCAGCGCACGTGGTCGAGGCGTCGATCGCGACCGCCTTCGTCGAACACGCCGCGATCGAACCCGAAGCCGGCTGCGCCTGGCTTGAAGGCGACGTGCTGGTTGTCCGGTGCTGCACCCAGTCCCCGGTAATGAATCGCGACAGTGTGAGCGACGTGCTCGGGCTGCCCCCGGACCGTGTCCGCCTGATCCCGACCGCGACCGGTGGCGGGTTCGGTGGCAAGCTCGACCTTTCGATCCAGCCCCTGGTTGGACTTGCGACCCTGGTGACCGGAGCGGCCTGCCGCATGGTCTACACCCGCCAGGAATCCATGAACGCGACCACCAAGCGGCATGCCTCGACCCTGTCGATCCGGGTCGGTGCCGACGAGACCGGTCGGGTGACCGGCATGGTGTTCCACGGAGATTTCGATACCGGGCCCTACGCAAGCTGGGGACCGACGGTTGCCACCCGGGTGCCGATTCACGCCTCGGGTCCCTACCGGACCCCAGCCTATCGGGCCACCAGTTCGGCAATCCACACCAACGGGCCGATCGGAGGCGCCTTTCGCGGCTTCGGGGTCCCGCAGGCGGCGATGCTTCAGGAGACCGCCTACGACCGGCTGGCCGAGGCCTGCGGGATTGACCGGCTGGCCTTCAGGCGGCTGAATGCGCTGAGGGACGGCGACCGGTCAGTCTGCGGCCAGGTCCTCGATGTGGTCGGGCTCGATGACTGTCTCGCGGCGCTGCAGCCACGGTGGGAGCAGGTGATGGCCGGGGTCGAGGCCTTCAACCGGTCGGCCGGGGCCGTCCGGCGCGGTGTCGGTGTCGCATCGTGCTGGTACGGATGCGGCAACACGTCGCTCGCCAATCCCTCTACCATTCGTCTCGGCGTCACACCGGATGGCCGACTGCGCCTGCACCAGGGTGCTGCCGACATCGGGCAGGGGTCGAACACGGTGATCACCCAGTTCTGCGCTGACGGGCTCGGGGTCGCGGTCAGCGATTTCGAGCGAGTCGGACCGGACACGGCGCTCACGCCCGACTGCGGCAAGACCTCGGCCTCGCGCCAGACCGTCATCACCGGTACCGCGGCCCTGCGGGCCGGCCGCAGTCTTCGCGGCCGGATCCTGTTGCTGACCAACATGGGGGAGGGGGCTGCAATCAGTCTCGTGGCCGGCCGGATCAGGGTGAGCGAGGGAGCCGAGGAACGCTGGCTGGATCCGGGCATCATGGAACCGGATGAACTCGGCTATGTCCTGCGGGTGGATGAGACCTACGACCCGCATACCGAACCCCTCGACGCCGACGGGCAGGGCCGTCCCTACTCGGTGTACGGATACGGGGCGCAGCTGGCGGAAGTGGAGGTGGACTGCGAACTGGCAACCGTCCGGGTCAGGCACGTCACCGCGGCCCATGATCTTGGCCGGGCAGTCAATCCGTTGCTGGCCGAGGGCCAGATCGAGGGAGGCATTGCCCAGGGTCTCGGACTGGCGCTGATGGAGGAGTACGTTGCGGGAAGGACCGAGAACCTGCACGACTATCTGATCCCGACAATCGGTGACATGCCGGATATCGAGTGCATCCTGGTCGAACGTCCGGATCCGGAAGGGCCGCTCGGGGCCCGCGGACTGGGCGAACATGCCCTGATCCCGACCGCGCCGGCCATCCTGAACGCCATCCGGCACGCGACCGGGGTCAGTCCCGAGGCTGTTCCGGTCCTGCCCCACCGCCTGTACGCCGCCATGCGGCAACGGGGGTGCCGGCGATGAGCGTGAAGCGCGAGCAACGGCGCAGGCCGGAGAAGATCCGCTGCGATGCCTGTCCGGTCATGTGCTACGTCGCCGAAGGCCAGACCGGTGCCTGTGACCGCTACGCCAACCAGGACGGACGGATCGTCCGGTGCGATCCGCTCACCATTCTCGATCGCAGGATTGCCGCCGGCGACGAGATCACCCCCTTCCTCGCGATGCATGTCGAGGACTCGGATACCGCCGGGCTGTTCGTCACCGCGGTCGGCTCGGGCACCACCTATCCCGACTACAAGCCGGCGCCCTTCGTGGTGGAACGCCGCATGGACGGGGTCGATTTCGTGACCGTGGTCACGGAAGCGATCTTCTCGTACTGCGGGGCGAAGGTGAAGATCGACACCGACCGTCACATCGGACCGGAGACCGCCACGGTTCGTTCCGGTGGCGAGTCCGTCGGTCACGTGATGACGGGGGAATACGGCTCGCGCATGCTGTCGCTCGGCGGGGTCGACCACCTGACCGGCGGCAGCAAGGCGGAAGGCCGGGTGACCTGCGAGACCCTGTTGCGGCTGTGCAACGGGGAGGCGGTCGAACTCGCAATCGAAGGCGGTTCCGACCTGGTGGTCCAGGCCGGCGAACCGCCGGTCATCGACGGCCAGGTCGAGGCCAGGATGAGGGTGGGGTGCGGGTCGGCGGCGATCGGCATGTTTGCCTCGCAGTGGGTCGACCTGGTCGACGAAGTGGTGGTGGTCGACGACCACATTACCGGAGTGGTCTCGGAACACCAGGCCGGCAAGGTGCTGGGGTGGCCCGATACCGGAATTCGGATCCGCGGGCGCCGGTCCACCCCGGGACGCTACTTCCAGGTCGCGGGAGCGGGTCTCGGGTGGGGCGGTACCGACATTGACGATCCACTGGTGATCCTGGAGGAGTGGAATGCACGCAAGGGCGCGCGGCCTGGACTGAGCATGCTCATGGTCTCGACCACCGGCGAGCACAGCGGCTACTACGTTCTCGACGAGAACCTGATGCCGCAGCGCCGCGACATGCCGCCTGAACTGGCCGCTTCCGTGGCCCTGATCGGCGAGAACTGCGAGCCGGCCCTGTGCACTGTCATGTTCATGGGAGGCGCGGGAGGTTCCCTGCGGTCGGGTGCAACCCGCAACCCGATCCGCCTGACCCGCTCGGTTCAGGAGGGACGGACCCGCGTGACCTGCGGCGGCGTGCCGGCCTACGTGTGGCCCGGCGGCGGGATCACCATCATGGTCGACGTGTCGCGAATGCCCGACCGGTCGTTCGGATCGGTTCCGACCCCGGCCATCGTCGCGCCGGTCGAGTTCACGGTCACCCGCGCGGAATACCGCGCGCTCGGCGGCCACGACGAGGCGGTGCGCACGCTTGATGACATCGTGAATACGGGCGGCGAATACGGGGCCGACATCCGGGCAGTCCCGCCCGGCGACGACGGTGCCGGCTGAGGGATTCGCCGAACAGCCGCGCTGCCGGGTGCGGGACGGGCGCCTGTTGCTGGGCCACGGTCCCATCGACATCATCGCCGAGGCAGAGGGGACCGGCCGAAACGAGGGGTACCGGCGTGCGACCGAGCGGTTCGTGACCGTGTTGCCGGGACTGGTCTCGGAACTTCCGCTGCTGCGCCAGTCGGTCCGGGACGGGCTTGTGGTCCACGGCCCGATCGCGCGCCGCATGGTTCGGGCGGCGCAGCTGTTCCTGCCCGTCTTCGTGACCCCAATGGCGTGCGTTGCCGGTGCGGTTGCAGACGAGATCCTCGGCGTGATGACGGGTGAGGGCGGCATCGACAGGGCGTGGGTCAACAATGGTGGCGACGTCGCGTTCTTCCTCGCTCCGGGCCGGTCGATCGAGGCGTCGATCGGAACGAGCTCCGGTACAAGGATCCGTGTCAGCTCCGATCATCCAGTGCGCGGCATCGCCACTTCGGGACGCGGCGGACGCTCCCACTCTCTCGGCATTGCCGAGAGGGTGACGGTGCTGGGCCGGAACGCCGCGGAGGCTGATGTGGCGACGACACTGATTGCCAATGCGGTTGATCTCCCGGGTCATCCGGCGATCGGGCGGACCCCGGCCAGCCAACTGTCGCCCGACAGCGACCTGGGAGACCGCCCCGTGACCGTCTCCGTGGGACCGCTTGACGAAGCCGAGATCTCATGCGCGCTCGACCGCGGTGCCGCCAGGGCGCGCGACTATCACGACAGGGGGTTGATCGCGGCGGCCGCCCTCGCACTCGGGGGCTCGGAACGGGTCGTCGGCGGTCTCATCGGTATCACCTCGGCCTGACCTGGTGACAGCCCCGGACGCGCGCGGCAGTTGCGTCGACGCGCGCTGCTTCGGGCGGCGTCAGATCACGCAGGACTGCCCGTCAAGTGCGCGGGATTCAAGCGGTCAAGTGCGGGTGGACTCGCGGTCAAGTCAGGCCGGACCTTGCGTGGTGAGTTCTCCGCACAGGGATGTGGATCCATGCCCGATCCAGCAGGTCCCCGCGCATGGCGGACGATCCGATGCTTGCCTCGCGACTTGGAAGCCGCTTCCACCGGCACCTGATTTCCGTGCCGGTGTTCGTCTCCGACACTTCGGTGCTGATCGACCTCGAACGGGGGTCATTCCTCGAGCCCGTCTTCCGTCCGCCGTTCGACTTCGCCGTCCCCGACTTGCTCTACGAGCGCGAACTCAGGGAACACGGTGGACCGGAACTGATCGACATGGGTTCCGCATTGAGGAACTGGACGACGCGGCGGTCACCCTGGCTCTCGGGTACCGCCGCGCGCGGCGCGCCCTCTCCCTTCCTGACAGCTTCGTGCTCGCCCTGCCCGGGGCCAGGTCATGGACACTGCTCTGCGCAGACGGCTCGCAACGCGCCCTGGCCATGGCGGAGGCGGTCGAGTGCCATGGTGTCCTCTGGCTCCTCGATCGTCTGCACGAACAAGTGTTTCGGGTCCGGGAGACGCGAACCGATCGCAGGCAGGCCGTCCCGCGCCATCGGGCATGCGGGCACGTTCCCTATTTTGCCGAAATCTCGTCGCCCGTGTGGATGATGACCGCGCCATCCAGGATCGGGTTGGCGGTCTTGAAGAACTCCGCCAGCGCCGGTGAAGTGCCGTGACGGTCCATGGCCGCCTGGTCGGCAAACCGCTCGTAGGTGGTAAACACGCAGGGGTCGGATGCGTCCTGGCTGATATGGTACCCGATGGTTTCGGGTTCGCTGTCGCGGACGTGATCGGCGATCTTCAGCAGGGCGTCGCGCATGGTGGCCTCGGTGCCCGGGCGGGTGCGGAGAATCGCGGTGATCGTCTTCATCTGTGGCTCCGGTTTCAGTTTTCGCCCCGTTCGGCAAGCATCGCTTCACGCATCCGGAACTTCTGTGCCTTGCCCGTCACCGTCATGGGCATTTCCTGGACGAAGCGGATATGCCTCGGCACCTTGAAATGGGCGATGCTCTCGCGGCAGAACTCCTGGACGGCTTGTGCCGTGAGCGACGGGGTACGCGGAATGATCCACGCGGCCACCTCTTCCCCGTATCGCGCATCGGGCAGACCGAATACCTGGGCCTGGCTGATCTCCGGATGCGTCAGCAGGAAAGCCTCGACCTCGGCGGGATAGATGTTCTCGCCACCGCGGATCAGCATGTCCTTGACCCGCCCGACGATCCGGCAATACCCCTGCGCGTCGATCGTCGCCATGTCGCCGGTGTGCATCCAGCCATCCCTGATCGCTTCCGCCGTGCGCTCCGGATCGTCCCAGTAGCCCTTCATCACCAGGTATCCCCGGGTGAGCAACTCGCCAGGCACTCCGACCGGTGTGGTTCGTCCGCTGTCATCGACCACCCGGGCCTCGCAGTGCGGCTGGATGCGCCCAACGGTTCCGACCCGCCGTTCGATCGGGTCGTTGACCTCGCTCTGGAACGAAATCGGGCTTGTCTCGGTCATGCCGTAGGCGATGGTGATCTCGCGGCAGCCCATGTCGCGCACCACACGGCGCATCAGCGGTTCCGGACAGGGAGCACCCGCCATGATGCCGGTGCGCATGGCCGAGAGATCGAACCGGCGAAACTCCGGGTGATCCAGCATCGCCGAGAACATGGTCGGAACGCCGTGCACGGCCGTGCACCGTTCTTCCGACAGCGCGGCCAGCGTTTGTCCGGCATCGAAGCCCTCGCCCGGGAACACCATCTTCACGCCGTAGGCGGCCGCGGCGAGATTGCCCAGCACCATGCCGAAACAGTGATACAGCGGCACCGGGATGCACAACGCGTCGGTCGGGCCGAAACGCATGGCCCGGGCACAGCTTATGGCGTTGTTGACGATGTTGTGATGGGTCAGTGTTGCCCCTTTCGGTTCGCCCGTGGTGCCGGAGGTGAACTGGATGTTGATGGCATCATTCGGAGACAGGCCGCGTGCAATTGCATCCAGCCGCGACCGGGGCCCGCCTTCTCCGCGATGCATGACCTGGTCGAAAGACCAGGCGCCGGGTGCCGGGTCCGGTCCCAGCAGGATGACGGTTCGCAAATGCGGCAGGCGCTCCGACCGGAGACGTCCGGGAGCGGATCGGTCGAGTTCCGGCGCCAGTTCACGCAGCATGTCGTAGTAGGCCGAACTCCTGAACTGTCGTGACAGCAGCAGTGCCCTGGCCTTGACCGCGTTCAGGGCATATTCCAGTTCCGAGGTGCGGTAGGCCGGGTTGACGTTGACCAGGACGAGACCGACCCGCGCCGTCGCGAACTGCGCGATCAGCCATTCCGGCCGGTTCGGCGCCCAGATCCCGACACGGTCGCCCTTGTAGAGGCCGAGCGAAAGCAGTCCTGCCGCCAGCCGGTCGGCACGCCGGTACAGCTGATCGTAGGTCCACCGGTCGCCGGTCTGGCAGAATACCGCCGCCGGGCGGTCCCCGTGGCGGCGGACGACCTCTCCCAGGAAGCCGGGTATCGTGGCTTCGAGAAGCGGCCGGTCAGTGGGTCCCCGGACATGGGACAGACCATCGACCGGCATGATCCCGCGGTGGCGGGCGCTCACATCTTCGTCCAGTCACCAGCGGCCTCGAAGGCACCGGCAGCGCGATAGATCGTGCTCTCGTCGAAGCGCCGGGCGACCAGCATCATGCTCACCGGCAGACCGTCCGTCATGCCGCAGGGGATGGCCATGGCCGGATGACCCGTAACGTCGAACGGTGCGGTGTTGTTGAGCATCTCGAAGGCCCGCTGGCACCACAGGGCGAGGTCCTGGGAGGAATCCGGAATCGGCGTCGCCTTCATCGGCGTTGTCGGCATCAGCAGCAGGTCGTAGCTGGCAAACACCTTGTCATACTCTTCGCGCAACTGCCGCGACAGGTTCTGCGCCTTCGCGTAGTAGTGTCCGCGGTGGTGCTTGAGATAGTACTGGCCGATGAACATGCAGATCTTCAGCGTCTCGCTCAGTTCGTCGGCCCGCTGGCGCCAGTTGGAATGAAAGTCGAGCAGGGAAGTCGTGTACATCCCCTTCCAGCCGGTCCCCATGCCGTTGCCATGCATCATCTGGTTGGTCAGGCCTTCCACGGCGATCGGGGTCCAGATGGCGGGCCCCTTCAGGTGCCAGGGAATGGAGACTTCGTCGACGGTCGCACCCAGCCGGGCCAGCGTGTCGGCGGCGGCACGCACCTTGGTGTCGACATCGGGCTGTGATTCTGCCCGGCCGAACCCTTCCTTCACCATGCCGATCTTCAGCCCCGACGCTCCCCGGGTGACAGCCAGGCTGTAGCGATCGGTCTCCACGTTGTACTGGCGAGGATCGAGCCCGTCAGGACCGGCCAGCACCTCGAGCATCACGGCATTGTCAATGACGTTCGCCGTCATCGGACCGGTATGGTCGATGGTGGTCTCGATCGGCATGACCCCGGTGTAGGGCACAAGTCCGTGCGTGGGTTTCAGCCCGTAGCACCCGCAGAACGACGCCGGCATCCGGATTGAACCACCCTGATCGCCGCCGATGGCCATGTCGACAAGGCCGCTGCTGACCAGGGCGCCGGAACCGGACG
The DNA here is from genome assembly GCA_002238645.1 of Alphaproteobacteria bacterium bin52. Lineage (GTDB taxonomy): Bacteria > Pseudomonadota > Alphaproteobacteria > Thalassobaculales > Thalassobaculaceae > Bin52. The sequence goes on along the minus strand of MPMT01000001.1, from coordinate 58,566 downwards.
ACGATCCTCCGGCGGAATACCCGGTCTTGTGGGGGTTCTGGACCGGTCCGGCCGCGCTGGTGTGGGATCCGCCCGACAGGCAGAAATACTCGCAGTGGGCCTTGCCGACGATGGTTGCGCCGGCATCAAGCAGGCGGGTGACGATGGTCGCATCGACATCGGGCGTATAGCCCTTCAGCGTCGAGGCGCCATTCATCATCGGTACGCCGGCAAGACACACGTTGTCCTTCAGCGCCACGGTTCGTCCCAGCAACGGCCCCCGGGGCGCTCCCCGAACCTCGGTCTTCACGTACCATGCATTGTACGGGTTCTCCTCGGGTGCAGGGCGGATCCCGGCCGTGCGCGGATACAGGACCGGCGGCAGGTTGTCCGGCATCGAGTCGACAACGTCGTAGGCGTCGAGTGTACCCTGCATGACGTCGAGAAATTCCTGGATGCGAGCATCGGTCATGTGCATCCCGAGTTCCTCGACAATGTCCCTGAGCTGGGCGTGGGTCGGTCTCTGGACAGTCATGAAGGCGATCCTCTCACTGAGAACGGGGTGCATCGATACCTGGGGGCTGGCCGCCACAGCCGGCGGCGTTGCCGACGGTTCGACAGCCAGGGCCGGCACCACATGACGCGGCAGGGCGTGGTCGCCGCCGCCGCCAAACCCGGTAAACTCCTCGATCAACGCCGGATTGACGGCATCGGAACCGGCAATCACACCGGTGATCGCACCCTTCTGCAGCAGCATGACCCGGTTCGAGAGCTCGGTGATGAAGTCAAGCGACTGCTCGACCAGCACGATCGCGACACCGCGACGGCGGTTGAGGTCGCGAAGAAGGTCGATGATCTCGTCAACGATGGACGGCTGGATGCCCTCGGTCGGCTCGTCGAGCAGGACCAGTTCCGGCTCCGACACCAGGCACCGGGCGATGGCGAGCAATTGCTGCTCACCGCCGGAAAGGGCGCCGCCTTCCCGGTCGAGCAGCGGCTCCAGGCGCGGAAACTCCAGCAGGATCCGGCGCACCGCGTCCTCTTCGTCAAGTTCGTGCGCCGCGATGCCCATCCGGATGTTGTCGTAGACACTGAGGTTCGGGAAGATGCCGCGTCCCTGCGGAACGTAGCCGAGCCCGAGACGCGCGCGTTCGCCCGGCCGTTCGCGGGTCAGATCGACACCGGAATAGACGATCGTGCCACCCTGGGTCGGCAGCAACCCCATCAGCGTGCGAAGCAGCGTGGTCTTGCCCATGCCGTTGTGGCCGAGCACGCCGACGATTTCGCCGCTCTCGACGCTCAGGTCAATTCCATGCAGCACCGGTACCCGGCCGTAACCGGAGCGCAGCGCCTTGACATCAAGCAGCGCGGTCACGCCCGGTGTCCCAGATAGACCTGGCGGGCACGGGCGTCAGCCGAAATCGCCTCCATCGTGTCCTCCATCAGGATCCCGCCTTCGTGAAAGAGCGTGACCCTGCGCGAGATCATGCGAATGAACTGCATGTCGTGCTCGACGACGATCAGGGTCGCGGTCCGGTTGATCTCCCTGATCAGTTCGGCAGTGCGAACGGTTTCTTCGTGGGTCATGCCGGCCGCCGGTTCGTCAAGCAGCACGAGCCACGGCTCTGCAGCCACCACCATGCCGAGTTCGACCCATTGCCGCTGTCCGTGCGCCAGCCGGCCGACGGGTTCGGAGCGAACGTCACCCAGCTGGAGCCGTTCGATGGTTTCGGTGGTCAGGGTCCGGGCGCGCGACGAGCGGTGCCAGCGGCGCGCCGATATCCAGATGTTCTCCTCGGTGGTCAGGCCCTCGAACACGTTGGGCACCTGGGTCTTGATGCCGACACCCAGCGCCCCGATTTCGTGCGGTTCCCGGCCGGTGACATCGACGTCGCGGATCAGGACATCGCCGGCGGTCGGCCGCAACTGCCCGGTCAGGCACTTGAAGAATGTCGACTTGCCGGCGCCGTTGGGGCCGATCAGGCAGCGCAGTTCGTTTTCCGACAGGCTGAAGTCGACCCGGTCAACCGCCCTGACACCGCCGAAATGCATCGACAGGTTGCGGGTTTCCAGGACGATCTCGGCCCGGTTCATTTCCCCACCCCGGCGGTTTCGTTTCCGTTGCGTGTCCGGCGCAGCCGCAGCCGTCGCTCTCGCGACCGTGCCACCCGGCGCTGGCGGCGGATATCGGCGAGATCAATGATCGACGGCACCACGCCTTTCGGTACCAGCAGGACGAAGACGATCAGCACGGTGCCGAGTACCAGGTTCGCGTTCAGGAGTGCCTGCGATCCCAGCGATGCCGTGAGATAGTGGAGCGCGAAGGTCGCGAGAATGGGTCCGATCAGTGTGCCGCGGCCCCCCACGATCACCCAGATGATGGCGACCGCCGCCTGCGACAGGCTGAAGACATCCGGCGTCACCCGGCTGACACCGACGCAGAAGAACACGCCGCCCAGCCCGGCAAGTGCCGCACCGATGATGAAGATGCCGAGCTTGTACAGGCGGATGTCGTAGGCCAGCAGTTCGGCCCGGGTCTCGTTTTCGCGAATGGCGATGCAGACCCGGCCGAAATGGGTGCGTACCAGCCAGCAGCAGAAGACATAGGCGAGAATCAGGGCGATCATCGCCACGTAGAACGTGTCTTCGGGGAACAGGACGGTCCCGGCGTCTCCCGGCAGGTTGAGAGGCGGTGCCGCGGTTCCGTTGAAGCCGCCGAGCAGCGCGTTGCCGATCTTGTATTCCGGCCCGGATGTTCGCCGCGTCAACGAATACAGGATCAGGGCCACCGTCAGGGTGATGATGGCGAGATAGACGTCAGACACCCGTCCGTAGAATATGAAGTATCCCAGGATCGCCGCAAAGGCCGCGGCGACGAGGATGGCCATCAGGATAGCCCCGGTCGAACCGCCGATATTGGTTGCGGTCACCGCGTAGGCGTAGGCGCCGAGCCCGAAAAAGGCGGTCTGCCCGAAGCACAGGATGCCGCCGAATCCCCAGACCAGCGCGAGGCTGAGCGCCAGGATGGCAAGGCCGATGACCTGGCTCAGCGTGATGATCGTGAAGAACTCGAGCACCTCGGGCGCGAAGAGCGTGAAGGCCAGCCCGCAGACGGCGATGACAAGCGTTCCGCGAAAGTCCCGGGAAAGGCGCATCACAGGCTTTTCCGGAACAGGGTGCCGGTAATCCCGCGTGGCATCAGGCGAAGCAGGATGATCGCGGTCACGAGCAGCGCCACCTCGCCGAGTGTCGGTCCGGTCAGGAAGGCGACGATCCCGTTGACGCCGCCGAGCAGAGCGGACGCCGTGGCGGTACCGGCAAGGATCGCCATGCCTCCCGAGATCACGGTGATGAAGGCCTTGGCGATGTAGACGGCGCCGATTGTCGGCAGGATGCCGGTGATCGGCGCCAGCAGCCCGCCGGCAAGCCCGGTCACCGCTGCACCCAGGCCAAAGGTGATCATGTAGATGCGCGAGGTCGAAACGCCGAGGGCAGATGACATCTCGGCATTCTGCATGGTGCCCCTGGCCACCAGTCCGAGCGTCGTCAGCTTGAGTGTCGCATAGACGGCGACCAGCAGCAGCACGGTCACCACGATCAGGAACATCTCGTAGCCGGACGAGGTGTAGGAGCCGATGGTGATCACGCCAAGCGGCGGAGAAATCGTGGTCGCGGTCGAGGCACCGAATATGGACGTCACCAGGCCGATGATGAGCAGCGACAGGCCCCAGGTCGCGAGAAGGGTGTCGATCATCCGGCCATACAGCCAGCGGATCAGCAGACGCTCGACCACGACGCCGATGACGCCCACCACCAGCGGCGCCAGGACCAGCATGGCGATCCAGATGTTGACCCCGTTGTTGGTGGCGATCACGACCGTGTAGCCACCAAGCATCAGGAACTCGCCGTGGGCAAGGTTGATCACCCTCATCATTCCGAAAATGATCGCAAGGCCGAGGCTGATCAGTGCAAGATTGGCGATCCCGTAGAGGATCTGCAGTGCCAGTGATACGACGAGATCCAAGGCGTCGATCTCCGGAAAGAAACCGGGGCCGTTGCCGGCCCCGGTCGAGACAGGTCAGATATCGATGCCCGCGGCCTTCAGACCGTTCTCGAACTTGAAGGTCGACTGGTTCGGGTCAGCGACCAGATCGCAGACCAGCAGCGTATCGGTCGGAGGTTGGTTCTCGTATGTCTCAAGGATCTGGAACGACTGGTCCTTCAGTTCGGCCAGGTACACGTTCTGGTTGGCGTGGTTGGTCTTTGGTTCGATCTGCACCCGTCCCGACGGACCGTCGTAGTACACGCCGCTTCGCAGCGCCTCGATGACCGCCATGCGTTCGGTGGTGCCGGCCTGCCTGACCGCTTCGGCCCAGATATAGGCGCCTTCGTAGGCCCGGGCCGCCAGTTCGTTCAGCGCCGGGGCGTCGTCGCCGAGCCGGTCACGGAACCGCTGCACGAACGCCTTGTTGGTCGCGTTGTCGACTTCCTCGAAGTAGGAATAGGCACAGATCATGCCATTGCCTTCCTCGGCCGAGATCAGCTTGTGCTCGTTGCCGACACCGAAGGTCGTGGACGCGATCGGAATCGACGCATTCATGCCGGCAGCCGCGTACTGGCGGTAGAACGAGACATGGGCTCCGCCGACCAGGGCCGACATGACCATGTCCGGCTGGGCCTGCTGGATCTTCTTGATGGTCGGTCCGAAATTCGTGACATCAAGCGGGAAGAACTCGGTCGCAACCGGATCGCCGCCGTTGTCCCGGACATATTTCTGCACCCACTGCGCTGTAATCTGTCCGTAGTTGTAGTCGGCAGCGATGATGTAGACCTTCTTGCCCCACTTGTTCATCGTGTAGGGAACCAGTTTTTCGACCGTCTGTGCGGGCGTCGAGCCGGTGCAGAAATTGTTGATGTCACAGACACCGCCCTCGTACAGAACGTTGTAGAAGTACAGCACGCGGAACCGACTGAATGTCGGCCTGATCGCCTCGCGGCTTGCAGAGGTAATGCCGGCATGGACCACGTCGGCCCTGTCGCCGGCTGCGGCCTGGGTGGCAAACTGGGTGTAGAGCTGAATGCTCGACTGCGGATCATAGACCTTCAGGTCGATCGGTCGTCCGAGCAACCCGCCGGCGGCGTTGATTTCATCCACCGCCATCCGCGTTGTCTCGACCATCGGCTTGCCATAGATGTCGAGGCCGTTCGACTGGTCGAGTATCGAAACAAACTTGATCCCGTCGGCCGCCACGGCCCGGCCGATGATGGCGGGACTTGCGAGCGCGGCGGCCGAGGCCGAGGCAAGGAACTGTCTGCGTTTGAGTTGCATGGCGCATCCCCTCCGTTACTGTGTGCGTGGCGGGCCGTTGCCCGTCATTTTTCCGGTTCTTCGGTGGTGTCGGTGTCGTCGTCTTCCAGGATACGGGTGATGCCGCTCACGCCGTCGCCGATATTGACACCGACCTCTTCGCCGAGGCGCTTCACTGCCGGCAGTTGCAGAGCGAGATTGAGCACACCGTCCACGACATCGTTGACGCCGGACCTGCCATCCGGCGATCCGCTGCCGCTGCCGCCGCTCATTCCGGTGATGTGATTGACACGGATCGACTCGATCTTCTCGGTCGGCTTCATCACCCGCTCGACCACGCCGGGCAGGGCTTCGATCCGTGCGCGGTTCAGCTTGTAGCGCAGCAATTCATCACTTTGCGCGTTTTCGGAATCGACCAGGGCCGCCGTGCCTTCCGCCCTGGCGACCATTTCCTCCTTTTCGGCCCTGGCGCGTTCCAGAAGCGCCCTGGCTTCCGCCTCGGCCATTGCAACGACGGTACCCGTTTCCGACCGGACCCTTGTATCGTCCACTTCGGCCTGTTCCTCGGCCCGGATGACCGCCAGACGCCGGTCGCGCATTGCCACCGCGGTTTCTCGGGCGGTGCGTACGTCTTCCTCGGCCGCTGCTTCTTCGGCCTTCGCGGCCTGGGCCTCCGCCTGGGCCCGGGCTTCCTCGATCTGCTTTGCGGCGAGCTTCACCGCGTTGTCGACCCGTGTCGTTGCAACGTTCAGTTCGCTGTCCAGCTGCTGCTGGCGAAGTGTGCGGTCGCGCGCAATTTCAGCCATGCGGACCTCGCGCTCGCGCTCGAGCCGGGCGGTATCGCGGCGCTGTTCGCTGGCGGCCTGTTCTTCGGCCACGACTGCCTGGCTGCGCGCCTGGGCGGTTTCGATTTCCCGGTGCTGGTCGATCGTCGCCTTTTCCTCTTCCTGGCTGAGCAGGAGCTTGCGTTTGGTCGCTTCGAGTTCGCTCTGGCGAACGGAAACCTCGGCGTCCGCCTCGATCGCGGCACGTTCCTTCCTGTTGATCGCGATGATTTCCGACAGCCGCCGCATGCCGAGCGCATTGAATGCGTTGTTTTCATCCAGCGCATGGAAGGGGGTCTGGTCCAGCCGGGTCAGTGAGACCGATTCCAGCAGCAGGCCGTTCTGCGCCAGGTTGGATGCCAGGATTTCGCTGACCTCGGCGCTGAAACGGGCCCGGTTGTCCTGGAGTTCATCCATGGTGTAACCGGCCGCGACCGAGAGCATGGCGTCGACCAGCTTGCCTTCGAGAGTTTCGGCAAGATCGGAAGCGCGAAAGGTCTTGCCGGCCAGTGCCTGGGCTGCCGTTGCCACACCGTCCCTGCTGGCGTCGACGCGGACATAGAACTCCGCGCCGATGTCGACCCGAAGGCGATCGGAGGTGATCATCGACTTCGGACCCAGGCGCTCGATCTCCAGCTTCGAGGTCCGCATGTTGATTTCCGATACCTTGTGCAGGAACGGCAGCGCCAGGCAGCCCCCATCGAGAATGACCCGCTGCCCGCCGGCACCGGTCCGGATCAGCGCCACTTCGCGCGTTGCCTTGCGGAAGTACCGGTTGAGAAACAGGACGACCAGAACGGCAACGATCAGGACGACGACGATGGTGACAAACCATGTCATGACGCGGACCTCCTGGCGGGACGGTCCGGCCAATGCAGCGCCTGACCGCTAAACATGAGGGTTGCGACGGATGCCCGGTTCCGGCCTTTGCGGACGCAGGCGACCATCGATCGACCATGGGACGCATCATGGCGTGCGTCAAGAACTACCGCCCGTGCGGAGGGCGACAGTCATGTCCCGTTGCAGGTGCCACGGATTTCACGCCGGTTATCCGGAGTGCGGGCGGCTCCCGAGGACCCCGCCGCTCAGGTCCCGGCCGGCGCCTGTGCCGGGCATTCCCGTGGCCCGCTTCCGGCACGTCGACGTGGTCGCTGAACCCGACCGGCCACAGGCCACCGGGGGAGTGATCGGCTCCTCCGGACCCGCGAGGTCGCCGGCCGGTTCCGCAGCGTTGTCGGGGCCGCGCCAGGCTCGCAGTCAGCCGCTCGAGGCTCTCCGGGACACGGAATGTCCGTCGGTTCTGGTGGACAAAACACCTATATCAATATCAGGTGAGCTACTTGCAAAACTGTGAACTCAGAGTGGTGGGAGAGACGCTGACCGGTTTTCAGAGGGCGCAAACTCCAATACCGCAACCAGATTCCGGCGCCGATCCGACAGTCGACCCACGGCATCGGTCAGTTCGGGAATCAACTCACCTTGAAATCAGCGCCAGAAATTCGGACACACTCTTGAACAAGGGTATCGGGTAGACTGCTATTCGTCAGTATGTTACTGGTATCCCAACACCAATATACCACTGGGTGGTCCCTGTGCCCCCTCTCTTTCCGAAAATCGCCCCTGTTCAGGTCCCTGAAATCGTGTGAGACCGCTGATTTGCAAGGCATGGCTCTATAGTATAGTTACTCTGCCGTGCTGAGTTCGGAAGGCGGGCGTAGGCAGGAGAGGGTGGCGGGAAGGGAGCGTTCGAGAGCATGTTCGGCCTGAACAAGAAACAGAACCACCAAACCACCTTGCCGGGCGAGATATTCCCTCCAGTCGATCTCGACGCCATCGGGAAGCAACTCCGTTTGGAAGTGCGCGGACTGGAGAACGGCAGGGTCGGCCAACCCGACAGCAACGCCGTCGATTTTGATCCGGTGGAGCGGGAGGCGATCGCCGCCGTCGGGAAGCTTCGGCGGCAGGGGTTGGGGAACGCGGCCGAGCACGAACAGGTGTACCGGGAGCGCATTGAGGCCGTTGACGCTATCGGACCGGGGATTCGGAACATTGCCAACAATACCGAAACCGATTTTCGTAGGGAGGTGAATGCGAGACGTACCCGATTGAATAATGCGCGAGACGACCTGAATGGAAGCGAAGCCGGCCTCATGCGATTCAAGCAGGACAATGGTCTAGACCGGCAGGCGTACCAAACGGGAGGTATGTGGCAGTGGTGGGCGTTGTGCTCCATCATAATTCTTGCGGAATCGGCACTGAACGGAGTCTTCTTTGCTGATGCTAATGTAGCAGGATTGGCGGGCGGTGTGATTACTGCCTTGGTAATTTCAATTGTCAATGTTGGAGCCGCGAGTATTGCAGGACATAGTGTCCGTCAGAAAAATCATGCGACGTTCTTGCGTAAACTCGTGGGTTGTCTTGCGTTGATCCTTGGCGTATGTTTTGCTTTTTTTACTAATTTTTTGGTTGGGCACTTTCGGGACTTGACCGCGACAGTCGATTGGAATGAAGCCGCTGGAGCGGCATTCGAACGTGTGGTTGCCGGACATGCGCAAATGCAAAGTTTAGATGCTTGGCTGTTAACCGGTCTCGGACTGCTGTTTGCAGCCATTGCCGGCTGGAAAGCGTATGGCGCGGTCGATCCATACCCCGGTTACAGCCGGGTATCAGATAAATTCGACCAGAAACGGCGTGATTGGCAAGAATTGCGAGACGAGACATTCAGGGCTCTGATCGAGACCCGCGACAGTGCGGTCACCGATCTGGGGATTGAGTGTGACAAACTTCAGAGCGGATTCAAAACCGCTCAAGGCGCCCGGACAGGACTTTTGGCGCTTGCTGGCCAGCGGCGGGTTTTTCTACAGGAGTGCGACCGGATTTCTGGTGATCTGCTGGCTGTTTACCGAGATGCCAACCGCAAAGCCCGCAGCACGCCGGAACCTGGCTATTTCCGACAGGCGTTCAGCTTCCCCGCCGAAGAGGAGTTGGTTGAGCCCCCGCCGCCGAATTCGAAAGTTGCGCGACACCTTGCCGACGTCGTGGAGAAGGCGGTGGAGCGCATCCATCGGACATGCCAAGACGCCATGGATTCGTTCGATGGCGACCGGAGCGGCCGCGCGTGAGCCGCTATCCGCGAAGGCGTTGGACGACACGCGAACGCGGAGGGCGCGCTCCGAATTGGGTGTGGGCCGCTGTAATGGCCGTGGCCGTCGTCGTCGCAATCGGTGCGGTCGTCCTTGTGCAGTTCGTATTCAAGGGGGAGACCGTCGATGAAAGGCTCTGCCCGAAGACTTCCGGCTCTGCAGCCGGGTTGGCGGTGCTTCTTGATCTGACCGATTCGCTGAATCCGGTGCAGCATAATCGTCTCCGGGGCCTGCTCGACAGCCGGATCGATGACGCCAGGCAGGGGACGCTTATTGCAGTGGGCGCAGTGCGAGTGGATGCCGCTGAGCGAGGCGCGGTTTTTGCCCGCTGCAAGCCGGCGACGGGGAAAGAGGCGAGCGAGATTTACCAGAACCCGCGCATGATCGAGGAGCGTTACCGGGAGGAGTTTCTGGAGCCCTTTGAGGCTATCGTTTCGGCGATGCTGGACAGTTCGGCGGCGGAGCGCTCGCCGATTATGGAGTCGTTGCAGGCGCTGCTTGTATCGGCTCCGGGCTTCGTCGATGCGTCGTATCCCCGGCGGGTGATCATCGTTTCGGACCTGATCCAGAACAGCGAGGCTTTCAGCTTCTATCGTGGCGACACTTGGCGGCGTTTCGTTCGCTCGCAGGACGCGGAACGCCTGGCGGGCCGTTTGCGGGGCGTCGAGGTCGAGATATGCCGCGTTCCAAGGCCCGGCGCCGGGGTTGATAAGGCGGCGGTGGATGACTTTTGGGTTAACTATTTCGATCGGGCGGGTGCAAGCCGTGTCCGTACTACCACTTGCCTGCTTGGCGATCTGTGAGATTACGTGCATTTTCACCAAAGGTCTTTTGTCATGCGAAGCAGTCGAGAGAGTTTGAACAGAGGGACGCTTGCACTTGCTTTTTTGGCGGGAAGTGGCGGCATTCTGTATTTTAGATTGCAGGACTTTACAATTTATGAAGTCATTGGACTGCCAATAGCGGTTTTGTTTGTTTATTGGATGATTGCGCTCGCAATCAGTGACAAGCGCATCTACGACATAATCGGCGATAACTGCTATTATCTTGGTTTCGTGTTTACACTGACGAGCCTAGCCGTTACCCTCTACCAGCTCTACGAGCCGGCCGATGCAGCCCCGCAGGACCAGTTGCTCGGGAAGACGATTGCGGGCTTCGGCGTTGCGCTTTCCTCGACAATCGCCGGTATTGTGTTGCGGGTTCTGATGCAGAGGATGGCCCCCGATATTGCGCAGCAGGAAAGCGAAACGCGCGTCGATTTCGATCTCGCCGTGCGCGATTTCCGCACCCATCTCAGCATGAGCATTGGTGAATTGAAGCGCTATTCAGTCGAAACGAGCCAGATATTGGCCGAACAGCGGGACGCAATTCGGAAAACCTTGGCGCAGGATACGGATGCACACCGGCAGGCTTTGGAGTCCAGCTCAACGGCGCTGACCCGTTTCTCCGAGGAAACCGAAAGCAAGCTGTCGGAGCACTGGGCAGCCGTAGAGGAAGGCGTGGCCCACGACGCCGAGACGTATCGGGTGGCTGCGCAAGAAAGCGTTTCCGCTTTTCGCAAAGCCCTGAAGGACATTACTGAAACTATCTCCGAGCGTCATGGCTCCATTCGGGAAGCGCTGCAGCACAGCAGCGGGGAATACGGGCAGATACTCGAAAGTACCATGGCCGACCTGCGCCGTGTCCTGGGCGATGCCGTACAGGCGATTGCGGAATACCGGGAGGAGGTGGGCCAGCTGGCGAACCTGAGCCGGACAACCTTCGAGCAAACGGGAGAGAGCGCGGAAGCGGTCCGCAACGAACTGGAGCGCATGAAGGCGTTGACCGGTGGTATAGTTACATTATCGCGCGAGAGCCATGGCCTTGACGCGGCGCTGTCCGGCCTCGTCGGCACACTTGCAAGGGTCGAGGATGGCATTGCAACTAAGCTCGAACCTGCGGTCGCGCGTATAGGTGAGAGCGCATCCACCGTCTCTACAACGTTGGCGGACTCATCCGGGAAGCTCAAATCGGCGGCGGAAAACTTCGAGGCGGCGGCGGAACGCACTACCGCAGCCGACTTGCAAACGAATATTGCCGGCGCGGCGGAGCGCATTGCGGACGCCGCGGAAAGGCTGGAAACAGCGAATACTGCGCTGTCCACAGCCATAGGGAAACTCGGCGACCTGGCGGATAGAAGGCCGGACTCCTCGTGGCCTTTAGGCAATTTGTTCAACCGCGGCCGTTAGGCGAAACGGGGCACTGAGCGGTGCACAGATACTTCCCTGCGGGGGACTCCGGCAGCCAGTACCGCCGGGGAGCGATCATGGGGCTGACGGTCGCCGAGGCGTTCATGCTGGTCGCTTTCGTGCTGCTGATGCTGCTGCTGTTCTGGCGCCATCAAGTGCAGGATGAGGTCGAACGGGCATCGCAATTGTCTCCCGAGGACTGGGCGCTGATTGAGCAAGGGGCTGCGTTGGTGCCGGCGGAGCAGCTGGCGGCGTTGAAGGAACAGGCGGAACGAGCGTCGCAACTGTCACTGGAGGACTGGCGGCAGGTTGAACAAGGCGCTGTGTTGGTGGGGGAGGAACGGTTAGCGGAGTTGGAGGAACGGGCGGGGTTGATCAAGGACCCGACGCGACGCGAACTGGCGGCGACGGCGGCAGCCCTGGAGCCGGCCGAGTTGCGAAAGCTCACCGAACTTGCCCGCAGCCCGGAGGCGGTTGCGGCGGCGGCGACGCTGTCCGAAGGAGCGGTCCCGGTGTCGAGTAAACGGCTGGCGGCGTTGAAGGAACAGGCGGAACGGGTGTCACAACTGTCACCGGAGGACTGGCGGCTGGTTGAACAAGGCGCTGCGTTGGTGCGGGAGGAACGGCTAGCGGCGTTGGAGGAACGGGCGGGGTTGGTCAAGGACCCGGCGCGGCGCGAACTGGCGGAGACAGCGGCAACCCTGGAGCCGGGCGAGTTGCGAAAGCTCGCCGAACTTGCCCGCAACCCGGAGGCGATTGTGGCGGCGGCGGCGCTGACGGAAGGGGCGGTCCCGGTGTCGAATGAACGGCTGGCAACGTTGGAAGAACGGGCAGGGCTAGTCGAGGACCCGGCGCAACGTGATCTGGCGAAAGCGGCGGCAGCCCTGGAGCCGGACGAGTTGCAGAAACTTACCGGACTTGCGCGAGACCCGGACGCGCTTTCGACGGATGCGATCCCGGTGTCGCCGGAGCGTCTGGCGGCGTTGGAGGGCTACGAGCAATGGATCAAGGAGAACGAAGAGGAGATCGTCGAAGCAATTGACCTGCGCCGCGCGCTCGATCCCGACGGAGAAGACAGTAACGAAGAGCTGGTGAGCCGGATCGAGGATCTGCTGGCAAAGGAACGCGCCGTCGATAGCCGGCTTGCGGCGGTCAAGGACCGGCTCGCCGAAGACGCGGCGGCGCGCGGGGAATTCATCGACAGTCTGAAACGCGAGCTTGCGACGGACGTGGAGAAGGCGGGCGGGAAGATCGACCCTTCCGGCCGGGTCGTCTTTCCCGAAACGGTGGTTTTCGAGACCGGTAGCGCAGTTATACCGCCAAGTTTCAAGGCCGTTCTGGACGACATTTGCCCTCGATGGCTGGCAGAACTCAGGAACTCGGCGGACCGGTTCGACATCGACGAAATCCGCATCGAAGGCCATTCCTCGCCGGAATGGAAGAGCGCGCAAACGAAACGGGATGCATGGGTGGCGAATCTCGGCCTGTCGCAACGCCGGGCGCAGTCGGTGCTGGCGCATTGCTTGGACCATGCGGCCGGAACGCCGCTCGGAGAGTGGGCGCGCGGCAAGCTCACGGCCGTCGGATATTCGTCGTCCAGGCCTGTAACGGTGGATGGAAGGGAAGACCCGAGCGCATCGCGGCGCGTCGTGCTCGGGCATGAATTCAACCGCGACAGGCTTATCGCCGATCTCGGAGATGCCGGACGGATTGAAACCAGCAGGGGCGCGATTCGGCGGCTCGGCGGCAAGGCGCAGGTGATCGACGCCGATACGATAAAGATCGGGGAGGCCGCAACACAGGTTCGGCTCGACGGTATCGATGCGCCCGAACTCAAGCAGCCCTGTACCGCCGCGGACGAGTCCGAATGGGCCTGCGGCCGCGAGGCGGGCCTGGCGCTGGAGCGGCACATCGCAGGCCGCAATGTAGTCTGCGATCGCTTGCGTCCCGGTTTGGTGCGGCTTCGGGGTGTTTGTAGGATTGAAGGAGAGGAAGTCGAACTGAACCGTTGGGTGGTAGAAGCCGGATGGGCCTTTGCATTCGTCAAGTCCTCAAAAACCTATGCCGGTGATGAAGCCGTCGCCCGCCAAGCCCGGCGCGGAATCTGGTCCGGCCGTCCCCCCGTACCGCCGTGGGAATGGCGCGGAACGTCGAAACGCGAGAGAGTGAAACAGCAAGGCCATGACAGAGCCCGTAGGTGAACGTCTGTATTCGGATCGGCACCACGAACTGCTTGCAAAATTGCGGGCTGAGATGGTCTTCGGGAGGCGCAGACTCCAGTACCACGATCAACTTCCGGCGCCAATCCGACAGACGATCCACGGCGGCGGTCAGTTCGGGAAACAACTCGCCTTGGAATCGGTACCAGAGGTCGGACACACTCTCAAAACAGGGCATCGGGGAGACTGCTTTTCGTCAGTATGTTGTTGGTTTTGCAACTTCAACATACCACTGGGTGATCCCTATGCCCCCTCTCTTTCAGAAAATTGCCCCTATTCAGGGCCCTGAAATCGCGTGATCCCGCTGTTTGCAAGAGCGGCTCAGGTATATGACCACCAACGAGAACCCGGATGCGCATTGCCGAAGCCATCAATACGCTCACCGACTGGGAGCGGTGCGGGCGAGCCGCGTTCACATTCTCCGACACGCGAATGATGTTCCCGGACGATTCCGCGAAGGCTCTCTCGGAAAGCCTCGCTGGCCTGGCGTGGGTCGACTTGCTCGAGCGGGTCGGCTCGGCAAGGGCCTCTACTTGTATCCCTTGTCGGGCCGCAGCCACGGGTGACTGCTCGAGGAGAGTGCCGCAGCGATGCGCGCCGGCGAATTCAACTACACCAGCCTGGAATGCGTCCTTTCGGAGTGGGGCGTCATTTCCCAGGTTCCCGTACAGTATTTGACCTTCATGACGACAGGGCGCAAGGGAGTGTTCAGGACCTCCTACGGCACCATCGAGTGTACCCACGCAAAGCGCACCGCCGCCGACATCGTCCGAAAGTCGGTCCTCTCGGACCAGCCGCGTCTCCGACCGGCCACGGCGCCAGCTGAATACCGCGATCTCGCGATCTGAAGCGCGTCGGCCGCAACCTGCACCTTGTCGCTTTCAGGGACCTGGCCGACACTGTGACCGCCGCTGCAGTCGCCAACGATGTCACAGCGCAGCGAGATGACCGCTGTCGGCGACAGGTGGTCGCCCGCAGAACACACAGTGCCATTATGACAGTGTCTCTGGACCTGTATTGCGCACGCACGCTGAACTGGCGGGCACGCGAACCTTGCCTGCCGACGCGTCCCTGTCTGTCCGTGGCCTAGAGTGTCCGGATCGTGTCGGACCAGCGTTTCTCTGCTGTGATCGACAATCGGGCACTCTGCGGGGAACGATCGACGGGCATTCGCTCACGGTGATGCCGGTCGCCCGGCGTCAGGAACCGCGGTCCTTGGCGCCACCTTCGGACGCCTGTCGTTCCTGGTCATCACGGACCCTGATCTGCCCCTCCTCGAGGATGCCGCGAACCTGTTCCGCCTCGGGCCCGGAGACAAGCCCGATGCTCTGCAGTGCCAGCCCGTAGGCCTCGGCGGCCTCTTCGAGCTGTCCCTGGCGGTGATGGAGATCGGCCAGGTTGCCCAGGGTGCGCGCAACGTTGATGTCGTCGGGCCCCAGCAGAGCCGTCCACAGCCCGATCACGCGGACGTAGAGCTGCTCGGCTGCCGAGAGGTGCCCGTTGGTCTCCAGTACGATCGCGAGGTTGTTGAGCACGGCCGCCCGTTCCTCGCTGCCGGGTTCCGTCTTCCCGACCGCGCGTTCGAGCAGTTCCTGCGCCTGGTAGGGTCGGCGGGCCTCGTAGGCATAGGCCGCCGCCTCGACCAGGCCCCGCCAGTCCTCTTCGGTTTCCGCGCCCTCCCGGGTTCCCGTTGCCCGGTCGTCGGCGTTCGCGGCACCGACCGCCAGGATGCCGATCACCGCCAGCAGGAGCAGAGCGTACAGCAGCCCGCCGCGGCGGGAGTGTGCCTGAAAGGTCGAAATCATGATCACTGGCGTTTTCCCTCGCTGCCCGCAGTTCGCCCGGCTACTGTCCGGCGGTTCTCGCTCCAAGCCGGTCGGGGCCGTAGAACCGTGCGAGGTAGTCGAGGATCAGGACTTCCTCGTTCGGTTCGAGTTCCGGCATGTCCTGTTCCTCGACCATGTAGTCGATGACCTCGGACCAGACGTCCCGCGCAAGGCCCTGCTGGGTAACCAGGCGCAGCGAATGGCAGGAACCGCACAGCGCTTCGACATCGTTCCGTCCGGTTCCCGCCGGCAGCGTCTCGTCCTCGGCCACTGCCGTACCGGACCAGGTGAGCAGAGCTGCACCCAGTGCCAGTACCGGCAGGCGGCACCGCGCGATCACGTCACCCGGACCGAGATCCTGTGCATCGCGTTGTTGAGGTAGCCTTTCGGGTTCCACGCGATGGCGAAGGGCTGGCTGTGTCCCTCCGTATCGGTCGCGCGGGCCCAGACCTCGTAGTAGCCGTGCTGCGGAAAGGTGACCGTCGCCAACCATCTCTGCCACGCGTAGGGATTGGCCGGTGCCGCAAGCTCGGCCTGCTGCCAGGTCGCTCCGAAGTCAATGGACACGTCGACCCGCGCCACCTCGTGATCCCCGGCCCAGCCGTGGCCGGCAACCTCAAGCGAGCGTCCCGCGATTTCAAGGCCGGTCTCGGGCGTGGTGATCAACGACTTGACCGGCATGGAATGGATGATCTTCATGGCGCTCTTCGGCACCTTCTCGCCGGGCGCCACCGGGTAGTCCGGAACCCGGTAGGAACTTCCCGTCATCTTGGCGCCGTCGTGGACCACGTCACGAAGCCAGATGCGCTTCAGCCACTTCTGCGAACACGATCCCGGCCAGCCCGGTATGACCAGTCGCAACGGCGCGCCGTTCATCGCATGCAGCGGGCCGCCGTTCATGGCAAACGCGACCAGGTTGTTCGGGTCCATCGCCTTCTCGATCGGCACACCGCGCGAGATCGGCAGCTTGTCGGACCCCGACAGGTGGGTGTCCGCCCCTTCGTGGGCGGTGTAGACCACGCCGTTCCCCAGTCCCGCGGCTTCCAGCACGTCGCGCAGCCGTACACCGGTCCACTCCGCGCAGCCGACGGCGCCCAGTGTCCACTGGTTGCCGCGTGCGGGCGGATCGAAAAAGGCGCGTCCGTTGCCGCCGCACTCGATGGTCAGCCGACGCGTCACGACCTCGAACCGGGAGCGGAGATCCTCGATCGAGAGCGTGAGCGGCGTGTTGACCAGGCCATCGACGGTGAGTGACCAGGTCGCCGCGTCCATGTCGTCGGGCAGCAGGCCGTTGTTGCGGATGAAGTGACGCGACGTCGGCGTGACCTCGTCATCCAGCAGGTGCGGTGGTGTTTCCGCGTTGACCGGCCGGTCGTTCAGGATTGTCAGACCGTCCTTGCCGGCGATGGCCTCCGGGCTGGCGGCGATGGCCTCGGGAATGAATCCCGACGGCATCGACCGGTGGAACGGGATGGCGGCGCCGACCAGCGCTCCCATGGTTGCAAGGCCGGCGCCCTTCAGGAAACCGCGTCGGTCACCGTGGCTCCTGCGCCCGAACACCAGCCAGTCCGCACGCTCCGGATCCCGGGCGTAGAGATCGAACAGGCTGGCCTCACGATTGCTGTCTCTGGTTGTCATGGCTGATCTCCCGTGCAGTTCCTCCCCGCAACGGTAGATCAGACCTGCCAGAGCATACAAGCGGGCGGCGCCCCGGGGTACGGGGCGTTCAGCCGGCCATCAGCAACCAGTGCCACCGTGTCGCCGGCGGCGCACCGGGCGCGGGCCCTCAGGCGGCCTCGGCCTCAATCGTCGGTCCTTCGCCGGCGACCGTAGTCCTGCGCATGTCGCGAACCTCGCCGGTGTCGCGGAACCGCCGCACGCGGTGCATGCACTGCCGGTTGTCCCACATCACCAGGTCGCCGACCCGCCACTCGTGCACGTAACGGAACTCCGGCTGGGTAGCGTGCTCGATAAGGTCGCGGATGAAATCACGGGCCTCGGGCACCGGCCAGCCGACGATGGAGCCGATATGGGACGACAGGTAGATCGATTTGCGCCCGGTGAGCCGGTTGGTCCGGACCAGCGCATGGCGCACGGGCTCGAAGGTTGCGCGCTCCTCCTCGCTGAAGTCCGCGAACCCCATCACGCCGCGCGAGAAGATCAGCGAATGCTCGGTCACCAGGTCCGCAATCTCTTCGCGGGTTTCCTGATCCAGTGCTTCATAGGCGGCGGGCATGAAGGCGTACTCGGTGTTCCCGCCGGTACTGGGCTTCGACCGGCACGACAGGATCGAGAACTTGGACGGAGTGGCGCGGAACGAACTGTCGGAGTGCCAGAGCCTGTTGCCAAGGTTGAACATGCGTCGTCGGTCGTTGCGTTCGAGCATCTGGCCGTGCTTGTCCAGGTTGCTCACGTCCGCCATCTCGAGCCGCAACCGGCGCTGTTCGGGCTTGACCACGTTCGAGCCGACCGCAAGTTCGAGCTTTCCGAAGCTACGGGAAAACGCCACCTGATGGTCGTCGGACAGGTCCTGGTCGTGGAAGACCAGGACGCCCAGCCGGTCCATGGCCTCGTGGATCTCCCGGGCCTGTTCGGGGTCGAGCGGCCGGCGCAGGTCGAGACCCGAGACCTCACCGACGAAATGCGGGTGGACTTGCCTGATGGTGATCGACATTGCTTCCTCCGTGGCGGCCTTTCTTCAGATCACGCCCTCGTTGCGCAGGCGCGCAATCTCGTCTGGTGTGACCCCGCACAGCTCGGTCAGCACCGTGTCGGTGTGTTCTCCCAGCACCGGCGGCCGCACCACAGACGCGGCCGAGTCCGACAACTTGATCGGGCACCCCACAGTCATGTAGCCCCCGCGATCCGGATAGTCGAGGTCGACGATCATGTCGCGTTCCCGCAGATGCGGGTCATCGAAGATCTCGCCGGTATCCTGGCAGGCGCCGGACGGGACTCCTGCGTCGCCCAGCAATCGCATGGCTTCGTGCTTGGTATGCTGCCGGGTCCAGCCCTCGATGATCGCATTCAGGCTCTCGCGATTGTCCCAACGGGCGTCGAAGGTGGCATAGCGTGCATCGTCGATGATGTCGGGCCGTCCGATTACTGTCGCGAAGGCACGCCACATCTGTTGCTGCGCAAAGATGAAGATGTAGTCGTTGGGCCCGCCCGGGGCGCAGGGATAGGTCGAGCCCGGTACCGTGCGTCCGAGCTGGTTGCCGGTGCGCGGCTGCACCCCGCCAAGCCTCTGGTGGTCCCGAAGGCTGATCCGCATGATGTTGACGACGCTGTCCTGCATCGAGACCTCGACCTGCTGACCGGTGCCGGTGCTGTGGCGCTGCTGCAGCGCGGCGAGGATGCCGATCGCAAGGTGCATGCCGGTTCCGGAATCCCCGATGCCAGGCCACACGAAGGTCGGCGGGTTTTCCGGGAACCCGGTGGTGCACATCGCTCCGCCCATGGCCTGGGCGATCGGCTCGAAACTCTTGAAACCGCTGTAGGGCCCCCAGGTTCCGAAGCCCTTGATGGTGGCGTAGATAAGCCGCTCGTTTATCTCGCGCAGCGCCTGGTAGCCGAAGCCGAGCCGGTCGAGCGCGCCGGGAGAGAAGTTCTCGACCAGGACATCGGCGCTGGCGATCACCTGGCGGAACAGCGCCTTGCCCTCCTCGTGCTTGAGGTTGAGGGTCAGGCTGCGCTTGTTGGCGTTCAGCACCAGGAAGAACAGGCTGTCGCCGTCAGACTTCTCGCGCATGTGAATGCGGGCAACGTCACCCTTGCCGGGTTCCTCGAGCTTGATCACCTCGGCGCCGAGCCAGGCCAGGACCTGGGTGCAGGCCGGACCGGCCTGGTTGTGAGTCATGTCGATGATGCGGATGCCTTCGAGTGCGGCGCCCATGCGCGTTCTCCGGGTTGCGTTCAGTCCAGGTGCAGTTCGCCCAGCCCTTGCTGATCGGGCCGGATGAACTCGACGCTCGGATGTCCGGTCCGTCCGTATCCCCACCAGACCTTGAGGCCGAACATCGCTTTCTGCCGCGGCGACGCCTCGTCCAGGATCCGGTGGTCGAGTGCGACCGGGTAGTTGACCTGGGGCCGGTACTGCGGTCCGCAGAAGGTGAGCAGCATGGCAACCCGGGCTCCATTGGTCAGGTTGGCGCCGGTGCCGTGCCAGATCCGGCCGTCGGTCACCAGTGCGGTTCCCGCCGGTCCCTCCGCCGCCACGGTCTCGACGTCGTGGTCACGCTCCGGGTCCGGGTGCCGGCCGGCAAGATGACTGCCGGGAACCACCCGGGTCCCGCCGTTGGCATCGGTGAAGTCGTTCATCATGAAGATGACGTTGCTGCAGGCCGCCGGCGCCAGCATGTCCGAGGTATCCGGCCGGTCCGGGTCGTTGTCGAATCGCGTCCGGGTCATCGAGCCGACGGGAAGCGGCCGGCGTCCCGGCCGGGTCGGTTCCGGCGCCCACCACTGGTCGGTGTGCAGGTTCATCGGCAGTCCACCGGGCTTTGCGATGTTGGAACTGAAGGAAGAGAGCTGGTACTCATCGCCGAGTACGTGTTCGACCAGGTCGTGCATGCTGTCGATTTCGAGGACATCGAGAAACGCGGCCCCCTTGTTGGGAAGCAGCCACACCCGCTGATTCACACCCCCGTGCGCCCCCGTGAAGGCCTCGGGACGGATCCGGCCGTGTTCGTCGCGAAACTGGCCCCACTGCTGGGTCGGCCCGCCGTCCTCGAACGCATGGCCCCGGGCGAGTTCGGCGGCAGCCTGTTCAAGCAGCCGGTCGCGCACGGCCGAAAACAGCGGGTCCTCAAGCAGGCCCTCATGCAGCCCGTAGCCCCAGCGGTCGATGTCGGCGCGGACCCGGTCCGGGTCCCGGGTCGGGCGCGGCAGGTCACGCGGCATGGTGGAAACTCCCGTCTGCTGATGGAACTGCAAAGGCAGCGCAGCATCGCGCACACCGGGGCCATGGCGCAACCCGACGCAGACCGCCATCAGGGTGCGGGAGCCCGGGTCTTCCCGCCTCCCGCCGGCATCACGCAGGATGAGCCGCGGGTAGTGGCTCAGTTTGAATTTCAGGGCCTGTATGACCCCCGCGGTCCGGGCGTCGGTGTCGCGGCCTCCACGAGTTCCACGATCCAGGCCACATCGTGAAGCGTGTCCGTCACCTCGGCCGCCATCGTCGGCGCGACCTTCAGAGTCGTATGGATGCGGCAGAAGTTGTGGAACAGGTAGTGCAGGCTGATCGCGTGCATGTGGTTCTTGAGCTTTTTCGAGAACGAGTTGGTGAGCCGGGTGAACCTGCGCATGTTCATCCGCATCGTGAGGTTCTGACGCTCCACGTAGCTCGTGCTGGTGTGATCGGGGTCTGGGACCCCGTGCACCGGTCGAATGTTGATCCCGACACACTCGGCCGGACTGTAGCGCCGCTCGTCCTCACGGCCAGGAGGCTCGCTGTATAACTTGACGAGCATGGCATAGTCGATATCGGTACCGAAGTTGTCCTCGACGGCCTCCAGATACGCGCTGAGTCCGTCCGTGGTGAGCTTGACGCGGTTTGCCAGCCGGGACGCAGGTCCCCATGAAATCGAAGGCGTGACCCCCGTCCCGGGCCCCCACGTGCCAGCACGGGCAATTTTCGTGTCCGCGCAGATGGCCACCCAGGTCCACACATCCCCGGCCTATTCGGGTGCCGCCGTGGCCCGCGACGCGTTCTTCTCCTTCGCATAGACAAAGGACCAGATCTCGTCGCATTGGACGCGGCGACGCGGAAGGTTCACCATCATCTGGTCCTGGTAGTCGAGAGCAGCTGAGCCCGCGTTCTGGAGAAGCTTGTCGACGGTGTTCCTGGAGACGTCCGCCACCCGTGCCACCGCGCGCATTGACATGCCTTCGCAGAGCATCGCGATGATTTGGCCACGCTTCTCTCAAGAAGGACGATTCATCAGGACCGATGACCCGAAAGGCTCGATGGGCGAAGGAGCTTATATGGTAGGTGGCTCAAAGCGTGAGCCTCGAAAGAAAGAATGAAGCCTCGATTTCCACGACTTCAGTTGCGAGAGTTCTTCCCTCCTCACCCTTATCCAAACTGGTTGTAACCAAGCCCCCTGACATGAGGTTCCTGGTGCAGCAGATGCCGAATCGCGGCAAGCCGGTTCTTGTCCCATCCCAACGCATCAGCCACGGCATCGTCCCAAACGCGCCGCACTTCGCACTCCCCGTCACGATACTGCGGCACTTCCGTCTCCGCCGTGGCCTCCCAGCAGCGGGCCAAGCCGTCAACGAGGTAGGTGTCGGAGAGATTGGGCAAACGGATGGTTTTCAGGCCCGCAGGTTCGTAGTTCGGAAATGCCAACTTCTTCCCGGGATTGCGTAGCAGCTGTAGTCGTCCCACAGTCGAATTTAGGAAGACGGCTGCGGCCTTCGCCTTTTCCAGAGTGACGCCCGGCACCGGGAGCCAACCTCGGCCCACACACCGCTGTTCCTGCGCCACGGCCGAGAGACGGCCTGTGCCGGTATCCTGCCCAGCCGTTACCAGCAGGTGGGCAGTTTGATTCACGATCCGACGGGCGATGTCAGGGTGCTGAGGTCCATCTGTGCCGAGAACTTCAATCCATTCACGCCGCGGAACCGGCCTCTTGGCTGCCCAATGCTGATCGGGTACACCCCGAATGGTTCGCTGCGCCTCTGCCGCCTTGGAATACAACACCGGAAATACGCCCGGCGCGTCAGCATCGGCCCGCCCGAAGTCGCGCATTCGCCCACCTCCACCCAACACTGCGGATGGCACCATGTCCTGATCTTCCATCCGAAGAAGCGACTCGTCAGTGGAGACCTCGAAGGCCGCATTAGCCAGTTCAGGCGCCCGAAACACCCCTGCCGTCCAGTCGCCGGCCTCGATGCGCGCCACCGGCCACTCGGAGACCTCGCCCCAACCATCAGACAGCGGCCCCGTTTCGCATCGGACGAGGCGATCGTGGAGTTCGGCAACCGCCTGATCGTCACTCGGCATTCTGTCCAAGCTGATGATTCGCGTTGGGGGCTTTGCCCCCTCCCTCGGATCGTGACGTCGGGTAACGATTAAACTCTCATTGATGGACGTATTTTGACTCAGGTTGATCTGGCCCGGTTGATGGCAGGTGAGAAGCGTGTGGATGTGGAATCGCCTCGCGAAGACCTGCCGCATGTGCATCGACGCAGGCCCTGTAAACACAATGGTTGGCGTCACCATAGCTACAACGCCACTGGCCGCACCTGCGCACTTCTCGGCAAGCGCCTCGAACAGTGGCCCAATCGAGGTCTTGCTCACAAACCCGTCCAGTTCGGGATCGTTTTGGACCAGCGCTCTCTCCAGCCCATCGACCCTCTCTCTCAAACGTCTCCTGATCCCATCCGAGAACTTCTCCCCCATATTTTCTCTGCTCGTGAACGGCGGGTTCATAATCACCACGCGCGCTCCCAACGCAGCGTCGACCGCATCTTCAAGGGTCGGATCATCCTGCGCCATCTGCAGCCGTCTTGAGCCAACATCCGGTTCGTCCAGATCGAATTCACCATCTCTACCGATGATCCTGCGCTGTCCAAGCAACTCAAGAGACCCAGCCCGCACGCGCTGCACATTGTCGCCATTAGACCCATAGGGCATTCGGTGCAGACCCATGTTCCGGTACGTCACGTCGGCGTTACCCGACGTGAGTTGGGCTGCGGCCAGTTGCAGCGATACGGGGTTGAAGTCCAGCCCAACGATGGTGTTCTCCACCGCGAGCTTTTGCAGTGCCGCGAGTTGTCGCTCGCCCGCGCCCCGTTCCCGCGCCCGACGCTTCATTTCGGTGAGCGACGCGGCAAGCAGCGTTCCCGAGCCGCACGCCAAGTCAACGACGCGGTTCGTCTCCCATGTTTCGGGACTGGTCCAGTCGGCATCGGGCGCCGCCACATCGAGCGCGAGCCGGGCTAGCAGCGAAGCCGCCACCGGGCGCGTGAAATAAGCGCCGTCCGACGCCTGGTTGCCCATGACCTTGTTGAACAATTCGCCGGCGTAATCGGCACCAAGGTCCGCGTAGTTCTCCGCAAGTCGCTCCGCTTCGGCGGCAATGTGCCTCACCGCTTTGTTCAACCCCGATTCGCGCCCGGTGTCTTGCACGCTCGAAATCACCTCAATGGCGGGTTCGAGCACCGGGCGAAAGTCGTGACGGGTGATCATGTTCCAATGGCGCAACGCGAGCTGGGCCGCGTTCGGCGCAACCTTGATGGCGTCCAGGCCCACGACCCCCGGGAGCCAACCGCCAGCGGCAATTCGCTGATGCAGCATGGCCGCGTTCATCAGCAACAACGACGCGATGGTGCAGCCGTCCGCGGAGTCCTTGTCCGTCGCGTTTGAGTGCTTGTTCAGGCCGAAGTGCGCGTCGAGTGGGGCGGCAAGCTCATCCTCCTCGAGGCGTAGTCTCGCTTCCGCAATAGCCTCCTCGAGGGTGTTGACGCTGCGCTGCGCCTTGTTGCGGCAAAGGCCCGACTTTTCCAGAAGGTTGACGAAAATTCCCATGTCGTCGGCCCGAGAAGCCGTGAGAAGGTTCAGGGTTCGTTGTTCACGGAGTTCCACCAATTCTTCCGGAGTTTTCCGTTTTCGCGCGAAGATCTTGTCGCCTGATTCACCGTTGAGCATCTTACGGCCCGTTGCCTTGGTCTTTTTCACGTTGACGGGACCGAGTGTGCCGTCTGCTTTGGGCTTTTCCCTTTCAACCCCTTGTTCGCGCATCTCAACGCTGCCGTCCCGGTTTAGTTTCCCGGTCAGGATCCGATGCGTTTCGGTTTCCGGCGGCTGTTCGGGAACAGTCGTTCCCCCGTTGCCGCCTGAGCCTTCCGGCATCGCCTCGCTGAGAGGGCGAAACTCATCAGCGCGTCGCGCTGTGCCCCTCACCACACGCTCGACAGCACGCTCGGCGCTGCCCTGCTTGCCTTTGTGCAGGTAGAACGCGGCGCGGCCCGTTTCCGAACCCACGGCCACGACGGTGGTCACTTCCTGCTCCTCCGGCGGTTCGGGAGGGAGGTAGACGCTCATCAAATCCGCAAGCCCTTCCTCGATGCGGTCGTCGTGAGCACGCAGCGCCATCAGGATTTGGCCCAACGCCTGCCAGCCTTCATCGGGATTGTTCGTGTTTGCAAGCCACCTCTCGGCGTCCACGTTCGGTGGAATGACAATTGGGCAGAGGATGTAGCCCCAGTCCTTCTCTTCGGAGAGGCGCATCACACGTCCGACCGCCTGAATCACGTCCACCGGCGACTTGCGCGGTTCGAGAAAACCGACCGCCGAGAGAGAGGGCGCATCCGTCCCCTCGCCAAAAATCCCCACATTGAGGATGCCACGTGGCTCAGTATCCGTCGCCGCGGCGAGTTGCGCCTTGGCCTGTTCGCGCTGCGCCACATTGCTCTGCGCATCGAGATGTTGCAGGCGATAGTCGGCAGGCTCCTCCTTCACGCCATACGCATCAAGCCTGCTGCCTACCCAATCGCGGACGGTCCTCGATTCGAGTGCTTTGGTCATCTCCTTCGACTTGTCTACGGTGTTCAGAAAGTTGATGGAGGAACGGATGACCTGCCTGTCTTCTCCCTTTCGGGTGGCACCGCCCATGACCAGGGCCAAGGCGAGCCCACGCAGAAATTGAACGGTGGACAGGCGACTACCCCTTTGTCCAGCCAGTCCGTTGGCGGTTTGGTAGGCCTCGGGGTCGTTCACGCCGAGCGCGATGATCCGGTAATCCGAAAGCCAGCCGTTGTTCACGGCATCCCGGTAGGACTTCCGGTAGAGCTCAGGGCCGAACACGTTTTCATCGTCCATGCTGCGAACGATCCAGTCCGGTTGTCTCATCCGCCTCTCGGCCCTGCGCTCTCTCGGGGTTTTGTAGATCTTCGGAGTGGCCGTCTGGTAGACACGGTAAGTCGCCGGGAAGCGTTGCTCGTGGTGGCAGACGGTGAAGTCTCGCAAGCGTTCATTGTCCCCCTTGATCCGCCGGATACCCGCCGTCCGGTGCGCCTCATCGGCGATCAGCACCGCAAGCGTCGTGCGACTTGAAGTCAAAGCCTCGGCGATCTTGTGGCTCGACTGATACGTGCCGAAGATCACGCCGATGCGGGCTTCGGGCAAGGTCTCCATCCATTCTGCAATCTCGTCGGGTTCCGTGGGTCACGCGCCCCTTCACGTCGCGGGCGCTGGCCCGGCTCAAGTCCGCCGCTTGGTCCTGCGACAGGTCGCTTCCGCGGGCGGCGGTTTGGTCGGAGCACACGGCGAGCGCGACAAGCGGCCTGCTGCCGTGGATCAGAAACTCACGGCGCAGCTGCGCAACCAACGCGATTGAAGGGCAGAGGATGGCCGAGACCTGTCTCGATTCGGTCAGCTCCTCGATTAGCCGGAGTGCGATGCGCGATTTGCCCGTGCCGCACGGGAGGATGATCCGCCCTCTGGCGGCTCCCGTACCGCTTTTCGCATGCGCTCTCAGGGTGGAAACGGCCACCCGCACAGCTTCCCGTTGCATGCAATCCCGCGTCTGTATGGCAGCGGCGTCGGAGTCGGGTTCGCAGTGGGGGCAGCCCTCCAGACGTGCGCTACGCGTACCGTCGCATTGCTTCTCGATGTCCGCATAGAGATTGACGTGCGCAACCTTGTTCCCCTCCATGACCCGCTGCGCATTTGCGTTGACGTCGACCCCGCCGTTGACGACCAGCCAGAGCTCGGCAAACGAGACCTCAACACCGGATGACTCCGCGATGAAGCTGTCGATCTCGTTCTTGGTGATGGGTGGTCCCGAACCCTGGTCATCGAGTTGCCGAGACTTGCACTGGATCGCGATGAGTTGGCCATCGGACCGCTCACCGATTACATCAATGCCACTATCGGGGTGATCGCTCCCAGGCCATTCCTCCCACGTCCACGCCTCGCGGACATCCCACTCAGCGATGAGAGGGGCGCAGTCCGCCGTCAGCCGTTCAAGCCATTTGCCGTCGGTAGCCCTACGCGACGTCTCGTTGATTTCAGAGAGCGCGTCCTCAAGCTTCTTCTGGGCTGGCGTCTCGTTCTTGTCTGTCATGCGTCCTGCCTTCGCTGGGGCCGCCCAAGGCTCAGGGGACTCGGGGCTCAGGCCGACCCCCCCATGAGGCACAGTAGTGTCACCCTCGATGGGTTACCTCGACAGACGAGCTGCGGAAGGCTTGGCCTCGGCTACTGATTCCTGAACGACCTGAACGGCAAGCTGGTTGCCGTCTCGCGGGCATCGGGGCTTTGGTGTGGGTGGTAGCATGGGCGAACGGTCGCAGCATCAGCGGGTCGGGTCAAGACATCGGCCCACAAATCCTTCTCCTCGGCTAACCCTGACCGCGGCCTGCGCGGGGCAGCGGACAGAATTTCAAACTGAGCCACTACCGAGCCGCGCTTCCTCTTCCATGGACCGTCCATTGTTCGCCGCGCGTACCCGAAGGCGTGTCTTCACGTTGTCGTCGAGGTTGCGGGTCGTGATGCCCGCCATGGACCTGCCTTCCGTTCCGGCCAATGCCCGATTCCACGCGTGATTGCGATGCAATCAAGGCGGCGCAATCACGCACACCGACGGCCCTGCCAATGATCGGGCCTCCAGGAGTTCCGCCCCCCGCCGATCCCTGTCGGCGCATCGCTTCGGCCTGCGCCGTTACCGATTGTGTGACGGTTGTTCGTGCCGGTGATCGCACCGGTCACCTGGTGCGCCAGGACGCTGGAGCATCAAGACATTGGCCAAGCCGAGAACTTTCCAACTGTTTTTCGTACATGCGGCAACCGCGGTGGCTCTTGCCCGATCACCGGGACCGGGACCGGCAACATAATCGGTTTCGACAGGAACCCCCCCGGCAGTATGCTGACGATCCGTCGGCAAACCTGTACGGAGATCAGCCGGATGAAGATGAAAGCCGCCATCCTGCGCGAGACCGGAGCCTCGCGACCCTATGCAGTCTCGCAACCCGTGCGTATCGAGCAGATCGACCTCGACGCGCCACGCGAAGGTGAACTGCTGGTGAAGATCGCCGGTGCCGGCCTGTGCCATTCCGACCTTTCGGTCATCAACGGCAACCGGGCCCGGCCGATGCCCCTGCTTCTGGGACACGAGGGGTCGGGCGAGGTGGTGGAGGTCGGTGTCGGCGTTCGCGACATCCGTCCGGGCGATCCGGTGGTCTTCCAGTTCTCTGCGTCCTGCGGGCGCTGTGCCAACTGCCTCGGCGGTCGTCCCCAGCTCTGCGATACCCACAACGAGGCGCGGGCGAAGGGGCATCTGATGGCCGGTGGCAGCCGGCTGCGCGATGCCGACGGGCATGAGGTCGCCCACCAGTCCGGCGTGTCGTGCTTTGCCGAGTACGCGGTGCTCGACCGGGGAAGCGTGGTCCGGGTCGACGATGACGTATCGCTTGCCGAGGCCGCGATCTTCGGATGCGCGGTCATGACCGGGGTGGGCGCGGTGCTGAACACCGCGCGCATTCGTGCCGGCGACAGCGTTGCCTGTGTCGGGCTTGGCGGGGTGGGGATGAACGGATTGCTCGGGGCGAGGCTCGCGGGGGCGGAGACCATCATCGCCGTCGACGTCAATCCGGACCGCCTCGGGCTTGCCCGCCAGCTCGGGGCAACCCACACGGTCGACGCGTCCGAGCCCGACCACGTGCAGCAGATCCTCGATCTCAGCAACGGCGGTGTCGACCACGCCTTCGAGTTTGCCGGCTCGGTCGCCGCGACCGAGACCTGCTACCGCTCGATCCGTCGCGGCGGCGAGGTGCTGATCGTCGGTCTCGCACCGAACAGGAGCCTGTTTTCCTTCGATCCGGGCGAGATCGTGAACTCGGAAAAATCGATCCGCGGAAGCTATATGGGAAGCTGCGTGCCCGTGCGCGACATCCCGCGCCACATCGAGCTCTACCGCCAGGGGCGGCTGCCCGTGGACCGCCTGATCGACCGCAGCATCGACTTCGACGGGATCAATGACGGTTTCGACCGGCTCTCCGACGGTCTCGCGATCCGTCAGATCCTCGAACCCCACATGGCCTGAACGCCGGGCCGGCGTTCAGTCGAACAGGGCAAGCACGAGCAGCACCGCCAGCAGCAGGATTACCCATGTCGGCTGCAGCCCGCCGTTCCGGCCGCCCCCCATCTCGCGCAGGGTCTCGGGATGCAGACGCATGCCGCCCGTGCTCAGGTCGCGGATCACCTGTTCGGCCTGGATCAGGTGAACCGGGATGCGGCGAGAGAAGTCTGTCGCGTACCCCGCTATCTGCCGGGCCTGGGCCCCGGGCGAGCGGGTGTCCCGCATCCAGTTCTCGATCAGCGGATGGGCAATGTCCCATATGTTGACCTGGTCGCTGAGGTGACGGCCAACCCCCTCCGCCACCACCATGGTCTTCTGCAGTATCAGCAGCTGCGGCTGCACCTCCATGTCGAACTGCCGGGTTACCTGCAGCATGTGACCGAGCAGCCGTGCAAGCGAGATCTCCCCTAGGGGACGGCCGAGTATCGGTTCGCAGATGGCGCGGCAGGCCTGGGCGAACGCGTCCACCGACTTGTGCCGCGGCAGGAAACCGGCGCGATGGTAGACCGATGCAACCTGCAGGTAATCGGACGAGAGCAGGGAACTCAGGACGTCGGCAAGGATGTGGCGGGTGGGGAGGTCGAGCCGGCCCATGATCCCGAAGTCCAGCGGCGCGATCCGTCCGTCATCAAGGATGAGAACGTTGCCGGGATGCATGTCGGCGTGGAAGAAACCGTCACGAAACACCTGCTGGAAGAAGATCACCGCGCTCTTGCGCACCACCTCGTCGGGGTCGTGACCGGCGAGGTGCACCACCTCGCGGTCGTCGGGCCTGGTCCCGTCAAGCCACTCGAGCGTGAACACGCGCCGCCGGGTGCGTTGCCAGTCGACTTCCGGGACCTTGAAGTCGGCGTCGCCCTCGAAGTTGCGGGCGAGTTCGGACGCCGCTGCCGCCTCCAGGCGCAGGTCGAGCTCCAGGGTCACGGTCTCGGCAAATAACTCGACCACTTCCACCGGCCGCAGCCAGCGGATCCATGGCAGGGAGCGGTCCATCAGTCGCGACGCCCAGCGGAAAAGTCCCAGGTCGCGGGCGAACCGGGCTTCGATCTGCGGACGGAGTATCTTGACGGCCACGTCCCGTCCGTCGGTAGTCACGGCCCGGTGTACCTGGGCGATCGACGCCGCCGCCACCGGGATATCGTTGAACTCCAGGAAGAAGTGCCCGACCGGTCCGCCGATCTCGCTTTCGAAGGTCGCGCGGGCCTGTTCGGCGGGAAACGGTTCAAGACTGTGCTGCAGGCGGGAAAGGTCGTGGGCCGTCTGTTCGCCGACCAGATCCGGCCGGGTGGCCACTGACTGGCCGAGCTTGACGAAGCTCGGCCCGAGCGCAACCAGGGCGGCGGCCATCCTTTCGCCGGGGCGCTGGCTGTCCAGCGAGCGCTTGCGCAGCAGGCCCGCCAGGCGGATCAGCGTACCCGGAGCATGCGGGACGTGCTCGAGCGGTGTGAACGCGCCGTGCCGCGCCAGCGTCCAGACGATGTGGAGCAGTCGCAGGATGTAGCGGGGAGTGCCGAGCATCTTCCCGCGCTAGAGGCGCCAGCCCGAATGCAGGGCGACGATTCCGCCCGACAGGCTTCGCCAGCAAACCCGGTCCAGTCCTGCGGACCGCATGCGCTCGGCCAGTGCTTCCTGGTCCGGGAACCGCCTGATGCTCTCGACCAGGTAGCGATAGGCGTCCCTGTCACCGGTCACCCGGTGACCGATCTCGGGGATGATCCGCATCGAGTAGAGATCGTAGGGACGGCGCAGCACCTCCAGCACCGGCCGGCTGAATTCGAGGCAGAGAAAGCGCCCGCCAACGGCCAGCACCCTGCGGATCTCACGGAGCACGACATCGATCCGGGTCGTGTTGCGCAACCCGAAAGCCATGGTGCAGACCTCGATCGACCGGTCCGCGATCGGCAGCTGCTCGGCATCGCCGCACAGCCAGCGGATGCCGGGGGTGCCGCGGGCGCGTCCGGCCTCGATCATCGAGGGGTTGATGTCGCAGACCAGCACCGGGCCGCCGCCACGGTCGTGGTAGCGGCGGGCAATGTCGCCGGTCCCGCCGGCAAGGTCGAGCAACTGCTGTCCGGGCCGGGGAGCCAGCCAGTCGATCATCGCGTCCTTCCACAGCCGGTGGACCCCGGCGCTCATGAGGTCGTTCATGAGATCGTAGCGTCCGGAAACCGAATCGAACACCTTGCCGACGAGACGCGTCTTCTCGTCAACAGGCACGGTGCCGAACCCGAAGTCGGTGTACTCCCGCCCGTCTTCCGGGGACGTGTCCGGCCTCCGGTGCGGAATGCCATCCCCCTGTCTGGCCATGTCGTTGCCTCCTGCGCCGGGGTCAGCCGCGCAGCATGTCAGTTACGGTCGAGACGATCATCTCGGCGGTCACCCGTACCTGGTCCTCGAGCGGCGGCGCATAGGAAATCGGAATCCGGGGCGCGGCAAGCCTGCGGACCGGACCCTTCAGCACGCCGTGGCTGTGCTCGGCAACCGTCGCGCACACTTCCGCGCCGAAGCCGCCCACGGCGACACTCTCGTGGGTGACCAGCAGCCGGCCGGTCTTGTCCACCGACGCGAGTACGGCGTCGCGGTCCCAGGGCCACAGTGTCCGCAGGTCGATCACCTCCACCGAGGTGCCCGAAGCGGCCAGGGTTTCGGCCGCTGCCGCCGCCACGTGCACCTGGGCCGACCAGGAAACCAGGGTCAGGTCGCTTCCCTCACGGTGCAGCCGGGCCGAGCCAAAGGGGATCAGGACGTCTGCGTCGGGAACCTCTCCCTCGAGGCCCCAGCTGTTCTTGTGCTCCAGGTAGACCACCGGGTCATCGGAGCGGATCGCGGTCTTCAGCAGGCCCAGGTTGTCGGCCGGCGTTGACGGGACCGCGACCGCCAGTCCCGGAATGTGGGTATACCAGCTCTCGAGCGACTGGCTGTGCTGCGCTGCCGACGACCGCCACATGCCCATGGGCTCGCGGATCACCATCGGGACCCGTATCTGGCCCCCCAGCATGTACCGCGCCTTCGCCGCCTGGTTGACCAGCTCGTCGATGGCACAGAGCGCGAAGTCGGCGAAGCGCATCTCGACCACCGGCCGGGTCCCGGCCATGGCGGCGCCGACACAGGCCCCCATGATCGCGGATTCGGAGATCGGCGCATCGGAGATCCGTTCCGCGCCGAATTCCTCCTGCAGCCCCTGATACTGGCCGAAGACGCCGCCGCGCCCGAGGTCCTCCCCCACCGCCCAGACCAGGGGGTCGCGGCGCATCTCCTCGGCGAGCGCCTGCCTGCCGGCCGCAGCGTAGCTCATGACCGTCATCAGTATGCCCTCTCGCGGGGGTCGCCGATATCCTGGATGTCGCTGTACGCGAGTGCCCGGTCGGGCCATGGCGCCGCGCGTGCGGTTTCGTAGGCCTCGGCCATCTCTGCTGCCGCCGCGTCGCGGTGGCCAAGCAGCATCTCCTCATCGACCCCGGCCTCGCGCAGCTGCGTGGCGCAACGCGCGATCGGATCGTTCTTCCATGCCTCGCGGACCTCGTCCTCGCTGCGATAGCGCGCCGGATCGGTCGAGGTGTGTCCGTGGAGCCGGTATGTGTGACAGAGGATGAAACGGGGCCCGCCGCCCGAGCGGACGGCGGCGACCGCGGCCCGTGCCGTCTCGTCGACCGCTACCACATCGTTGCCGTCGACCTCGTCCGCCGGAATGCCAAGCGCGCGGATCCGCTCGGCGGCGCCGGGACCCGCCGTCATCGCGGTGGTGCGGGTCGTCGAGGCGAAGCCGTTGCTCTCGCACACGAACAGGGCGGGCAGGCCGAACACCGCTGCCCAGTTGGCGCCCTCGAGAAACGGACCCCGGTTGATCGCGCCATCGCCGAAGATGGTACACGCGATCCCGTCCGAACGCCTGAGCCTGATGGCGTGGGCCGCTCCGGCGGCGATGTTGATGTTGGCCGCCACCACGCCGTTGGCCCCGAGCATGCCGACACCCACGTCGGCGATGTGCATCGATCCGCCCTTGCCCTTGCAGATACCGCCGTCGCGACCCAGCAGTTCCTTCATCATCGCGACCGCGTCGGCGCCCTTGGCAAGGGTGTGTCCGTGTCCGCGATGGGTCGAGAGAAGGTAGTCGGAAGGTCGCAGGGCACGGCAGATGCCGGACGCGATGGCCTCCTGTCCGATCGAGAGATGGATGGCGCCGAGCACGAGTCCGTCCGTGGCGGCCCGCGCGGCCGATTCCTCGAAGGCACGGATCCGGTGCATCATCCTGTGGTGCTCGAGATACCGGGCGACATCGAGGTTCGAGACGTGTGAAGCCGACACACCGGGCTCCCGAAACCATGGGTCAATGACGCCGGGAGTGTATGGAGCGGGGATGCCGCGTGCAAGCGCGTGCCACCGTTGTTCGCAGCGACTTCCCACGCTGATTCCGGTCGGCCTGTACCCGGAATCCGCCGTTGACGCGTTCCGAACTCCCGTTCGCGCACGGCTGCCGTACCGACATCTTTCCGACCATGACCCCTCCATGTTCGACCGGGACAGGGTCGGTCAGGCGTGCGCGACGATCGCCGGAATTCGACGTGCTCTGCGCCCATCCCCGTCGCCGCCGCCGTTCGATGACGAACCGTTCGGGTCCCGATGGGACCGGTCGTCAGCACTCCAACAGTGAAAGAGGTGTTTGCGGATCGGGGATGTTGACCGGGCTCTCCGGGCCCCCGGAGTACCGGGCCGTCCAAGACCCGCCGCATCCGGTCGCGGAACAGCGCAATCGCGTCGGTCAGCGCCGACCGATCGGCGAGTGCTGCCTCGCCTGCGGCCTGCGCTGGACCGGCTTCGTCTGACTTCGGCCTTACCGGCGCACACGCCCGATCGGACCAGGAAACTCCCTGACGGGCGGCCATCCGGGCCAGTCCGGCCTGTTGTCCGACCATGTCATCGTCCCCCGTCTCGACTACCGAGGCCCAGAGATCGAGTGTCCCGAGCAGTCGCCGGACGGCGGCTTTCACGTTCGACACGTCCGGAGGTCGGAACCTGTACATCTCCACGTGATGCCGGCGGCTGGCGCCGTTCAGGGCTGCAATTCGTTCGACCAATTCCGTTTCGCCGGGCCGCTGTGCGCCGAACTCGGCGGCCAGTTCGGCGACGTCATGGCTTCGGTCAGCAGGCAAGCCCCGGCGTTCGATCACCGCCCTGACCAGAAGCTCGGCCGCATCGGCGGTCGCTTGCAGCAGACTGCTGCAGTGCGCGGCACTGTTCATCCAGATTGCGCTGTTCGCCACATTTTCTATCGGCGTGATGGCCGCACCACCCTTCGCCACCGCCAGCCGCATCCTGTATGTCCAGCCTTCCGGATCCACGGTCGCCCCTTTCCCCATCTGCCACGGTTCGGGCCTGCGCCACTCGCCGGCGAGGACAGTCCCGTCCCGGCATGGCGTACGGCAGAGTGCCGAGAATGCAGGCGCGGCGTTCGGGATCGCACATTTGCCCGTGATCTGTCCGGTTCGGTGGCGCCGGGCAGGTCGCGGATGCAGTCCGTTGCGCAAGGACGCCGGGAGACCGTTGCCAACCGCCTTCGGTGGGCGTGTCCTGTCGGGGTATGGTCGGGCGGTCGTCCGCAGGGCAGGGGGTCGTCATGCCGGAACTTCCGGAAGTGGAAACGGTTCGTCTCGGCCTGGTCCCGGTGCTGGAGGGCCGGAGGCTGGTGCGGGTCGAGCAGTTCCGAGCCGACCTGCGCTGGCCGATCCCGCACGGGTTCTGCCGGCGGCTCGAGGGACGGCAGGTGACCGGGCTGCGCCGCCGCGCCAAGTACCTGATCTGGGACTTCGATGACGGCACGGTGCTGCTCATGCACCTCGGCATGTCCGGGCGCCTGGTCATCTCGGACCACAGACCGGAACTGGAGGCTCACGATCACCTCGTCTTCACCACCGAGGACGGGTGCGTGATCCGGTTCCACGATGCGCGTCGATTCGGCATGGTCGACCTCGCACGCTCCGAGACCCTGGGAGCGCATCGCCTGCTGTCCGGTCTCGGTCCGGAACCGCTCGGCAACGGGTTCAGCGCTCCGGTGCTGCACCGGCAGCTGGCCGGACGGCGTACGCCGGTCAAGTCGGCGCTGCTCGACCAGAAGGTGGTGGCGGGTCTCGGCAACATCTACGTGTGCGAGGCGCTGCACATGGCCGCACTGTCGCCGTTTCGCCCCGCCGCCAGCCTCGGGTCCGGCGACGTCGAGCGGCTGGTCGGCGCAGTCCGCGAGGTGCTGGAGGCGGCGATCCGGGCAGGGGGCTCGAGCCTGCGCGACCATGTCGCGCCGAATGGGGAACTGGGCTACTTCCAGCACAGCTTCCGGGTCTACGGACGCGACGGCGACCCGTGTCCACGCGACGGGTGCAACGGCGTGGTCGAACGCGCGGTGCAGTCCGGCCGGTCGAGCTTCCACTGTCGGCGATGCCAGGGCTGAGGCGGGTCGCACGCGGCCTGCTCTTCTTCTATAGTCGCGCCGCGCGGGCGAGCGCGGGGCAGGCTGCGGAGATCGGGACATGGCATTCGAGAACATCATCGTGGAACGCGACGATGCGGTGGGCATCATCACCCTGAACCGGCCTGCGGCGCTCAACGCGCTCTCGAGCCCGCTCATGGGCGAACTGATGCAGGCGTTGAGCGAACTCGAGGACGACGATCGCATCGGTTGCCTGGTGCTGACCGGCAACGAGCGCGCCTTCGCCGCCGGCGCCGACATCAAGGAGATGCAGACCAGGTCCTACATGGACGTCTATCTCGAGGACTTCGTCACCGCGACCTGGGAACACATTGCGAAGATCCGCAAGCCCATCATCGCGGCCGTGTCCGGCTATGCCCTGGGTGGTGGCTGCGAGCTCGCGATGATGTGCGACTTCGTGATCGCGGCAAGCAACGCGCGGTTCGGCCAGCCGGAAATCACCATCGGCACCATCCCCGGGGCCGGCGGTACCCAGCGCCTGCCGCGGTTCATCGGCAAGGCCAAGGCGATGGACATGTGCCTGACCGGCCGGATGATGGATGTCGAGGAGGCCGAACGGGTCGGACTGGTCAGCCGCATCGTCCCGGACGACGAACTGCGCGAGACGGCGATCGCGGTTGCGCGCCAGATCGCGGGGCTCTCGCGGCCCTCGGTGATGATGGCCAAGGAAGCGGTGAACCGGGCATTCGAGACCACACTCGCCGAAGGCGTGCGGTTCGAGCGCCGGCTGTTTCACTCGACCTTTGCCACGGAAGACCAGAAGGAGGGAATGGCGGCATTCGCCGAGAAGCGCCGTCCGGCGTTCAGGAACCGGTGAGGGCGAAATCGGATTGACGCCGGACCGGCGGCTGATCTATACAGCGGGCCTTCCGAACTTGGCGTGACGGTTCCGACTCAGATGGCGCATCACAAGTCTGCACAGAAGCGTATCCGGCGCAACGAGACCAGGAGACGCATCAACCATTCGCGGATCTCCAGGGTCAGAACTTTCGTCAGGAAGGTCGAGGACGCGATCGTGTCGGGCAACAGGGATGCGGCCCGGGAGGCCCTGCAGCTGGCGCAGCCGGAAATCCACCGCGGTGTGACCCGGGGTGTGATGCACCGCAATACGGCGGCGCGCAGGATCTCCAAACTCGCCCGGCGCATCAACGCGATGCCGGTCTGAGCCGGGACTGTTTCCAGGTCTATTCAACACTGTCCGGACCGCGCGTGAACCATCCGTGGGGCGCCACACCCCGGCGCGGATGATCTCGTTGACGCTGCGCGCGTGTCCTGTCTACTCTCTCGCCTGTTGTGGGTGTGCCGACGAACGTGAGGTCAGGCCTGTGAACAGGTTGGACAACGCTATCGTCCGCCTTCATGCGGCGGTGAAGCGTATCGAGGAGGGAGGCGGCCTCGAAGGGTACCACGTCGCCCGGGAGGCCGGCCTGGAAGCCGAACTGTCCGAGGTTCGCGAACGGTATGCGCAACTGGAACTCACGACCGACCGCATCGGTACCCGGCTCGATCAGACGATCGACCGGCTCAAGCTGATCCTGGATGCCTGACCGGTGGCGCAGGTCGAGGTCCAGGTCAATGGTCAGCCCTACCTGGTGGCATGCGAGGATGGCCAGGAAGCGCGTCTGGCGGAACTCGCCCAGGTGATCGATGCAGAAGTGCGCGACCTCGTGCGCCACGTCGGACAGGTGGGGCAGGCCCGGTTGCTGCTGATGACCTGTCTGCAGGCGATGGACGAGTTGATCCGGCTGCGCGACGAACTGGACACACGCCGGACCGGTTCGACAGAGGATGCGATGGCCGACCAGCTCGAGCAGATGGCGCAGCGGCTCGAAGCCATTGCGGGATCGGGCAATCAGACCTAAGTATGGCTTCGAAACGGTCGCTGCGCGGTACGACCGGTCGGTTTATCCCTGGGGCTATAGACAGACCCTCGGGAACTGCCTCTGCCGGGGCCGTGGCCTCGGTACTGCGGTGCCCACCTGCACGAGCAGGCCACAGAGGATAGTCGTGACCGACGGCCGACGCGGCACCGTTTCCCGCTTGTTGTTCCCCAGGAGATGCGTGTGCATCCAGCACCCGACCGGGCCGAAACTGCGCGGCTGGCCGAGGCGAAGCATGCCCTGCGCCGGACCGCCGCACGGGTGCGCGACAGACTGCGCCGGGATATCGTTGACGCCGGGGAGCTGATTGCCGCGCAGTTCCTTGCCCGCTGGTCTCCCCCGCCCGGTACCGCGGTTTCCGCCTTCTGGCCGTTCCGCTCCGAGCCCGACACCCGGCCGCTGATGCATGCGCTGGTCGCAAGGGGCAGCACGGTCCTGCTCCCGGTGGTGGCCGGCAGGGGCCGGCCGCTCGCGTTCAGGGTCTGGCGGCCCGGAGATGTGCTGGAGCCCGACGGATTCGGGGTGCAGGTGCCCGGGCCCGGTGCCCGGGCCGGAGTGCCTGACTGGCTGCTGGTCCCGTTGCTGGCGTGGGACACGGATCGCTATCGCCTCGGATATGGCGGCGGCTTCTATGACATCACGCTCGCGAACCTGCGTGCGTCGCGCCACGTGCGGGCTATCGGGATCGCCTACGACGGCCAGCGGGTCGACCGGGTCCCGCGGGGACCTCTGGACGAGCAGCTCGACGCCATTGTGACCGAACGCCGCATCATCACCCAGGGAGAACCGGCAGATGCGAGTCCTGTTTCTCGGTGACATTGTCGGACGAACCGGCCGGACAGCGGTGGTGCAGCGGCTCCCGGAGATCCGCGAGCGGCTCGCGCCGGACCTGGTGGTGGTCAACGGCGAGAACGCTGCCGCCGGTTTCGGGATTACCGAGGCGATTTGCAACCGGTTGTTCGAGGCCGGGGCCGACGTGCTGACCACCGGCAACCATGTCTGGGACCAGCGCGAAATCATTGCCCACATTGACCGGGAGCCAAGACTGCTCAGGCCGGTCAACTACCCGGTCGGAACCCCCGGGCGCGGCGCCGGCCTGTTCGAGACAGCCGACGGGCGGCGGGTGCTGGTCATCAACATCATGCTCCGGTTGTTCATGGACGCTCTCGACGATCCCTTTGCCGTGGTTGACCAGGTGCTCGAGGATTCGCCCCTCGGATCGGTGGCGGACTTCGTGCTGGTCGACATGCACGGCGAGGCGACCAGCGAGAAGATGGGATTCGCCCATCATCTCGACGGCAGGGTTTCAGCCGTGATCGGGACCCACACGCATGTGCCGACCGCAGATACCATGGTGCTCGCCACCGGGACCGCGTACCAGACCGACGCCGGCATGTGTGGCGACTATGATTCGGTGATCGGGATGGCCAAGCGGCACCCGGTCGAGCGGTTCGTGACACGGATGCCGGGACCGCGCCTGGAGCCCGCGGTCGGCGAGGCGACAATCTGCGGTGCCCTCGTCATCAGCGATGACAGGACCGGACTGGCGCGGAGCATCGAGCCGTTGCGGACCGGGGGCGTGCTCTCCGAGACCTGGCCCGACAGCTGAATACCGTCGCCGGGCCGGCACGACAGGTGAGCGCGCGCGCGCAATATGGTATGGCTTCGTGAACACGGTGCGGCATCGGAACTTGCACCTGTCCGGAACCGGGCGCCCGGGTTCGATCATGCGGTGCGGGGCCGGGACGACTCACCCGCGTGGTTCCGATGCCCGCAAGGTATCGGGACGGAAGCATGGCAGGTCATTCCCAGTTCAAGAACATCATGCACCGCAAGGGTGCGCAGGACCGCAAGCGGGCGAAGATCTTCGCGCGGCTGATCCGCGAACTCACGGTGGCGGCGCGCATCAGTCCGGACCCGGCCTCGAATCCGCGCCTGCGGTCGGCAATCACCGCGGCGAGGACGGCCAACATGCCGCGCGACAACATCGAACGGGTTATGAAGAAGGCAGCCGGCGACGGTGACGACGCGAACTACGAGGAAATCCGCTACGAGGGCTACGGTCCGGGCGGGGCTGCCATCATCGTCGACGCCATGACGGACAATCGCAACCGTACCGCTTCGGAGATCCGGGCCGCATTCAGCAAGCACGGTGGCAACCTCGGCGAGACCAACAGCGTGAGCTACATGTTCGACCGGGTCGGCCAGGTCACCTACCCGCTCGGCAGTGCGAGTTCCGAAGAGATGTTCGAGGCGGCGCTGGAGGCCGGCGCGCAGGATGTCGATTCCTCGGGCGAGATCCACGAGGTGACTTGCCGACCGGAGGACTTCACAAGCGTGCGCGAGTATCTGGAAGAGCGATTTGGCGAACCTCAGGAGGCGGGTCTTGCGTGGAAGCCGCAGACATCGGTCGAGGTGTCCGAGGATCGGGCTCCGGCCCTGCTCCGGCTGCTTGACACGCTCGATGACAATGACGACGTCCAGGTTGTCTCGGCCAACTTCAATATTTCCGACGAACTCCTGGCGCGGTTGACCGGCAACTAGACGGGAGGCGGAGATGTCTGCTTTTGGCCGACGGTTGCTCGGGCTTGATCCCGGGCTCCAGCGCACCGGCTGGGGTGTCATCACGGTTTCCGGCAGCCGGCTGGGCCATGTTGCCAGTGGCATCGTCAGTTCGGACAGTTCCGGGACCATCGCCGAACGGCTCGTGCAGCTGCACCGCGGCCTGGTCGAGGTCATTGCCGCCCACGAGCCCGACGAGGCAGTGGTGGAGAAGAGTTTCGTCAACCGGAACCCCGACTCCACCCTGAAGCTGGGACTGGCGCGCGGCGCCGTCCTGCTGGCCCCCGGGCTTGCGGGCCTCAGGGTGACGGAATACGCGCCCAACCGGGTCAAGAAGGCGGTGGTCGGCGTGGGCCATGCCGACAAGCGCCAGGTCCAGGTCATGGTCGGACGGCTGCTGGCGGTTGCCTCGACCATCCCGTCGGATGCCGCGGACGCCCTTGCGGCTGCCATCTGTCACGCGCACTACACGGGAGCCGGCAATCGGGTTGACGGCACACCCACCGATGGCATGAGCCGCGCCATCGCCGCGGCACTGGCGCGGGAGGCTCAGCGGCGATGATCGCGCGGCTGAGGGGGATCGTGGACAGTCACACCGACAATGCAGTGGTCATCGACGTTGGCGGCGTTGGCTACCTCGTGTTCTGCTCCGGCAAGACCCTGGCGCATCTTCCGGCTCCCGGCGGCAGTGTTTCGCTGCATATCGAAACCCATGTTCGCGAGGATCACATCCACCTCTACGGGTTCCAACACGAGGCCGAGCGCCAGTGTTTCCGTCTCCTGCAGACAGTCCAGGGGGTCGGTTCACGCGCGGCCCTCGCACTGCTGTCCGGACTTGGCACCGACGAGGTGATCGGCGCCATTGCGGCCGGTGACAGCAAGTCGCTGACACGGGCAGAAGGGATCGGGCCGCGCATCGCCGGCCGGATCGTGAACGAACTGGCGGGTCGGGTATCCGCATTCGGCGTGACCGGCGCTGCCGAGCCACCCGCAGGCGGTATTGCCGAGGAGGCGATCTCCGCCCTGGTCAATCTCGGCTGGAGCCGGTCGAAGGCGCATGGCGCGGTGGCTGCCGCGGCCCGCGCCGGGCCCGACCTGCCCCTTGAAGGGCTGATCACAGCCAGCCTGAAGGAACTGTCCCCGTGACCGATCCGTCCGACCGGCTGGTGCAGCCGGAGGAAGCCGGCGGCGACGCGTCCGACCGGACGCTCAGGCCCGCGAGGCTCGACGACTTCATTGGCCAGCAGAAGCTTCGCGACAACCTGGGCCAGTTCGTCATGGCGGCGGCGGCGCGCGGCGAGGCGCTCGATCACGTGCTGTTCCACGGACCGCCTGGACTTGGCAAGACCACGCTCGCCCAGATCGTGGCGCGCGAGCTCGAGGTCGGGTTTCGCATGACCTCCGGCCCCGCGATCGCCAAGGCGGGCGACCTGGCCGCAATTCT
The DNA here is from genome assembly GCA_002238645.1 of Alphaproteobacteria bacterium bin52. Taxonomy (GTDB): domain Bacteria; phylum Pseudomonadota; class Alphaproteobacteria; order Thalassobaculales; family Thalassobaculaceae; genus Bin52. The sequence goes on along the minus strand of MPMT01000001.1, from coordinate 17,587 downwards.
CACCAACCTCGAACCGCGCGACGTGCTGTTCATCGACGAGATCCACCGGCTCAATCCGGCCATCGAGGAAACCCTCTACCCTGCGATGGAGGACTTTCAGCTTGACCTCGTGATCGGTGAGGGACCGGCCGCACGGTCCCTGCGCATCGACCTGCCGCCGTTTACCCTGGTCGCGGCGACGACCCGGACCGGGCTGGTCACCGGGCCGTTGCGGGACCGATTCGGCATCCCGCTGTGGCTGCAGTTCTATACCGTTGACGAACTGAAGCGGATTATCCTTCGTAACGCCGCCCTGTTGCGGATGCCTCTCACCGAAGAGGGTGCCGAGGAGATCGCCCGGCGATCGCGCGGAACCCCGAGGGTCGCCGGGCGCCTGCTGCGGCGGGTGCGCGACATCGCATTCAACCAGTCAGCCGACCGGATCGGAGCAGAGATAGCCGATTCGGCGCTCACGAGGCTCGATATCGATCAATCCGGCCTCGACGCCATGGACCGGCGCTACCTCGGCTGCGTCGGCGTGAACTACTCCGGCGGACCGGTCGGGGCGGACACCATCGCCGCCGCGCTGTCGGAGCAGCGTGACGTGATCGAGGAGGTCATCGAGCCATACCTGCTGCAACAGGGACTGATTGGCCGTACTCCGCGGGGGCGGGTACTGACCCGGGCCGGGTTCCGTTACCTCGGGCTGCCAGCGGCTGCCGGCCAGGCCGATCTGCTGTCAGGGCTCGAAGCGCCGGAGGAAGATCGTGGTTGACGTCGTGGAGGCGGCGCCGGAGCACCGGTTCCGCCTTCGGGTCTACTTCGAGGACACCGATGCGCAGGGCGTCGTCTATCATGCGAACTATCTGAACTTTGCCGAGCGGGCGCGCACCGAGTTCCTGCGTTCGGTCGGTCTTTGCCAGGAGGCGCTGCGGCGTCGTGATGGGCTGGGATTTGCCGTGACACGCTGCACCATCGAGTACCGGGCGCCCGCCCGGCTTGATGACCTGCTCGAGGTCAGGACCGCGCTCGGGCGGATCAGCGGCGCGCGGGTGCACGCGGTCCAGTCCGTGCACGCCTGCAGGGACGGCACCGTGCAGGAGCCATGGCTTGTCCGGCTGGACGTGCACCTTGCGTGCGTCAACCGGTCGGGACGCCCGGTACGGCTGCCCGGGCGGATGATCGATGCTTTTGCGGTGGTCGCGGCCGACCGGGACCGCGGAGAGATGGAGGGCTGATGGGACAGGATCAAGTTGACAGCGTGTACCTGGGCGGGTCGGCGGATCTGGATCTGAGTCTGGTCGGCCTGTTCCTTGCCGCCGACCCGGTGGTCAAGGCAGTGATCCTGGGTCTGCTGATCACCTCGGTATGGACCTGGGCGATCATCATCAACAAGGCGATTCGCATGCGCCGGCTGCGCCGGCGCACCCGTTCCTTCGAGGACAGTTTCTGGTCCACCGGGACGCTCGAGGACCTGTACGACCGGATCGGCGGGACGCTTACCGACCCGATGTCAGCAGTATTCTCGGCCGCGATGCGGGAGTGGCGCCGGTCCGCCTCGCTCGGACTGATCGGCAAGAGCGAGCAGGTCCGTGCCAGCCTGCGCATGCGCATCGAGCAGATCATGACACTGACCATCAGCCGGGAAATGGAGGCACTGGAGCGGAACATGACCTTCCTGGCCTCGGTCGGCGCCACCGCTCCCTTCATCGGGCTGTTCGGGACGGTATGGGGGATCATGGGCTCCTTCCAGTCCATTGCCGCCACCAAGACCACGGCGCTCTCGGTGGTTGCTCCCGGCATTGCCGAGGCCCTGTTTGCCACCGCCCTGGGCCTCGTTGCCGCCATTCCTGCCGTCATCGCCTACAACAAGATCAGCCAGGACCTCGACCGCTTCGCCCAGCACCTGGAGCGGTTCTCCGGCGACTTCATCTCGATCCTGTCGCGGCAGCTCGACGAGGGAGCCTGACGCATGGCGCTCAAACCGGCGAAGACGAACCGGAACGGCCGAAAGGGGTACCGGCCGATGAGCGAGATCAACGTCACGCCGTTCGTCGACGTGATGCTGGTGCTGCTGGTGGTGTTCATGGTCACGGCGCCGCTTCTGGTGCTGGGCATTCCGGTCCAGCTTCCGAAGGTGGTGAAGGAATACGTGATCGCCGACGAGGAGCAACCGCTCAACGTGGAGATCGACGAAAACAAGCGGATCTACCTGAACAAGACCGAGATCACGCTCGCTGAACTTGCCCCACGGCTGCGGGCGATGAAGGAGACCAATGCCGATCTCAGGGTGCACCTGCGTGGCGATGCCCGGCTCAACTACGGGGCGGTGGTGGTGGTTGCAGGAGAGATTCGCAACGCCGGGATCCAGGTCATTGCGCTGCGGACCGAGATGGCGTTGCGGCAACGGGAAGTGGAGAGCTTCCCGGACAGGGTCGTTGACGGGGGAGCATCGGGCAATGCCGGGCCCTTGCCGGCAGCTGACGGCGGCTGACGTCCATGCGGGGCAGCCTGCTGGTTTCGGTGACCATGCATGCGGCTCTCGTTGCCCTTGCGTGGTTCGGCCTGCCGTACCTGCAGCCGGAGCCGCCGGAACTCGACGAGGTGATTTTCGTGCAGCTGAGCGACCTTGCAGAGGTCACGAACCTGCCGCCCGAGCCCGGGGAGGCCCCGCCGGAACCCCCTCGTCCCGAGCCGGAACCTTCCCCGCCCCCGGCTCCCGAACCCGAACCGCCGGCGCCTCCACCTCCCGCGCCGGAGCCACCGGCGTCTCCGGCACCGGCGCCTCCCGCCCCCGAACCACCGCCCGAGCCCAGGGTGCGGCCCGAACCGCCGCCCGCACCCACGGCCGAGCCTGCTCCGGAACGCCCGCAGCCGGTCCCGCCAAGGCCCAGGCCCCGGCCGAAGCCCCGGCGACTGGACCTCGAGAGCGTTCTGACCGACCTGAAGCGCGAGAAGGATCCACCCCGGGCGGAGAAACGCCAGAGCCTTGCCGATGTGATTGACCGGACCACAAGGCTCGGCTCCGACCCGGACTTCGACCCGACGAAGACGGTCACGCAGTCGGAGATCAGCAGGGTGCGGCAGCAGATCGCGGCTTGCTGGAACATCGGTGTCGCCGGTGCGGGTGTCGAGGAGGCCGAGACACTCGCCGTGGAGGTCAGGATCGTCATGAACCCTGACCGGACGGTTCGGGATGCCACGGTCGTGAACGAGTCTCGCATGACGGGCGATACCGCCTTCAGGATCGCGGCGGAACGGGCGCTGCGCGCGATCCGGCACCCGGACTGCAGGGTGCTGGTCCTGCCCGACGACAAGTACGAGGTCTGGAAGACCTTCACCTTTAACTTCGACCCGAGGAAACTGGTACAATGATTCCCGGAGCAGATTGATGATGAGAGCGTGGAACCAGGGCGCGACCGCCCTTTGCCTGCTGCTTGGCCTTGCCGTCACCTGTCTCGGGTCAGCGACCTCGCTTGCCAGGGAAGACCTGCGAATCGACATCACCCAGGGCCGCTTCGATCCGATTCCGATTGCAGTGCGCCCGTTTTACGGGACACAGCCCGATACCGAGACGCTCGGTACCCACGTTGCGGACGTGATCTCGGCAAACCTGCACCGCTCCGGCCTGTTCGATCCCATCGATCCGGCGGCGTTCATCGGACCGGTAACCGGTGTCCAGGTTCGCCCGCGGTTCGGCAACTGGGCCGCCCTGAAGGCGGAGGCACTGGTCAAGGGCAGCATCACCCCGGAACCGGACGGCCGGCTGAAGTTCGAGTATCGGCTTTGGGATGTCGCACGCCGGGCCGATCTCGTAGCGTCGAGTTTTACCACCCCGGAGCGGAACTGGCGCCGGGTTGCCCATCTCATCAGCGACCAGATCTACGAAAGGGTGACCGGGGAGACCGGGTACTTCGATACCCGGATCGTCTACATTGCCGAAACCGGTCCCAGGGACCGTCGGGTCAAGCGGCTCGCGGTCATGGACCAGGACGGGGCGAACCACCGCTATTTGACTGACGGCAAGCACCTTGTTCTCACGCCGCGGTTCTCACCGACGGCGCAGGAACTGGTCTACCTCGGCTACTACCAGCGCAACAGGCCAAGGGTGTACCTGTTCAACATCGTGACCGGGCAGCAGGCGGTGCTCGGCGACTTCCCGGGGATGACGCTCGCACCCCGCTTCGCGCCTGACGGAACCAGCGTCATCATGAGCATGGCCAAGGACGGGGCAACCAACATCTACACGCTGGACCTTGCCACACGCGTGCAGCGGCGACTGACCGGTTCGGTGTCGGACATCAACGTCTCGCCCACATATTCCCCGGACGGCGAACAGGTCGTGTTCGTCTCGGACCGGACCGGGACCAAGCAGCTTTACGTAATGCGGGACGACGGCAGCAACATGGTGCGGATCAGCAGGGAGAAGGGACAGTACGACACCCCGGTCTGGTCACCGCGCGGCGATCTCATCGCCTTCACCAAGACCCGTCCGCCCGTCCCGGGCAGCACCGACAGGTACTACATCGGAGTGATGCGCCCGGACGGCAGGGGCGAGAGACTGCTGGTCGGCGGGTACCTGGTGGAGGGCCCTACCTGGTCGCCGAACGGGCGGGTCCTGCTCTATGCCGAGGAGCAGCTCGAGCGCGCGACCGGAACCATCCGCCGCGTGCTGCGCTCGGTCGATCTGACCGGTCAGAACCACCGTGTCGTGCCCACCCCGTTGGAGGCTTCGGACCCGGCGTGGTCGGGATTGCTTCAGTAGAGGGCCGATTCGAGCCTCCCTGTGCCCGTCGTGAACCCCGTGACCGCCGCGTCGGTTCCCGGCTGGCGGAGGTCCGGGAGAAAACCGTGTTGATATGCCCGTCAACCTGTTACAAGGGCGCGCATGTGAACATGTGAACACCGGGTTCCCGACCTCTCAGTCGATTGAGCGTCGACCGTCCCTGCGAAGGAATTTATCCATGGGTATCAGATCGCTCCTCTTCGTTGCCGCCTCGCTCGTGCTGGCCGCCTGCGCGCAGGATCCGGATACGACCGAAACATCGGGTGCGGGGACCACGACGGCTCCCGCCGTGACCGCGCCCGCACCCGCTGCCACTGCGCCAGTTGCACCGGTCGCCGCCGGGCCGGTTCCGGGATCCGAGGAAGAGTTCCTGGTCGAGGTGGGAGATCGGGTGTTCTTCGACTACGAGCGGTCCGACATCAGCGAGGAGGCCAGGCTCACGCTCGACCGGCAGGCGCTGTGGCTCAACAGGTATACCGACATCACCGTGGTGATCGAGGGGCACTGCGACGAGCGGGGAACCAGGGAGTACAACCTGGCACTTGGCGAACGGCGGGCGAACGCGGTGCGCCAGTACCTGATTGCCAGCGGTATCGACGCGGCGCGGATCGAGACCATCAGCTATGGCAAGGAGCGTCCCGTGGCCCTTGGCAGTGACGAGGCGTCTTGGGCACTGAACCGGCGTGGCGTGACCGTGATCAACTGAGCCGGTCGGTCGGCTGCCGTACCCGAATGCCTGCTGCCTCTTGCCCCGGGGTCCGGGCGGGTTGACAGGAGGTCGAGATGTTCCGGATGTCTGTTCCCGCCGCATGCACCGCCGTTGCGGTATTGCTTCTGCTCGCCCCGGTGCCGCTTGCGGCGCAATCGAACAATGAACTTCTCAACCGGCTGAACCGGTTGCAGTCCCAGGTGATCGACCTGGAACGGGCGGTGTTTGCCGGCACCCCGCCCGCCAGGCCGCCGACGGCGCCGGGTGCAGCTCCGGGGCCTGCCGCCACTCCCGAACTGCTGCTGCGGGTCCAGCAGCTCGAGAACCAGCTGAAGGAACTGGTCGGGCAGCTCGACACCCTCCGATTCGAAAACGAGAAGCTCGGGGAGCGCATCTCGGAACTTGCGGCGAGGCTTGATGCCTCTCCCCAGGCGGCGCAGGTGCCGCCTGCTCCCGCGACTGCGACCGTTCCTCGCCCGGCACCGCAGGCCGGGATATCGGGTGTTCCGGGCAGCACCGGGAGTGATTCCGGCACCGGTACCGGCACGCTCGGTCAGCTCGACCAGGACGACATTGCCGACGGGACCCCGTCTGGAACGCAAGACCAGAACCTGGACGTGGATATCGCGGCTGCCCGCTACAACCATGCGTTCTCGCTCGTGGTCAGCCACGACTACCCCCGGGCCGAGCGGGCGTTCCAGACCTTCCTGCAGGAACACTCCGACCACCCGCTGGCGGGGACCGCGACCTACTGGCTCGGCGAGACCTACTACGTGCGCGGCGACTACCGGCAGGCGGCCATCACCTTCGCCAACGGTTTCCGGGACTATTCGGAAAATCCCAAGGCGCCGGACAACCTGCTCAAGCTCGCGCTGTCGCTTGCCCGCCTCGATCGGCAGCAGGACGCCTGCGTTGCGCTTGACGAACTTGGGGCCCGGTTCCCGAATGCCTCGCGCGTCATCACCCGGGGTGCCGACGGCGAACGCAAGCGTCTTGCGTGCGACGGGTGAGAGTCGCGCAAGCCGGCAGTGCAGCACCCACCCGTCACGGAACGTGAATTCGCGTCCCTGATGGCATCCTGCCCCGGTGCGAGGGGTGCCAGCAGGCTTGGTGTCGGCGTCTCGGGCGGTCCGGACAGCATGGCGCTCTGCCTGCTCGCGGATCGCTGGGCCCGGCCCCGGGGCGTGGCGCTCGACGCGCTGACCGTCGATCACGGCCTGAGGCAGGAGGCGCGCGCCGAGGCGCGGCAGGTCGGCCGCTGGCTGGCTGGCCGGGGCATCGCCCACCGGATCCTGGTGGCGAGCGGGCCGCGACCCGTCACCGGGATCCAGCGTGCGGCACGCGAGCGGCGGCTCGCACTGTTCGACCGCTGGGTGCGGGAGACAGGGGCGGACCGGATCCTGCTCGCCCACAGCGCCGATGACCAGGTCGAGACCGTCCTGCAGCGAATGATGGCCGACAGTGGTCCGGACGGTCTTGCCGGAATCGGCGCCGAGAACCGGGTGGGCGGGACCGCGCTCTCGCGACCGCTGCTTGCGGTTGCAAGAGGGCGTCTGGCGGCAACCTGCCGCGATTTCGGGCAACCGTGGATCTCCGATCCCAGCAATCGCGACCTGCGTTTCGCCCGGGTCCGGTTGCGATCGCTCGCACCGGAACTGGCCCGGTCCGGCGCAGGTCCGGCGCAAATTCTCGGGATCGCGCACGCAATGACAGCTGCGCGTGCCGTCCTCGACGATCACTGCTCCCGGTTCATCCTCGATCATGGCGCTGTTTCGCCGGCAGGATTCGTGCGACTCGATGCCGGGGCCTTCCAGGGCCTTGACCGGCGTTTCGCCGAACTGCTGCTAGCACGACTGCTGCGCGCCGTGGGGGGAATGCCGTGGCCGCCCCGCCGGGCCCGGATTGCCCGCCTCGTTGTGGCGCTTCGCTCCGGCGTGAAGGCGCGAACGCTCGGCGGCTGCACGATCCGCCTTGGCGACGGTCTCGAGTTCAGTCGCGAGCCCGGTCTCTGTGCCGGACCGGTCGAACTCGATCCCGGGCTGCGGGCCCGCTGGGATAACCGGTTCGAGGTCAGGCTTGAAGGCGATGAGCCGGCCCGGCTCGGAACGCTCGACGCACGCGGCTGGAGTGTGCTCGCAAGACAGATGCGGGGCCAGGTCCCGCAGCCGGACCCGTGGAGCTGGCCACGGGCCGCCAGATTGGCATATCCGGTTGTCCGTCACCTTGACGGAACGACATCGCTTCCCCACTTTGTAAGAGATGTCGGTGCGCGTCGGATACGGTCCGGCGGTCGGGTTGTGTTACGCTTCTGCCCCGACCAGGACTGGATCAGGATCCTCGCGATGCCGACGCACGGGACATGACCCCGCTTTTCGCTGCAGTCCTTAGGCGCAAAGCAGGCGCGCTGGACATACTTCCGGGGACCGAGCCGTGAACAACATGGGCAAGAATCTGGCGCTGTGGATCGTCATCGGCGTTCTGCTGGTGGCGCTGTTCAACCTGTTCCAGAATTCCTCCTCGCGCAGCAACAGCCACGGCATGGCGTTCTCCGAGTTCGTCGCCGAGGTGGACCGGGGCCGGGTCAACGAGGTCACGATCCAGGGCAATTCCATCCATGGAACCCTTGCTGATGGCCGCCCGTTCTCGACCTATGCGCCGAACGACCCGACCCTGGTGCAGCGCCTCACCGAGGCGGGTGTCAAGATCGTCGCCGCACCGCCCGAGGAGGGCATGTCCGGGCTGCTTGGCATCCTGGTCTCCTGGTTCCCGATGCTGCTGTTCATCGCGGTCTGGATCTTCTTCATGCGCCAGATGCAGGGCGGTGGCGGCAAGGCGATGGGCTTCGGCAAGAGCAGGGCCCGTCTGCTGACCGAGAAGCTCGGCAAGGTGACCTTCGACGACGTTGCCGGGATCGACGAGGCGAAGACCGAGCTCGAGGAGATCGTCGAGTTCCTCAAGGATCCGCAGAAGTTCCAGCGCCTCGGCGGCAAGATCCCCAAGGGGTGCCTGCTGGTCGGGCCTCCGGGCACCGGCAAGACCCTGCTTGCACGCGCGATCGCCGGTGAGGCCAGCGTGCCGTTCTTCACCATTTCGGGGTCGGACTTCGTCGAGATGTTTGTCGGCGTCGGGGCCTCGAGGGTCCGCGACATGTTCGAGCAGGGCAAGAAGAATGCGCCGTGCATCATCTTCATCGACGAGATCGACGCAGTCGGGCGGCATCGGGGCGCCGGGCTCGGTGGCGGCAACGACGAGCGCGAGCAGACGCTGAACCAGCTGCTGGTCGAGATGGACGGGTTCGAGGCCAACGAGGGCGTGATCCTGATTGCGGCGACCAACCGTCCCGACGTTCTCGACCCGGCCCTGCTGCGACCCGGCCGGTTCGACCGCCAGGTGGTGGTGCCCAATCCCGACATCCTCGGGCGCGAGCGCATCCTGCGGGTGCACATGAACAAGGTGCCCCTGGCACCGGACGTCAACGCGCGGACCATCGCCCGGGGAACTCCTGGCTTCTCGGGCGCCGACTTGGCCAATCTCGTCAACGAGGCGGCACTTCTGGCGGCCCGCAAGGGCAAGCGCGTGGTCTGGATGACCGAATTCGAGGAAGCGAAGGACAAGGTCATGATGGGCGCGGAACGCCGCTCCATGGTCATGACCGAGGACGAGAAGCGACTGACCGCCTACCACGAGGCCGGTCACGCGGTGGTGGCGCTGCACTGTCCCGATTCTGATCCCATCCACAAGGCGACCATCATTCCGCGTGGTCGTGCGCTCGGCATGGTGATGCGCCTGCCCGAGATGGACCGGATCTCGCTCTCGAGGGCCAAGCTGTTCGCAGACCTGCGGGTCGCCTGCGGCGGCCGCATCGCCGAGGAGCTGATCTTCGGCGAGGAACGCATCACCACCGGCGCGTCGTCCGACATCAAGATGGTCTCCGACATGGCGCGCCGGATGGTGACCGAGTGGGGAATGAGCGAAAAGCTCGGTTTCCTCGCCTACGGCGCCGACCAGCAGGAGGTTTTCCTCGGTCATTCGGTCACCCAGCAGAAGAACGTTTCCGACGCGACGGCGAAGGTGATCGACGAGGAAATCCGCCGCATCATCGACGATGCGTATCAGGAAGCGACCGTCATCCTGCGCGACAACGGCGACGAGCTCGAAGTGCTGGCCAGGGGACTGCTCGAATACGAGACCCTTACCGGGGACGAGATCACGCGGCTGCTCGATGGCGAGTCGATCGTGCGCGACGATGACCCCGACAGCGAACCGGCAAAGCCGCCGCGACGCGGTCCCCGGACCTCGGTGCCGACCGGCGGATCGTCAGGCCCGCCGTCGGGAGACATGGAACCGGATCCACAACCGGGCGACTGACCCCGGCCGGTCGGCGACGGCGATGCGGCCGATCGTCCACCTTGAACGACCGCTCCGCGGTACCGGAGGCCCCGGGGCAGCCGGTCTCTACCTGTGCCCTGTCGACCTTGCCCACGCCAGCGCCCGTCCGGACCCGTCGGACCGCCTGCTCGGCGGCGGGCCATCCCGGTTCAGCCGGGTCGAGGTCGTCGTGCGCATGCGCGAGCGCATCGTCGCATTTACCGGACCGCTCGACGAATTGCGGGACTGGGCCGGTCTCGAGGGCTTCGGGCACCAGTTCGACACAGCCGTACTCGGGCTCACACGCCGCCGCCAGCCGCTTTTTGGCCGTTCCTGGGACCGGCCGCTGGTCATGGGGGTAGTGAATGCCTCACCCGACAGCTTCTATGACGGCTCGCCCCGGCGGACCGTGAAGGCGGCGATCTCGCGTGCGCACGCGCTGATCGCCGCAGGTGCCGACATGCTTGACGTCGGGGGCGAGTCCACACGCCCGGGGGCGGGAAGAGTGGGATGGGCCGAGGAGATCGATCGGGTGGTGCCGGTCATTGAGGCATCCGTCGGATTCGGAGTGCCGATCAGCATCGATACCAGCAAGGTTCCGGTGATGTGCGCGGCCTTTGCCGCAGGTGCCTCGGTCATCAATGACGTGACAGCGCTGACCGGTGATCCGGAGAGTCTCGGGTTCGCAAGCAAGGCCGGGGCTCCGGTTGTGCTGATGCACATGCTGGGCAAGCCGAGAACCATGCAGGACAACCCGAGTTACGACTGTGTCCCGCTCGATGTCGCCGACTACCTTGCCTCGCGCCTCGCCGCCTGCGAGCGGGCCGGGATTCCGGGCGCATCAATACTGGTCGATCCCGGGATCGGGTTCGGCAAGACCGTCGATCACAATGCGGCACTGCTGGCCCGCATCGGGATCCTGCACTCGCTCGGAGCGCCGGTCCTGCTGGGAGCATCGCGCAAGTCGCTCATCGCGCGGATGAGCCGTGGCGAGGAACCCGAGCATCGCCTTGGCGGGTCGCTTGCTCTCGCGCTCGGCGCCGTCGAGCAGGGTGTCCAGGTTCTGCGGGTGCACGATGTCGCCGAAACCTGTCAGGCACTTGCGGTGCGCCAGGCGGTACTTGACGCCGGCTAAGTCTTCGGTTTAGCCGGGGTACAGGGGTGGCGGACACAACGCAGACTGGAAGCGGGTGCATGAATCGCAGGTATTTCGGGACCGACGGTGTCCGTGGCGCCACCAACACCGAACCGATGACAGCCGAAACGGTGCTCCGGCTGGCGATGGCGGCCGGGCAGTTCTTCGCGCCAACGGTGACCCGACACCGTCCGACCGCGGTGATCGGCAAGGATACCCGGTTGTCGGGCTACATGCTCGAACCCGCCATGGTTGCCGGGTTTACCTCGATCGGCGTGGACGTGGTGCTGGTCGGGCCGATGCCGACACCTGCGGTCGCAATGCTGACCCGCTCGCTCAGGGCCGATCTGGGAGTCATGCTGTCCGCGTCCCACAACACGCACGAGGACAACGGTATCAAGCTGTTCGGTCCCGACGGACGCAAGATGACCGACGAGAACGAGGCCCGGATCGAGGAGCTGATGGCGCGACCGGCGCAGCTTGCCGAACCCGCCCGGCTTGGCCGGGCGCGCCGGCTCGACGATGCCCGCGGCCGCTATATCGAGATCGCCAAGGCGACCTTTCCCAAGGGACTGAGGCTCGACGGGCTGAAGCTGGTCGTCGACTGCGCCCACGGTGCGTCCTATGCCCTGGCGCCGCGGATCCTGTTCGAACTCGGGGCCGACGTGATCCCGATCGGGGTGGAACCCGACGGGTTCAACATCAACATGGACTGTGGTGCCACCGCGCCGGAGGAGATGTGTCGGGCGGTGGTCGAGCACGGTGCCCACGCCGGAATTGCGCTCGACGGCGACGGTGACCGGCTGGCGATGGCGGACGAGACCGGGGTCCTCGTCGACGGAGACTGCATCCTGGCGCTGATCGCCGCGTCCTGGCAGGACGACGGGCGCCTTGGCGCCGGCGGGGTCGTGGGCACCGGCATGTCGAACCTGGGTCTGGAACGCTACCTCTCGGGACGCGGACTGACACTGGTTCGCGCCAGCATCGGCGACCGCTACGTGCTCGAGGCCATGCGGGACGGCGGATACAACCTGGGCGGCGAACAGTCGGGCCACATCATCATGAGCGAACACGCCACCACCGGCGACGGGATCCTGGCGGCGCTGCAGGTTCTTGCGGTGCTGCTTCGCTCGGACCGGCCGTTCAGTCGGATCGCCAGGCCCTATTCGCCGTTTCCCCAGGTGCTGCGCAACGTGCGTTGCTCGGCGGCCGGCGTGCTCGACGCGCCCGCGGTCGAAGGCGCCATCCGGGAAGGCGAATCCCGTCTGGACGGCGCGGGGCGCATTCTCGTTCGTGCTTCGGGAACCGAACCCCTGATCCGGGTGATGGTGGAAGGCGAGGATGCCGTCGTGATCAACGCGGTTGCCGACAGGATCGTCGAGACCGTGTCCCGGATCGCCGGGGCGCCGAAAAGGATCACGGCATGAGCCGCCCGGCTCCGGGCTCGGTCATGCGGGGCCGGGTGCTGATCTGCGCGGGGTCCGACTCGGGTGGCGGCGCCGGGCTGCAGGCCGATATCAAGACGGTGACTGCGCTTGCCGGCTTTGCCGCGACGGCAGTAACGGCGCTCACTGCCCAGAACACCCGGGGCGTATTCGGAATCCACGAGGTGCCCGCGGAGTTCCTGACCCGGCAGATGCAGGTGGTGCTCGATGACATCGGAGCCGATTGCATCAAGACCGGAATGCTGCATTCCGCGGTCGTGATCGAGACCGTGGCCTCGGCGCTGGATCGATATGCCGCGGATGTGCCGCTGGTGATGGATCCGGTGATGGTGGCGAAGGGCGGTCACCGCCTGCTTGACGCATCGGCGCTCGATACGTTGCGCCAGGTGCTGTTGCCGCGCGCGCGCCTGGTGACTCCGAACATCCCGGAAGCCGAGGACCTGACAGGCCTGTCGATCGGCGGTGTTGACGACATGCGCCGCGCGGCAGGGACCATCCTCGAACTCGGTGCCTCGGCGGTACTGGTCAAGGGAGGTCATCTTCCCGGCGATAACCTCGTTGACCTGCTGGCGACGGCGGACGGCATGCGGCGTTTCGAAAGCCGGCGCATACACACCCGGCACACCCACGGCACCGGCTGCAGCCTCGCCTCGGCGATCGCGGCGAGTCTCGCGCAGGGACTCGAGCTGGAAGCGGCGATCATGCGCGCCCGGCGCTACGTCGAGCAGGCCATCCGCACTGCGCCCGGCATCGGACAGGGCCATGGGCCGCTCAACCATGCGCACCCGGTCGCGGTGCAGCAGTGAACGGTCAGCTATGCCATGGTGCCGATCCGTGTTAATCGGACCCGCAGTGTCCGGAACCGGTACCAGAGGCGGAAATGATGTCTGATTACGGGTTTTCTGCGGCGGAACTGGAAGAGACTGCGGAAGCGATCCGGACCGTCGTTCCGGCGACGCCACAGTATGCCTGGCCGCTGCTGTGCCGCAGGGCCGGGGCAGAAGTCTGGGTCAAGCACGAGAACCACACGCCGACCGGCGCCTTCAAGCTGCGCGGCGGCGTGGTCTACACCGATGACCTGCGACGGCGGGAACCGGAGGTAGCGGGCGTCATCGCCGCGACCCGGGGCAATCACGGACAGAGTGTTGCCTGCGCTGCCGCACGGGCCGGCATGGCCTCGGTGGTGGTGGTTCCGCACGGAAACTCGGTGGAAAAAAACGCCGCCATGGCGGCACAGGGTGCCGAGCTGGTCGTGCACGGGGTGGATTTCCAGGAGGCGCTCGAACACGCCCAGCAGCTGGCGGACGAGCGTGGTCTTCACATGTTCCCCAGCTTCCACCCGCTGCTGGTCCGTGGTGTTGCAACCTACGCATGGGAACTGATGTCGGCGGTCCGTGATCTCGATGCCGTCTACGTGCCGATCGGTCTCGGTTCGGGGATCTGCGGCGTGATCGCGGCACGCGACGCACTGGCATGTCGCGCCGAGGTCGTTGGCGTGGTCTCGGACCATGCGCCGACCTATGCGCTCTCCTTCGAGGCCGGATACCCGGTCTCGACCAATACCGCCGATACCATGGCGGACGGCATGGCCTGCCGGGTCCCGGTCTCCGACGCGGTCGACGTCATCAGGGCGGGGGCCGACCGGATCGTGCGCGTGACCGATGCCGAGGTCCGGGCCGCGATCCGCCATCTGTATACCGATACCCACAGCGTGGCCGAGGGAGCCGGAGCGGCGCCGTTCGCTGCGCTGCTGCAGGAGCGCCGTCGAATGGCGGGCAGGCGGGTCGGCGTGGTACTGAGCGGCGGCAACATTGACCGGACACTCTACCAGGACATCCTGGCCGAGCCCGACCGGCAGGAGGGGACGGCGGCATGACCGATGAACTGTTCCGCACCGATTCATACCTGCGCACCTGCACGGCACGGGTCGTGGCGGCAACCGGGGCGGGTGTCGTCCTCGACCGGACGGTATTCTACCCTACGGGCGGCGGCCAGCCGGGAGATACCGGGATACTGACCACGAAGGACGGAAAACGCCTGCAGGTTTCCGATACCCGCAAGGGTCCGGACGGAATCCTGCACGTGGTCGAGGACATCACCGGCCTGCCGGCGGCGGGAGAGGAGATCACGGCGGAGATCGACTGGGACCGCCGCCATGTGCACATGCGGGTGCACACCGCGATGCATGTCCTCTGTTCGCTGGTCGACGGCGCGGTGACCGGCGGGTCGATTGGCGCCGGGCGCGGACGGATCGACTTCGACATTCCCGGAGAGAGACCCGACAAGCAGCAGCTGACCGACCGGATGATGCAGGTGATCGAGGCAAACGAGCAGGTCGGCATCTCATGGATCACCGACGCAGACCTTGCCGCCAATCCCGACCTGGTCCGGACCATGTCGGTCAAGCCTCCCTCGGGGTCCGGCCGGGTGAGGATGATCCGTATCGGCGCTGGTGTCGACTTCCAGCCTTGCGGTGGTACCCACGTTGCAGCGACCGGTGAGATCGGACCTGTCTCGGTGGCAAAGATCGAGAACAAGGGCAGGCGGAACCGAAGGATTTCCTTCGTGCTCGGCTGACGTCGACGTTTCGGTCAGGATGGGCGAGCACCTGCACTGGCGGATTGGAGAACGCCGATGAAGGTGGATTTCGTGACACTCGACGTCTTCACGAAAACTGTATTCGGCGGGAACCCGCTGGCGGTGGTGACCGGCGCCGATGCGCTCAGTACCGAACAGATGCAGGCCATTACCCGGGAGTTCAACTACTCCGAGACCACCTTCGTGGTCGAGCCGACGGATCCGAGCTGTACCGCCGCGGTCCGCATTTTCTCCCCCGCCCACGAATTGCCGTTTGCAGGCCATCCGAACGTCGGCACGGCAGTGGCGCTCGCACGCACGGGAAGCGCATTCGGCCGGTCAATCGGCGACCGGGTACGGTTCGAGGAGAGGATCGGTATTGTTGAAGTCGACATCCTCAGGGAAGGCGACGAAGTGGTGGGCGCGCGGTTCGTCGCACCGGGTCAGGCCGAGCGCGGCTCGATGTTCGAGGAGGACGCAATCGCCCAGTGTGTGGGGTTGCCGCCCGGCAGCCTGTGCCTCGAGAAACACCTCCCACGCATCGTTTCGTTGGGCATTTCCTTCGTGTTCGCGGAACTGGTCTCGGTGGAAATGCTGGCACGCTGCCAGCCGGCCCGCACGGCGTTTGGCGCCCATTTGTCGGCCGAGCTGGCCGAGGGACTGGTGTTGTACGCCCGGGACCGGGGTGACGACGGCGAAATCCGCCTGCGGGCCCGTGTGTTCGCCCATATGCAGGACATCGTCGAGGATCCTGCGACCGGGAGTGCTGCGGCGATGATCGGTGCCCTGCTCGGCGAGGTCGAACCGGGCAGCGACGACCTGCGCATCGTCATCGACCAGGGAATCGAAATGAACCGGCCGAGCAGGATCGACGTCGGTGTCAGCAGGTCGGGGACCGATGAGCCCACGGTGACCGTCGGGGGAAGGGCGGTGCCTGTCATGGCTGGCGTCCTGACACTGCAGGATCGGAGTGACCGGTCCTCGACGATGGGCGGGAGCCAGACGTGACCCTCGACGCGTACTGGAGCGATCTCGAGCAGGTGCTGGCGCTGGCGGCACTGCTGAACGAGGTTTCCGGCGAAGATCCGCAGGAACGCTCGCAGGCCTGGGAAAAGGTTCTCGGGCAGTCGGACCTCGTCGACCCGGAACGGACCGGGAAGGAGGGCGATGGCGACTCGCCGCCGCGCCGCGTGTGGTGCACCGGCGCCTATGGCGTCCGCTACCTCGAGAAGTCGGGCTCCTGGGTTCCTTTCCGACACGGCGAGATCGAGATCGAGCTTCCGCCGGAGGAGGTTGAGGCCGAAGGCGAGATGGTCGAGAACGCCGTCGACGCAAATGAGGGTGAAGGGGCCGATCCCGGCACCGTGGACAGCGAACAGGACGACACGGTCTGAACCGAGACCGAGAACCGATGCACAGTCTGCTCGCGGACCACAGTAAACCCGGCGCGAGGCGGAGCGGGAGTGCCCGTCATCCGGCGCGGACCCGGCTGTCAGGCTCGGTGGCATTCCGTTCCAGCAAGAATGCGGCAAGGAAACATGGACGGAATTGGGTGCCGCGAGGTTGTACCCGGTTCGCGGCGGGAATTCCGTCCGGCACCCGACGTACGGCCGGGGGCAATCCAAGCCGAAGGGGCAGGTGCGGACATTGTCCCGAGCTCCTGACATGACCGATGTTCCTGTGCGAACCCGGACACCGTTGCAGTCAGCGATCCTTCGTCGGCGGCGATGCAGGAGCGCGGGATTCCGGCCTATGGGTCTCGGTCGTGGGGCCGGGTGTGACGGCGGGGGTGTTGTCGGACGGCCGTCGGCGCGTCACGCCGCTGCGCGGCTCCTTCGCTTCGCTCTGGCCCTTCGGGTGACCCATCGCTCGACGCGACGGAGCGGCATTGCGGGTTCGCCGCGCGGGACGCGGGGCGGCCGTTCCCGTTCCGCTCAACGCCAGGGTTGGGACCCGGGAACGGCATCGGAACCGCGTCCGTTCTGTTCTTTTCCGTTGCCAGCGGCACCCTTCGGAGCGGTTCGGTAGCGCCCGCCGTCCATCCGCTCGACGCGGCCTTCCCGGACGAGTTCGTGGAGTACGGCGGTGACGGTGGCGTTGCGCAGTGCGGCGCGTTTCCGGATGCGGGTCTGGGCGAGCGGGGTTTCGGCCCCGGCGAGGTTTTCGAGGATGCGCCGCGCGGCGGTTTCCTGCTCCGGCGCATCGTCATCCGGCCTCTTCTCGCGCAGCCGCAGTGCGGGCCGTTTGCTGTCATCGGCGAGTTCGATCTCGAGGTCTTCGAGGCCGGGAGCGTCGCGACGCTCGACGGTCATGAGGATCCGCTTGTCGCGGCGTCGCAGATACAGGTTCGAGTCGCCCCAATAATCCCGTGCACAGGACTTAGCCCCTGCGTCGGCGGCATCACCCACAACGAGGCGGTGGACATCCCCTTCGAACCGACGGTCGAGGCGGTTAACCCAAGTTTAACGTGCGCCGTGGAAAGGTGCGTTTTCCTAGTGGGTGCAAACCCCACCCAACAGTTGTCGCTTCGGTTGGTAGCAGCCAGGGCGGTTTACGGAGGTAACGATGTAGACTGAAGCACTCTGGTG
>MPMT01000058.1 GCA_002238645.1 Alphaproteobacteria bacterium bin52 | reverse complement strand
CCTCGAAAGGTCGGGTACATGCAGGGGCGCGATGCCGGACCGACCGGGACAGTTTGGATACGTGGTCTCAACCCACACTAAAAATTCGTCCTCCGTTCCGTCTCCAGCACCGACCCTACACAATCACGAGACCCGCACACAGCCCGCGGGTGTGCCCGCGTAGCGCCACTGGTTCATGCACTGGGGCGAGGAAAACGGCGCCTCATGCTCGTTTGGGTGTTCCCCGCTCGCGCGGGGATGAACCGCGATACGAAATAGGACCTCGCACTGGCGAAATGTGTTCCCCGCTCGCGCGGGGATGAACCGTCGTATTCCGACTCCTTCAGCACCATGCCGTAGTGTTCCCCGCTCGCGCGGGGATGAACCGTCATAAGGTCGGTGATCGACTCTATGTGCGCCGTGTTCCCCGCTCGCGCGGGGATGAACCGGCAGCCGCGCGCCGGGATCCGCGCATTGTGGAGTGTTCCCCGCTCGCGCGGGGATGAACCGGACGAGGCCGGTAGCCGCAAGTGGCTGACCTGGTGTTCCCCGCTCGCGCGGGGATGAACCGGCATTGGTGAGCGGCACCGGCAGGCTTCGCTCGTGTTCCCCGCTCGCGCGGGGATGAACCGACCTGTGGCGCCAGGAGTACGAGTGCGAGTGGGTGTTCCCCGCTCGCGCGGGGATGAACCGATGTACACCGTCACTGTTCCGAGCCCGCCGGCGTGTTCCCCGCTCGCGCGGGGATGAACCGTGATCGTGCTTCTCCACGAAATCCGCGACTGCGTGTTCCCCGCTCGCGCGGGGATGAACCGACCGCTTCGACCGTCGCCGAGACCACCATTGAGTGTTCCCCGCTCGCGCGGGGATGAACCGTAGGCAGGCGCAAATGATCCTGAAACAGCTACGTGTTCCCCGCTCGCGCGGGGATGAACCGGATGGCCAGCTTCGCGACGATGTCGGCACCCAGTGTTCCCCGCTCGCGCGGGGATGAACCGAAAACCGATACGGGCTGATCAAAAGCGCGACTGTGTTCCCCGCTCGCGCGGGGATGAACCGTCATAAACCAGGCGCGTATCGCATAC
Source organism: Alphaproteobacteria bacterium bin52 (assembly GCA_002238645.1). Lineage (GTDB taxonomy): Bacteria > Pseudomonadota > Alphaproteobacteria > Thalassobaculales > Thalassobaculaceae > Bin52. Next base: position 27,909 of record MPMT01000058.1, on the reverse strand, counting down.
CGGCTGGTGTTCCCCGCTCGCGCGGGGATGAACCGGGACTCGGTTCAACTGTTCGCGTTGACTACTAGTGTTCCCCGCTCGCGCGGGGATGAACCGATGTTGGTGTAGATGTTCGTCGGGAGAATGCCGCGTTCCCCGCTCGCGCGGGGATGAACCGTTGGCAGTAGGGAGACGCTCTCTCACGATAATGCGTTCCCCGCTCGCGCGGGGATGAACCGCAGTGGACCGGCTTCTCCGCGCCGCCGCCACGGCGTTCCCCGCTCGCGCGGGGATGAACCGGACGATTGCCCGCTCGACCGGGTCATGGATGTGCGTTCCCCGCTCGCGCGGGGATGAACCGACGGATGCGGATTTCATCGCCCGACTCAACCGGCGTTCCCCGCTCGCGCGGGGATGAACCGATCGCCGGATCGTCGAGATCGTCGTCTACCCCGGCGTTCCCCGCTCGCGCGGGGATGAACCGTGGGTCGAGCTCGGCTACGCAATCGCGCTCGAAGCGTTCCCCGCTCGCGCGGGGATGAACCGGGAATCATGTCGTGCAGCCTTTGCACGGTGCCGCGTTCCCCGCTCGCGCGGGGATGAACCGTTGTTGGCCGGCGCGTCGACCCCCGCAGGAATGCGTTCCCCGCTCGCGCGGGGATGAACCGGTGCACCTTGCTGTGCGCTATCTTGATCGGGAGCGTTCCCCGCTCGCGCGGGGATGAACCGATGGACGCCTCGGAGGGCGGCCGCTCAGCGGGCCTGCAGGTGGGCGAGGTGGTCCTCGGTGATGACAGGTGATACAGGGCATCTCATGGTGGAGCCATGGACTGTCGACGGTATACCATGGCGCCGGCACTTTCGCACTCGCCCTCCCCAGCAGGAGACCTCCATGCGCCCCAGCCTGCCGCCCGGCGCCCGGCAGCGCGCCGACACGCTCTCCCCGGCCCAGGCCGCTGTCTTCCTGCGCGGCATCTACGTCGGAGCGAGCGCGCTCGCACAGGACCTGCTCGACCCGCCCCTCTCCGTCGCTCTCGCGCTCATGACGACCTTCGACGATGACGTCGAGTTCGCCACGGTGCTCGATCCGTCTGCGGCGTGGTTTGTCCAACTCCGTTCTGTCGCGGGAGGCGTCGTTGCGGAGTGGAATACCGGGATTCCCGGTCCGGGCGGCGGCGGCCCGTCCACCCGGGAACTCGCGGTCGCGGGCTTCGTCGCCTGGGAGGGACCGGCGGATGCCGCCGGCCATGCCCGCTGGCTGGCCGACATCAAGCCGTCGGGCAGAGCGTGACAAGCGATCAGGGCGCCGCCTGCCTAATCACCCGCTCGATCTCGCGCTCGATGTTGCGCTCGATGTCCTGTTCCAGCTGCCGGCGTGAGCTCGGCTCCGTCCCCCCGGCACCAGGTGTCCTGGCACGCCCGTCAGCACAGCCGCGCTGACACGGGCTCGGGACAACCACGACCCCGGGCTTGACAAACGGCCCCAGCCCCTCCCACCAGAACGCCGCGTGACACGGGGCCGGGCTCAACAGGGCGAAGACGCTCAGTGCTGCGATCGTGCGGGCTGTCATCAGCGCCGTCGCAGCGCAGCGGCCCGAAGCCGGCGCAGTCCGGCGACCAGGTCCTCGTAGAGAGCCTGGGCGTGCCGGTGCCACTCGTGCGCCTGGGTCGCCTCAGGCTCGTCCGCAAGCGCCAGGTCAAGGCCAGCCAGCCCGGACGTCTCCGGCTCATCGCTGTCCGTCTCCGGGTCATCGAACAGGCGCGCGACGTCATCCGGCACGGTGCGGACGCCAAGGCCTCCGGCAGGCGTGATTGCAGCGTGCGATGCCTCCTCGGGGATCACGGAGGTCTGTCCCTGTCGCATTAGGCTGTCTCCAGTCTGATGTGGGGCGCGATCGTCCGGATCGCGCGCAACGGAGGCAGGAGGAACTGCGGTGCGCGGACGTTCACCTGCCGGTAGGTCAGCGCGCTGCCAACGCTGTCGTCCATGAGGCGCCCGATGACCATACGCAGGTGCCGGCCCAGGAAGGTCACGATCTCCTCGGTGTCGACCACATCGCCGTGGATCACCATCGTGCCTTCCATGGCCTGCTGGACCTCCTCGGTCCGGGTCAGGTAGACGATTCCGCTTCGGGCGCTCAGCGGGTAATGGCAGCATGCTGACCACCCGGTGTCGGCGACCACGCACCTGGTGCACAGACCCCCGGTGCCGAACGCCCGGAGCTCGACCTGCCCGGGCATGACCGCGATCTCGACCGTCGCCGGCGGCCCCCGTCGCCCCCGATACTCCTGCATCTCCAGGAGATGGACCGCCTGATGCCGCGCATGATCCCGTTCGATCTCGGCCGAGAGGTCACCGGGAATGTGCGCGAGCAGGTTTTCCAGTGTCTCGTCGTCGTCCTCGGCCGAGAGCGGTGCAGCGGCACCGCCCCCCTCAGGCACGTCCGCGGGGATCCTGTCGGGGGCGTCGGGGACACCCTGTTCCTCACGGCGCTCGCCAGCCTCGCCGAGGCGATAGCCTGCGAGCTGCTCGGAGAGCGGCCGCCCGCCGGCCGTCATGTTCCACGATCCCGGCGCCTGGGCCACGCCGGGCGCACCATGCGTCCGGCTGCCCGTCGCAGCGCCCCGACCGGTCCGGCCCGCGCCGGCGCCTCGACCGGTCCGTCATCACTGGACACCACGGGTGGCGGCCAGTCCGGCGAAAGAGCCGCTTCCCAGCACATGTCGGTCACCGGACGGCGTAGCGCCGGACCCCGGGCCAACCTGCGCCTGCCGACGAGAATGGCCCGAAACCGCCGGATCCCCTGCTCGAGTCGCATGCCGCGCCACTCGACCCAGACCGAAAGCGCCAGCAGGGCGGCCGCGAGCCCCACTGTCCAGAGCCGGGCGTGCAGCAGGACCAGCAGGACCAGGAGAGCAACCCGGCTGTCGAAGACCAGAAACCGCGCCGGGATCTGGGTGTCGCGCCACCACGCCGCCTCGCCGATCCGATACACGGTTACAGCCCTCCCCCGCCGTTCAGCCGGCGACAGTCCTGCCCGGTGATCAGGCCAGCCCTGTACAGGCGAACGGCGTGCGCGCCCATCGTCTGCCCACGGTCATCGACATCGAGGCCATCCATGATCGAGACCATGATCGCCGCCCACTGCGACGGCGGGGCCGACAGCAGCTGGTCGCGTATCTCGGGCGAGACCAGCAGGTATTCCCTCACCGGAATCCGGCCGCCGCCGACGCGCGGCACCAGCACCTGGACCAGCATCACTCGCAGCGAGGAGGCGAGATCATGGGCACGGGCGTCGCGTTCCTCGGCCGGGAAGATCGAAAGCAGCCGCCGGATCACGTCGGGCACCGATCCGGCGTGGGTGGTCGTGTAGACCAGGTGGCCGGTAATCGAGGCCTCGAGACTGGCCGCGATCGTTGGGTAATCTCTAGCCTCGCCGACCACAATAATGTGCGGCTTGCGCCGCAGTGCCGAGCGCACGCCGTCCGCAAAACTCCGAATGTGACGCCCGACTTCTGACTGCCCGATCGTGCTGCGCCCGTTGCTCCGGGCCCAGATGTCCTCGAACGAAAATTCGATGGGCGCCTCGATGTCGACGATCTTGACCGGGCGTTCCTGGTCCTCGAGCAGGGTCCGGATCACGGCCGCAAGGGTGGTGGACTTGCCGTGGCCGGTCGCGCCGGCCACGGCCACCAGCCCGTCCCGAGGCGTCATGGCCTCGAGCAGCGGCCCGGAGAGTCCCACCCGGCGCACGTCGGGTGTGACCTGCGGCAGGGCGCGGAAGGTGAGCTCGACACCGCCTCCGGACGCAGCGGAGTGGATGCCGGTGGCGTTCACCCGGAATCGCTGCTTGAGGCCATCCGCGGTAATGAGCTCATACGAGTAATCGAGGACCGCGCGCGCCAGAATCTCGGTCCTGGCGTGAGCACCCCGCGCCGGCCCGCCGTACGACTCGATCAGGATCTCGTCGATCTCGGACGCGCCCAGGGCACGCCGGGTGACGACATGAAGCTGGCCGTCGACTTCCGCCCGGGCGCGCCGCCCGGTCTGCAGGGTCACGTCCGACGCGCCCGTCAGCACGCAGGACAACAGCAGGGTCCTGAACTCCTCGACAGTGAGCCGGTCCGGTTCGGCCTCGAAACAGGGTTGGATCAGGGCGCCCGGCACCAGATCGATCGGCCGGGCTCGCGCGACACCGGGCAACAGGACGCCGAAACGCTCGTGCTCGTCCGGGTCCAGAGACGCGCGCGCGCCCGTCCTGGATTCGACCCCCGCTTCCTCCGCGCGGGCGCTCGCGGCGCGACGGCGCCGGATCAGGGCGTCGAGCAACAGCCGGCCTCCTCGACCCCATCAACGGGAACGGCAGGTTCCGCGGACCGGAACTGCACGATCGATGACGCGGCACCCGGCCCATGTGTCGTGCCGCCGCCGGCATCGGCAGTCCCGGACCCGGTGTCGAGGGCCAAGGCAGGCCGCCACGCGTCCGGCTCGGGCCGGAACGCCGCATCGCTCTCGATGCGCACCGTTCGGGCGCCGATCCGCATCGAGCGATCGCCGGCAATGACGCCGAAATCGGCATCGCTCAGCACGATCTGGCGCATCATGCCGAGCGCCACCAGGCGGCGGTATTCCAGCATGCCGCCGAAGTCGCGCCCCAGCCTGCGCAGACGCTCGCGCAGCTCGTCCATCGCCTGGCGCTCACCAGCGCGCCACCCTTCGCGGAACGCGCGCCGGAACAGCTCCGTCTCCTCCGGCGTAGCGGGCAGCGCCGAGGCGGACGGTCGCCGCGGCTCGGGCCGGGTCATCAGCAGCCAGTCGCGCCAGGTCGGCATTACCGGGCGGATGCGACCCGGCGCACGGAGCAACAGGAACTCATCGGCCGCCGCAGCTTCCCGGCCGTCTCCGTCGAAGGCCTCGAAGCTGCGCTCGACCACCGGCGGGATTACGTACCCGACCTGGCGCGGGCCCGGCGACGCCACCCGGGAGAAATCGTACGTCGCCGACAGGCTCGATGAGCGACGCTCGAGTGCGCGCTCGACCTCCCACGCCGCTCGGTCGTAGCCGAGCTGCGCACCCCACGCCTGGGCCGTCCGTACCAGCTGGTCGCGGCGCAGGCGTGCGACGGCCGGCGCGGGCGGCTTCTCGGTGATCGTCACCTCGACCTCCGCCAGGCGTCTCGGCGGGGCGCCGAGACCGAGATCGTCCGGCCCACCGAGAACAAGACTGCCCTCGGGCGCAAACCCCAGCCACGCCAGCAAGCCCGGCCCCCGCTCTTCCGGCGGGGCGTACCACAGCCGGGGCGGCGCGCACGCCGCCAGCGACAGCGCCACGCATGCTGCAAGAGCCGTGTTGCTCCATACCCTCATTTTCCCTGTCCCTCGCGCTTCATGGGCCGTAGCGCAGCTCGATGCGCCGGTCCGCCGGCGAGAGCGCAACATCACCCCTGGCGTGGATGGCTATGCCGGCGCGGCGCACGATCTCGTACAGCTCGATCCTGTCGTGCCTGAAACTGACCAGGGTGGGGGTCACAGGGCGCTGGCCGACCACGCTGAAGTCGTACCCGATGCGCTCGGCCAGCGCTGCCAGCAGGCTTTCAACCGGGCCGTGCCAGTCGAGCAGCACCCGCTGGCGCAGCTCTTCGGGCAGCTGCACCCCTGGCGGGATCGTCTGCCCCGGCCCTGCGCGGTACGGCGAGAGAATCGCCGCCTCCGCCGAGGCGACCGCCCAGTTGGCCCTGGACGCCTGCTCGACAGACTCAGCGATCATCAGGTCGATCTCGTGCATCCGGACCGCCTCGGACGTCGGCGCTGGCGGAACCGCACAGGCGGACAGGGCCAGCAGCAGGGCCAGCAGCGCCGGAACCCGGCCCCCGACACCCACGCCCGTCACACCCATCGGTCCGGGAGCACGCCAGCCATCCGGCCGGCAAACACCGCGATGGTTCCACCCACCATGCCCGGAGCGAGCGGGACGTAGCCCCGGCGGAACGGCCGGCCGCGCCGGCGCTGCAGCCAGGCCCGGTAGGCAAGGGTGCCGAGGCAGCCGGCGGCCAGCCCCCAGGGCAGCCACAGGATGCCCAGCACAGCGCCGATCACCGCCATGAGCACGATGTCGCCGCCCAGCAGCGGCCAGGGCCGGCCGCGCACCGTGGCGATTCCGATCTGGGCCAGCGCGCCAAGGACGCCGGCGAGCGCGCCCAGGCCCACGATCGTCATCCAGCCGGACCCGGTCTCGCTCACGGCCCACCACGCCAGCGCGCAGAGGAGCGCGAGCCCGGACCAGCCGAGCGAAATCCTGAACCGGGCCGCATCGATGCTCGCAACCGCGCAGAGCGCGGCGATCACCCCCGATCCCGCCAGCGCGGCAAGAGCCGGCGAGAGCATGGAGCCGGTCACCGCCACGGCTCCCGAAACCGATCCGGCAGCAGCGCACACCAGTCACCGGTCACCGCATCGGCGCACACGCGCTCGCGTATCGCTTCCGGCACCACCACCACTTCCGCCACCCCCGGCAGGGCGTTCAGGTCCGCCCGGCTGGCCGCGTCCCGGGCCATCTCCTCCAGCGATTCAAAGCTGCTTCGCAGCAGCGAGAGCGTGGCGATCTCTGTCCCGAGCTCTGCGCGAAAGGCCTGGAACTCGGTAAGCCGGGCGGAAAAGGCCTCGCTCTCGCGAGCCTGCCCCACTGCCGTCGCGGGAAGGGCCGCGACGAGCAGGGGAAGGACCAGGAGGCACGCAGTGCGTTTCAACGGAAACCTCATCAACCGAACTGGAAATAGAGGTCGTTCCCGCCGGCGCCGGTGTCGCACCTGGCGGCCACGTTTGCGGCGGTATACGGCACCGTCACAGTGCCCAAGGTGCTCATGCGATTCGCGGCGGCGCCGGCGACGCCGGCAGTCGGTGCGGCTAGAGCCGTGGCGCCGGCCGCATCTGCCACCACCAGGGCGTTCATGATCCCGGCCCGCGCCCGGGTCTTGCCGATGTACGCACCGGCGATATCCGCGCAGGACTCATTATCCAGATCGTTCAGCGCAATCCAGTACGTCCGGTTGTTTACGAGGTCGACAAACACATTGATCACATCGCCGAACGGGTGATTGGCTACGGTCGGCGACACCCGGGCCGTGTCTGGAATCACGCCGCGGTTGTCGAGCAGGGCAACGGTCAGGCCGTCGTAGCTCGCCGCGCCTGCGAAGATGCGCTCGACCCCGCCCCTCATGTTGTTGACCAGCGTGATGGCGGCCAGGCGCTTCTGGCGTTCGGCATTCTGTGTATAGAGCACCACCACGCCGGCGAGCAGGACCCCGGCAAGGCCGAGGTAGAGGATGTATTCCAGCATCGTGGCGCCACGCCGCGTGCGGAGTTCCCGCGCCAGCCGCGTGCGCGTGCATGGCAGGGTAAAGGCAAATCCCGTCACAGGTCTTCTCCTCATCTGATCTGTCCCATCACATCCACCATGGAATTGACGGTCGCGGCCAGCACCGCTGCGGACAGGACCATCAACACCGATCGGGCAGCGCCCAGCTGCGCGGCGAGCACCCGTTCCGAGCGCTCGATCCAGCGGTTCAGAAATGCGACCATCTGCAGGTGCCAGTCAGGCAGTGCCTGCAGCGCCTCGATCACCGTGATCATGGACGGGTCCGGAAAGTCGGCTCCGGCCAGACGCATCGCGCGACCGAACGGGTGGCCCTGCTGCATCTGTCGGCGTATCGCCGCGATACGCCGGCGCACGTAGGGCGACGAGACCTGCTCGAGCCGCAGGAAGGTGTCGTCCGACAGATCGATGCCGACCCGCAGGAACTCCGCCATCACCGCGAGAAACGACCACCCTGTGATGAGCCGGTACAGCGAAAAGGGCGGGAACCGATCCGCCGTCCGCCGGCCCCGGCCACTCCAGGAGATGACCGCCACCCACAGCGTCGCCACCAGCGCCACCAGGCCCGCCGCTACCGTGATCTCGTTTCCGACGATCCAGCTGCTCAGATCATGGAACACGACCGTCGTCGGAGCCCACCGGGAGCTGTCGGACAGTTCCCCCAGCACCGGCAGGACGTAGGCGCCGGCGAGCCACAGAAACACGAACAGGGACACGGTCAGCACCGCCGGCATGGCGAGCGACTTGACCACCGCCGCCATCAGCTTCGCCTTCATCTCCGCGATGCGGGCGGCGGCCTCGAACAGCACCGCCGGCTGAATGGCGCCGCGCCCGTACGCGGAGAAGATCACCGCCTCTGACGCGGGGAGCCACAGAGACAGCTCCTCGGGCAGGCGGGCGTCGGCGAGTGCGCGCTGCCAGGACCGGAGCATGGCTACCTGGGCGGGGCGTTTGCCGGTCTCCGCGGTCCTGATCACGGTGCCAAGCGCTCGCCTGAGGTCGAGCCCGGCCCGCAGCAGGCCGACAATCATGAAGAAGATATCGACCCGCGAAGTGGTGCCGGCAGCGATCGTGCGGAGTGCGGCGCGCGCGACCCCTGTCCAGATGTCGCCCAGGCGTGGGGCGGCGGGCAGAAATGCGATGCGCACCGCCATCTAGCGCGCCTCCGCCGATTTGGACGCAGCGTTCCGGCCCCTGCGGCCGGCGCCGATGCGGGTGGAACGCCGGCGCAGCGCTCCGGGACCGGTCTCGACCGGGCCCTGCCGCGTCACCGTCCCCGCCCCTGCGGCAGGGGCCGCAACCGCGAGCGGCCGCTCGGGCCGTTCATCCGGCAGCACCGGCGGCTGTCGGAACATCGGCCGGATCTCGTGGTCGGTGGTGAAACGAGCCGCCATCCGTGCGGCAAACGCCTCTCCCGCATCGTAGCCGGCGCCCTTCCGTACCGCGTCGGTCGGGTCGATCAGCCCGCGGAACACCAGCTCCCAGATCTGCGCGGCGAGCGGCTCGCCGCCCAGATCCTCGAGCCAGTAGCGTAATGCGCCGGCCGGATCGCGCGCCTGCACATAGGCGAGATAGCCGGTGTCAGGGCGGATGATCTCCGCCACAGCCTGCGCACCGGTGTATCCCGCCCACGCTTCGCGGCTTGCCGCCGAGGCGTGGGCGGGCACGCAATCCGGACACCCCTCGACATTACGCCATGCCACCCGCGACCAGTTACCGACGATCGCCGCCAGCCGCTCGGTGATCGCGGGCGGCGGGCGGTCGCGGGCGCAGCTCCGGCAGAGCTGCGGCACCAGCGTCTGCTGCACCAGCAGCGCGATGTTGCCCGGCTTGGCCACCTCGCCCGGCGTGACCCCCAGGTCCATGAGCCGGAACAGAATTGAGTTCGCGTTCGCGGTGTGAATCGTCGTCCACACCTGGTGGCCGCTGTCGACAAACTGCAGCACCTGTCTCGCCGCATCACCATCGCGGATTTCCGACACCATGCCCACGGCTGGGTGAATCCGGCAGAAGTGCATCAACGCCTCGACATAGTGCCTGCCCCGCTCCTCGCCCACGCCGGTCGTCGGCACGGCGATCTGCACGGCGCCGGGAATGGGATATTCGACCGGGTCCTCTACTGTGACCACATTCAGCCGGCCTCCCCACTCGCTGTGGAGCAGCGCCATGTTCGTCGCCAGCGTCGTGGACTTCCCGTCTCCGGTCACACCTCCGATGATGCAGGCACCGCGCAGCATCGAGCGGACCTCGGCGAAGACCTGCGCGGTGGCGCGCGCGTACCCCAGCTTCTCCAGGGTCGCGTCCACCGGGATCTGCCCGTTGTAAAAGATCCGCGTATACAGGTGGTCGCGGTCCGGCTCGCTCGGCCCACGCTGGCAGCGAAGACCCGCGACTTCCGGAGGGAGCGGGATACCTTCCCCGTTCCGGATCGAAAACCCCTGGAAGGACCCGCGCTGGTACCCCGTCTGCGCGGATCCGGCGTCCTTGACATGGAACATGTACCCGAGCACACGGTGCCCGGTCGCAGGCGGCAGCCGCTCGACAATCCTCGCCTTGCGGTCATTTGCGATGACGAACACGTCGAGCCCGTCGTCCGCCAGCTCGAACATTACATCCGCCGCCCGGGCCGCGACCGCCTCCGTATAGATCCTCCTCACCCACAGCTGGATCGTGGCGTCCCCCTCATCGCCGGTTGCGGCGACCCTGCCCTGCCACATGCGCTGGAGCGCCGCGGCGTCGCCGCTTTCCTCGCGCAGCTGCTGGGGGAGGTAACCGCCACGCTGCAGGTCGCGGATCACCTGGCGCAGGCGCGGGTGCTGCTCGAAACCGTGCAGCAGGACCACCCGTCCATCGCTCCACGGCGCACACATCGACCGCATCTCTTCGTCGATGCCCGGCGCGTGCCGGAGCAGCCGGGGCGCCGTCTGAATCCCAAGCCGTTTCAGGACCCTCTCAAGCCGCATTCGCTATTCTCCCTGTTGCAGTGACTGCGCCGACGCGGGCAGTCGTGGCAGGGGATTTTGTGTCGCACCCGTGACACGCACCATTGGCGGCACGGCCTGGATCGCCGTCACTGTGCCGACACCGGGGACCTCGTCACCGATGCCGACGAAGATCCGGGTGCCGTCGCCCAGGACGACACCGGCGCGCGGTGCGTCAGCGGTGCCGTAGATGGAAAACCAGAACATGTCTGCCAGGGTCGGCGCCTCAGCGGCCTCCGCCGCGACTTCGACGATCTTCTCGACCTCCACGATCCGCTCGACCTCGACGATCTTCTCGACCACCTCGGGCTCGGGTGCCGGGAGGGCGTTCCGGATCTTTGACTCCAGCTCCAGGACGTCCAGCGCCAGCTCCTGGCGCTGGACGCACATCACCAGGATCTCGCGCTCCAGCGCCAGCCCGCGGCTGATTTCACCCGGCGTGACGGCCGAGGCCAACAGATGTCCGATCTTGTCCTGCGGGCAGGGATTCAGCAGCCTGGCAGGCACGCCGGCGCTGAGGGGTGGGGCCGCGCTGTCGCCGCCGTCCGCGGCGCCAGGCGCCACGACATCCGACGTCGCCTGGGCCACGGCCAGGTTCACGCCCGGCATTCCCGTCAGAAGAGTTCCAAGCACTGCAATCAATAGAGTTGTCGGACGTCCAGGCATGTCGCCTCCATAGCCTCGAGACGACAGTAGTCACGGACGCGACCGGGCCGAAACCGGCACATGTCGGTTTTCTGTGGACTGAACGGCCGTGCAGGGGACAGCGGGTGCTGCTGGTCACGCAGAGGGGCGAATGCCGACGCACGCTCCACAGCGCGCGGCTGGTCCGATGATGCCAGTCGCGGCGTACCATCGCGATCCGCGAGGCGAGCTTTATGGTCGGCTCTATCGAGCAGCTCGCGAACCTGCAACAGACGGTCATTGCCAATCCCGACCTGGTGGATGGCGAACTGTCGCTCGCCACGGACGCGCTGCGTGACGCGACCGTGGCCCTGGTGAAGCGGATCGAGGGCGCGCTTGAACCGCAGGCAACCGCAATCCGGCACTGGTACAAGTCCTATGCAAAACCGTGCCCGCCCGACCCGGAGGGCGAAAGCAACGACGCGGCCGACTCGTAAGCAGTTCGCGCTGCTGCACGTCGCGTGGTGCAAGCTCGCCATGGATGACGACGCCTGGCGGGCGATGCTGACCGATGTTGCTGGCGTGGCGTCCAGGATCGCGGCTCGGAATACGGGTGGCGTGTCGGCATGGCGCGGTCGAAGCAGGTGGCCTACATCCGGCGGCTGTGGGCCGACTACACCGACGGCAAGGAAACGGATCGCGCCCTGGGGACGTGGCTGGAACGCACCGGCAAGGTGGCCGATCTCAACAGGGCCACAGGTGTGCAGATCGGGCTGGCGCCCTCACACGCCAGGCCCGTCATTCCCGGGAGCGTGAGCCGCCTGTCGACGCGCCGTTTCCGCCTTCAGACTGGCCTGCAGATCCGGCGAAAGCACCAGGCGGTACATCGCCCGGGTGGCCGCGACATAGCAGACGTTCCACGCTTCCATGGCCTGCACACGCGCGAGCCTGCCGCGCTCGTGCGCCTCGCTGAACCGGTCATGCAGTTCATCGATCGATGTGAAATCGCTCCACAGGCGAACCGCTGGCCACTCGAGCCCCTTGGACCGATGTCCAGTGCAGATCGTCACCACCGGCTCGCCTGCGCGCTGCATCCATCGTTCCAGCCCCCGGATCTGCTCGAGACCGTCGTCTTCGACTAGGGTCACCAGACGCGCCATTTCGCCGTCAGGCCCGTACTCGGCCTCCGCGCACGCCTCTTCCCAGCTGGCGAACCGCTGCACGGCCTGGGATCGGATCTCCTCGCGCCGTCCAAGCCGCAGTGCGTCGAGCGACTCGACCTCGGTCACGATGTGATCGAAATTGTCGATGTGGATCGAAAGCCCCCGGGCCGACAGATCAAGAGACGCCTCGATCACGCCGGCGTTGGTGCGGCAGATCACGCCGCCCTTCGGGCCGACCCACCCCTCGATCGGGCCCGGGCCGAGCCCCCGCAGCGCCTGATCCGGTCCTCCGTCAGGACGGCTTGCGAGGATGTCCATGCCGGCGCGCGCCACGGCCGCGCCGAACCGGAAACTGCCTGTCAGCAAGAACTCGTCGCCTCCGAACCGGTCAAGCGCATCCTCCGCCCCACGCCAGGCATAGATCTGCTGGTAGCTGTCGCCGACCGCGACCAGCGGCAGCCCCGACTGTTCCAGGATCGAGCTCTGCACCGGGTTGAGGTCCTGCGCCTCGTCGATCATGACGTACTGCTGGCCGGCGAAGGCGCGCGCGCACAGCGCCGGGTTCCGCTCGAGCGCCTTGAGGTACATGTCATGCGTATAGGTGCCGGAAGCCTCGCTCTGCGCGAGCCAGTCCCGGGTCATTTCCGTGACCCCGTCGGCCAGCTGGCGCGTGGCCGCGCTGGCCCGCCCCCTGGCAGGACCCGGTGGAAGGGTCTCGGGATCGCCGACCATCGCGGTCAGCGCCGCGACGGCATGGTCGCGGGTGATCTCCGGATCGTCCGATGCGCAGTACCCGGCCATGGTGCGGGCCACCGCCCCGCCCAGCCGGTACATGTTCCAGCCTTGCGGCACCGGAATGCGGCGCAGGACGCCAGCGTCCATGACGCAGCGTGCGCGCCCGGGGATCAGCTCCCTGACCCGCTCGCCCACGGCACGGCGCGCCAGCGCATGCATGGTTCGCGCTGTCACTCCCGTTCCGGCGAACTTCGGCTGGGATTCCTCCGCGATCGACCGGTTGAAGGCCAGGTACAGCCCTCTGGCCCCCCTGGTCTTCCGGGTTCGGGCAATGGCCAGCAGCGTCGTGGTCTTGCCCGTACCTGCGAAGGCCCGGATCCGGAGCGGCCGGTCCAGGTCGCGGGCGGCGTCGACAATCTCTGCCTGCTCGTCGGTCAGCTTCACGGTGCCGGTCCTCCCTGTTGCGCGGGCGCCGCGACGGCACGCTGCTCCCGCCGGCGTTCGGCCGCTTCGGCTACACGCCTCGCACCGTCCGGACTGATCACGCCGACCAGGTCGCGCACCTTGCCATTGCGGAAGAGCACCCCGGGGTCGTCGGCCCGGGCCACGGAACCGCCCAGAATGTGGCGCCACTCCTCCCAGACCGGCTGCGGTGGTCCGGCCGACGGCCGCCTCAGGTGTGTGATCGCCATCCAGGGGGTGATCTCGGCGCGAGTGTGGTCGGCGAGCTCCCGGGTGGTCTCGCGGTACTCTTCCACTGCCCGGGGTGGCGTGATGGTGCCCTGACACAGGGCATCATGAAGCCAGTTGGCCGCGTCCCTGTGCGCCTGACTCGGGCGCGCGTTGCGCACGCCACGGTGCTGGACGATCGACCAACTGGCTCCCCTTCTGCCTATCTGGAGGGTGGTACGCTGCTTTTGTGGGCCCCGAACCGACAGGATATGACACCCGGCTCCCTCGCAGTCTTCCGCATAGCTCCCGACGCAGTGGTCCAACTGCTTTCCCTCGGCGATCAGCGCTTCTGTCGAGGTCAGCGAGGTGAGAACCACCCCGTTGTGGACCAGCGGCTCGGGCAGAAGGCCCGGCCATCGGCCCTCTCCCGCATCCCCGGTGGCGCGGAAATCAGCCGCGGCGAGCGAGAGGGCAGGGATGCGGGAGATCCAGGTGCGGCCGAAGGCGAGTAGCGCCGCGGTCGGGTTTTTCGACTTCCCGACCACCTGGTCGAGGGCGGCATCGACCGCGGTCGACAGGATGCCGGCTTCGCGGGCAAAGGCCGGCATCCCGACCGCGTGCTCGGCCAGGGTGCGCAGCGAAAGCGGAATAAGGACGTCCTGCGCCAGCGCGTGTGCGGCCTCGACCGCGTCGGTCACCGCAAGCGCAAGGCGAATGCGGTCGACTGGGTCGGCGTCGGGGTCGTAGCCGGCGGACTTCGCCAGCGTGGTGAACCACGCCGGCCAGTCTCCGCGCGAGGACCGGACCAGCTCCGCCGGCTCCCGTCCGAGCTGGGCTGCCACCGGCAGGACGGCGGAGCCTGTGACCGTGAGGAAGGCCTCCCACGCCGCATTCGTGTCGGGCGTCCACGCCGGATCGAGCTGCGCAAGCAGGCCGAGGGTGTCGTCAACCGTGATGCGGCCATGCACGCCGTGGGTGCGCTGGCGGCGCACGCCAAGTGCGTCCTCGTCCTCCACCATGCTGTCAAGCGCCGCGCCGTGCGGAATCGCCGTGTCGAGGCGGGCAATTCGCCGGCAGGCGGCGGGCGCGAGCCCGGTTTCCTTCGAGATCGCTGCCTGCAGCGGCTGGCGGTTTTCAACCGCGTCCCGCAGGGGAGTACGCGTCGCGATCATTTCCGCGAGCAGCGGATAGGCCTCCGCCGCCTGCCGCCTCTCGGCGGCGCCGTCACCCTTGCTGGCATACCAGCGCACGGCCGCAGGGCCGGGGTGACGAACGCAGGACAGCGCGGCCTCGGCGCGCTCCATGTCCATGCCCTCGAGATCGCGCATCATTGCGCCCGCGAGGGGCACTGTGCCCGCCAGGGCGGCAACGGACCGGTGCACCCTGAAAATCTCGCCCGGCTGCATCTCCATGTACTCTCGCCAGAAGCTGTGGCGCGGTGCGCCGTCCTGCTCGAACAGTCCCCCGATGGCGCCTGCCATGCCGGGATCGCGCAGCAGGGGAATCTCCACGTCTCGGTCCTCGTCAGTCCCTGACGTGCCCAGCAGGGCGTTCAGGTGTTCGCGGCCAACGCGGGCCGACGCTCCTCGCTTGATCCGCGAGCCTGTGGCGGCCGCAAATGCGCAAAGCGCCGCCGTCTCCGCGTCAAGCGGGTCGGCGATCACGCGCCAGCGCGGGAAGCGGACGCTGGATCCGGTCGGCACCGCACCGCGAAGCTGCGACACGAAGAGGCCTCTGGCCGCCGGCTCCGGCGCCTCTGGCAGCCTGACCACCAGCATCTGGCGCTCTCGCGCGCTCGCGCGCTGCACGACCAGCGTGCGGCCGGCGCGGTGGGCACTTACCGCCATGTCGGTGGTGTCCATGGCCGTGGCGCCTGGTTACGCCACATCGAGGATCGCCTCGTCATCGATCGCGTCCAGCGCGGCATCGGCCGCGCCGATCGCCAGGTCCGTCTCCTCGGGCTGGTCGGCGGCGGGGGCGTCCTGGGCGTCCGGCCGGTCGCCGGCGACGTCCAGACGGTGGACCACAGCGTCGAAACGCTCGAGCGACCAGCCGTCGCCGGCATCAGCCAGCGCGCGCTGGACCTCGATGCCCTCCTGCACGGCCTCGCGCAGGGGCGCCGACGCCAGCAGGTCCTCGTCGAGGAGGTCCGAGGCGGCCAGTGTCTCGGCGAACCGGCCGAAGGCCTCGAGGCCGGGAGCGTCTATCGGGAAGGTGACCTGCCAGAGGGTATGCAGCTGCCCGGTATGGAATTCGCTCTGCTCCAGTTCCCGCCGATGGGCGTCCAGTCTCCGGCGCGTGCGCCAGAACCCCTGGTTCCGGCGCTGCCAGTGCCCGGGCAGGGTGACGCGGATCCGCCGCGCACGGCGGCCGCCCAGGGACAGGGTGATCTCGGCCGCGAGGCGGTCGGGGCCCTCGTAGATGTGCACGGGGCGCTGCTGGCCTCTGGCCTCGATGACGAGGGCACAGGCCGCAGCCACGAAATTCGGCACCGGGACCGGGAGTTTCCCCAGCTCGACCTTGTGGGTCGGAACGGCGATGCCGCGGCGGAGCTGTCCCTGGTCGTCCGCCACGGCCGTGACCGCGCCCAGTCCGTGGCGCCGCGCTATGACAAGCGCCTGGATCAGATTTCCCGTCAGGAACTGCTGCGGCACGCGCTGCGACTCCAGGGCGCGGGCGCGGTACCAGTCGGACACGTCCTCCGACGGCCCGTCGGCAAAGCCCGGGCGGATCGTGACCTGCTCATGGCGCATGATGTTCGCGAGCGAGTAGCGGTGGGCGCGCTCGGCGCCCGGTTCCATGATGTTGATGCCGTAGGACGCCGGCGCCGCCAGCGTCGTCGGAGCGAGGCGGGGCGGCGCCGTCAGTCCGGTCACGATGCCGTGCACGGCCGGCGTCTCCCCGTCTGCCTCGCAGACGATTTCGACGCCGGGGCGCAGGTTCTCCAGCAGGCCGGCGAGGCGCTCGAGGCGCTCGGTGCGGTGCACGTAGGCCGGTGGAAGTTCACCTCCCTCGGCGAGCACGGCGGCGGCATCGATGCCGGTGGCGTCGGTCAGGATCGTCGGCATGTGCAGGCGGAGCTGGTCGGCATGGTGCCTGAGCCCGCCTGGAAGAACGACCCGTGCACGCTCCACCTGTTCCAGCACGCGCTCCGGCTGGACCGCGTTTCCCTGCGAGATCTGCATTCCTGTTTCCAGATAGACCGGCGAGGAAAGCTGGGAACGGTCCGTGCCGCCGTCGTCATCACGGGGCTCGACACCGGAAAAGACCGTGCGCGCCGCCGGCTCGAACCGGCCGGAGACCCGGCGGATGACGAGGGGGTTCATGTTGCGGCGATCGAGCTCGGCCACGAGGGTCTCAAACTCCTGGGTGATCCGGCCCATGATCTCGCGCTGTTCGTCCGGAGCCAGCAGCATGAGCCGCATCAGCGCCTTGTTCGCGTAATTCGTCGTCACGGTGCCGACTACCCCGCCGGCGTCAAGCACGGCCGCGCCGCGGCCGTGCCCGGGAAGATCCACCATGCCGGGCAGGCCTCCGGCGACCTCGTCCGCCATGCCCATGCGTCTGGCCACGTCGGGGCTCTGACGCAGCACCAGCGCTGTCGCTGCGTCCCCGACCTGGTTCAGCAGGTCGGGGACGTTGCGGGCCAGGTGCGGGTGTGCACGGTTCGCGTCGACCGCAGCACCCATTGCGCGCAGCTTGCGGTTCCGCTGCTGCACCAGGCGCATCTCCGGAGCGAGACCGGCGACGATCGAAACCATCCGCGGGGCACTGGTCTGGCCGTACCGATTGCCCCGCCCGATCGACTGCACATACTTGATGATGTCTGGGGGCGCCTCGAACTCGATGAACACCCGGCGCCTCTGATCGGCGACATCCGGCGCTGCATGATAGCTGGTGCCCGTCGCGCCAGCGGCGTTGTAGGCCAGCACGTCGACCTCGCCGTTGTTGAAGCGGGAAATCAATTCCTGGCGATCCGGCTTCACACGGCGGTGCACCTCGCCGTCGCGCATTTCGTAGTCACGGCCCGAGACCTCGCCATAGCTGAAACCGGCAGCCTCGATCCCCTCGCGGATCAGGTCCAGCGGCGACATCGGCAAGGACTCCGGCAGGGCGGCGATCAGGGCCTCCGTCTCCCGCGAAATCTGAGCCAGAACCGGGTCGAGGTGGCGCGCATCGTGCGCCACGCCGTCGCGGTCCCGGATCCTGTAGAGGCTGTCGTTGATGCGGGCGACGCTCCGCGACGCGGTCAGCGGCATGACCGCGTCGTCGGGTGGCGCGGCGCCGGCATCCGCGACCCTCTCGTCATGGGCCGCCTGCAGCACGCCTTGATTCGTGGCCTGAAAGGCAATCAGCGGCTTGCGGCCCTCCTGCAGCTCACGCACGACATTCCGCGCCACCATCGGCGCGCGGAGCGCGTTCAGCACCACCGTGTTGAGGCGGGCCAGCGGCGAGCCGATTGTTCCGAGATTCGCTTCCCAGCGGTCTCTCTGGGCCGCTGCCCCTGGCCCCGGGGCAGGGTTCAGGCCGAGCTGAACGCGCGCCGGACTGTCGACGGCCTTGATCCTGGCGTGTGCCTGCACCATGAGATAGGCGATCTCGCCGGCCTGCTGCATGACGAGCTCCGCTTCGGCGATCTCGTCGTCAGGCGGTACGTCGACGTAGAACTCGAGCGCCGAGAGGTCGTGCTCCCGGCGCAGCAGTACGCCGTCCTCGGTCAGCATTGTGGTCAGGCACTCCTGCGCGGCGGCGCCACCGAGTGCCACAGCCCGCAGCAGTGCGTTGTCGTCGTGCTGCTCCGGCGGCATCAGCGGCTCGTACAGATCCATGCCCCGGGTGTCCCGCAGCCAGGTGGCGGACGCCATGACCACCCGATCCGCCTCCCGGTTCAACAGGCGCATGAACCGGCCGGCGCGACTGTTCGGCGTGAGACAGTTGTGGACCTCGTCGGCCAGCACCAGTAGCGGACGGCCGTCGCGGCGGCACTGCTCCGCGATCTCTCTCGCCCAGACCTGCTGGGGGGTGTCCCGTCCGGCAGGTTGCTCCCCGTCGTCCAGCGTGACCGTGGCAGAAACCATCGAGTAGGTGGTGCACAGATAGTCGACGCCCTCGGGCCAGGCGTCTTCGCCCCTGACCGCCGCGGCCAGCAATGCCCGGCGCTGCTCAGTGTCCATAGGCAGGAGCGACATTTCGTGGGTTTCGCCGGCCTCGTCTGCGTTCTGCCAGGTCACGCGCTTTGCGCGCGCCATCACGGCTGCCGTCCTGCCGGCCGGCAGCCCGACCGCACCAAGGTCCCGGAACACGTCGGGGATGTTGACCGGGCGTTCGGTCAGGCTCAGCACTCGGCCGCCAGCGAGCAGGTGCTGACGCGCGATGGCCTGC
This sequence comes from Alphaproteobacteria bacterium bin52, assembly GCA_002238645.1. Taxonomy (GTDB): domain Bacteria; phylum Pseudomonadota; class Alphaproteobacteria; order Thalassobaculales; family Thalassobaculaceae; genus Bin52. Next base: position 9,001 of record MPMT01000058.1, on the reverse strand, counting down.
ATGATCCGGCCCTTGCCGATCCCGGTGGCATCGGCGATCAGCATGCCGCGCCCGCGTGCGGCGGCATCGGCCGCCAGCGCGACGGCATCGACCTGCTCGGGCGTCAGGCGCGCGCCGAGCTGCTCGCGCGTCAGCCCCAGCGCGTGGCTCATCGCGGTGTCAACGCCGCCTTCCTCGCCACACCGCCGGGCGACACGCTCCTGGGCGCGCGTCAGCGCGCCCTCAAGGGATCGCGGTACCCGCGCGAACGGCTGACCGGCCTTGGAGATCGCCGTGTAGCCGACGTAACTTTCAGTTCCCTCGATCGCTTCGACGTCGTCGGCCTCGTCGCCCCTGTTCCACTCGCGGATCCGGCCGCGCGCACGCTGGATCTCGGCCGCCAGGGCCTCGAGGCCGTCCAGGCTGTTCGCCCGGTAGGTGCGCAGGGCCGCATCGGGCAGCATGTCCTGTGCGACCGGACGCCGCTCGCCGAACGCAAGCAGCGTGACCGGCGGTTGTTCGGGGTCGCCGGAGGCCTGCGACGGCGAGATCTCGCCGACCGCCTCGATGCCGTAGGCCAGCCCGAGGTCGTGACGAACCGCCTCGACCTCGGGCTCCTCCGGCCGGCCGCGAAGGAGGAGCAACGAAGTGCCCCTGGCCCGCCGGCGCGCCAGGGCGGCCGCCACGCGGGCGACCTGGTCGCCGGCGGGGGCCGCGGTCAGATCGATCACCTGCGCGTCGGGCTGCTCACGCTGCCCGTCGGGCGCTCCGGTCAGGGCACGGGCGAGGACAATCGACCCGGTCACCTCGACCTGTTCCGCCTGCCCGAGGGCGTGGCGCATCAGCACCGGGACCTGCGGGGCCGCCGTGAGACCGCCGTTGTCGTATGCGGTCACGCCCCGTGACAGCCGGTCTGCCATGACAAGGGCGGCGCGGAGCTGATCACGGCGTTCGGCCGGCGGAGCATCGGTCTCGATGGACGTCACCACGCGGCGCCGGAGCTCATCGGCGAGCGCCGGCGCAATCGCGCGGCCGAATGCCTCCATCGCGTCGGCGGGGAGCGCCCCTGTCGACGCTCCCCGATCGGGGCCGCCAGGCTCGACCGCGAGCGCTGCAAGACGATCGAGGCGGGCCGCGGACAGCTGAGCCCCGCCTGCCTGCATCTCGACCCACAGCCCTTCGGCCAGGCCGGGGACATCCTCGGGCGATCGCGCTCGGAGAAAGGCGGCCGGCAGAGCGTCGGGGGTTTCGGGCAGGAACTGCCCTGCCTCGTCGGCGCGGCGCAGGATGAACCGGTCGGGACCGTCTCTGACCACCAGGTCCCCGGCGAAGTTTTTGCCGAGATCCTCGACCCTGGCCAGGGCCGGCCCGGTGTCCGGAACCGGGGCTGGCGGAGCCCGCCGCGGCCGGGGCGGGCGGAGATCAAGGCTGTGCTCGCGCCGACGCATGTCGGCTGACGGGACGTCAGTGGCTACGGCGCCGGGCAGCGTGCGCACGGCGGCCAGCCAGGCCGGGGCCTCGTTGCGGAGGAATGTCACGCGCAACGAGCCGTCGTCTGCCACGGAAAATCCGGCCGCTACGGCTGCGGCCCGCAACCCCGGGGGCGGGGCGTCGCCGAGATCGATCGCAATACCGCTCTGCGGCTCTTCCCCCGGGGCCCGGGGGAGCACCATCCGTCGGGGGTGGGCTGTCGTGTTCGGAAAGGCGAACCACCGGACCCGCGGATCCCGGCCCGGGGGCCGCGGTGTCCTGTCCGGGCGGCGCATGTCGATCAGATTCTCGGACCGGCGCATCAACTCCGGCTCCATTTCGACCGCCTCCGCACCCGGCAGGCGGCGGAGTGCTGCCACGGCGTCCGACAGGCTCGTGCGGATGACCGACCGCACGACCGTCGGATTGCCGCGTACCGCCGCACGAAAGCCACGCGCGGCCAGTGCTTCCGCCAGGGCGGGCGGGGGAGCCGGGCCGAGCTCGATCAGCACCCCGTACCGCTGTGACGCGGAGTCAGCAGGCGGCAGCGCCAGCAGTCGCGGATGCGCCGTCGAGCCGGGAAACCGCAACCACGGAAAAGTGGCCATGCCCCCTCTCCTTCGCCGTCTGCCGTGCCCTGCTGCCTCACAGGTCCGGTGCAGGGGCCGGCAGCTGCTCCTCCTTCTCGGCGGGCTCGGCATCGTCATCGGGATCGAGGCCGAGAATCTGCGCGAAGCTGTCTTCCAGCTCCGGATCGAGATCCGCGTCGTCGAAAGCCTCGACGTCCACCTGTTCGTCCACGGCGGCAGCCTGCTCCTGTTCCGGAACCTCCGGCTCGGCGATATCGCCGGAGACGCGGGCGTCGGCCTCGGCGGTGGCGGCCAGCGCCGGGCCGGTGGCGATCGCCTCGGCGGCCTCCTCGTACATGTTGTGGAAGCGCTGGACTGACTTCAGGTCGCCCGGCATCGGCATGGCGGACTCAGGGACCGGCACTGCGGTTTGCACCAGGCGCTTGACCAGCGCCGGCGCTTCGCCCGGGTGATCAGGGCCAACCAGCCCGTAACTGGCCGGCAGATGTCCGCGCTGTCCGATGAAGGGCAGGTGGACATCGCGTTCCCGGGCCCAGGCTGCAACATCCCGGTTCGACCCCTTGGCCAGCTCGCCGCCGTTGGACCACTGCGCATAGTCCCCTTCCGCCCTCGCGCGGGCACCAGGGACCCCGGACAGCCGGTCCAGGGCAGCGCTGAGCTTGGCTCCATGGGTCGGAGCCGCAAACCGGCGCAGGCTGTCGGACTTTTCCATGGCCTGGGTCTCGTAGCGGGACAACAGCCGCATGCTCGCCGGTGCGACCGAGACCGTGTGTCCGGCCTCGAGACCGACCGAGACCTGCTCGGCGCCGCCGAGCTTCGCGATGAACGCGTCATAGCGTTCCTCCGGCGACGCCGAGGGCTTGCCATCCTCGCCTCTGGACGGGCCGGGCAGGGTCATGGTGTCCCGGCCCGCCTCCGGCCCGTCCGCGTGCAGGACGGCGACCACCACCCGCCCGTAGCCGTCATCGCGGCTCGCCGCCGCAATGAAGCCGTCGCGCAGTTCGTCGAGGGTCCTCGCCTGGACACCGGCGCCGATATCCACGGTTGTGACCCCGACCTTTTGGGTGCCGTCCTGCGGCCATTCCGAGCGAAACGGCACCACCGCCATCCACAGTGGCGCCTCGGGGGTGGAAAACACCGGTTCCTCGCCGGCCGTGCGCATCCAGCGCGAGGTGAAGCGGCCGTCGGCGGCGCGGCGCAGACCATCCACCACCAGGTAGGCAGAGCCGGCCTCGATGTCGGCAGGATCGATGTAGGACATGCCCTTCTGGGCGAGCGCCGCCGGCTTCGTCTTGCCGGCGCACCCCATGTCGGTGATTGGGGTGCCGTTGTGGAGCCCCCCGGCCACGACGCCGGACAGGGTGTTCTGCTCGGCGTTCACCTCGGTGACACGCACCAGTGTGCTCGGGCCAAAGTAGCTGGTCTGCCGCTGTCGATTGAATCTCATCATGGGCCTCCGTGTCATCTGTCTTGCGCCCCTCTGTTCCGGGTTGCGGAGATCGTGCTCAGGAAACTGGCATGCGTGGGCATGCCCTCCCATGGAATCACCCGGACGTGAAATTTCCAACGGGCCCGCTCACACCAGCTCGTCAAGCAGTCCGGCGAACCGGGGCAGGTTGATCGCGACGGCGCCGGCGATGATGAAGGTGAGTCCGGCCCCGAGCCGTGACGGCGTTCCGGCCTGGACATGCTCGTTCAGCAGCAGGATCCCCCTGAACACGGCAATAAGCCCGAAGAACTGCACCAGGAGCACGATTGCTTCGACCACCCGGGCCGCGTGGCCGTCAACCGGGTCGAGCAGCGTCGGCGCATAGGAGAAGATCTGGTCGGACGTGGCGACTTCCGGGGCCCCCCAGAGGGTGGAGTTGAGCACACCGACAAGCGCCGGAAAGGCCACGATGGTCGACCCGGCGAGGATGGTGGCGACTGCCCCGCGCCAGGTGGCATTCGCCGCCATGTTGGCGCGCTGTGTCATGCGGAACAGGCCGATCAGGACCATGGCCGCCCCGCACACGAAACAGATCGCGTAGAACAGCGCCTCGAAAAGCCCGACATAGCCGCTCAGGTTGACCAGGGCGCGGTCGAGATCACTCATCGGGAGCCAGCCGGAGCGGCCGGCGCCCCGTCCGCATCTCCCTGCTCATGGCCCGAAGCGGCCGCTTCGACCTGGTAGAGGGCACCGTTTTCCGTCGAGATCAACAGTCCGTCCGGCAGCCGCGTGACGTGCAGGACGGCCCCGTAGCCCGGGATCCAGTCTCCGACCTGGTACGAGCCGATGCCCGGCGGCGTCCGCGACGACAGCCGGAAGGAGATGGCCGGCGCCATGTAGACCCGACCGGGCCGCCAGTCCTGCGGTCGTTCGACCTTCGCGCCGACAAGAGCGGGGGCGGTGGTTCCCGGGGACGCTGCTGCCGGGAGCGCTCCCCGCACTTCTCCCGACCCGGCGGGTTCGGTCTCGCGGGCAGCGCGCGCAGTAGCGAGCCGGTCCTGAAATCGGCCGATCTGCCTCGGATCGAGCGGGTCCGGCGCGTCGCTGCGCGCGGGGGTGTTTGCGGCGGGGCAGGAGCGCATGATCAGGGTCTCCATGTCCTCGATCTGTTCGCCCAGGCCCGCGATGTCCTGCTCGAGCCGCTCGCCCAGTGCCGCGATCGCGGCCGCTCCACCACCGGCGACCGGCTCCTGGTTGGGCCGGGCATTCAGCGCCGCTTCGAGCCGCTCGACCGCGAGCGCGAGCGGCTCGAGCTCCGTCCGGATCATTTCCGCGATCCTGAGGTCATCTACAATGCCCGCCATCGCATCAGGCACGTCGCTGGCCTGGGCAGGCTGCGGGCGCGAGAGCGGCGGGGCCGCTCCGGCCAGCGCGGCGGAGCCTGCGCCGGCGGGAGGCAGCGCAGGCCGGGCCGGGATCGTGGGTGGTGCGGAGATGCGCGTTTCCGCAGTCAGTGGCAGAAGGTCTGGCGGAACCGGCGAAAGAAGGGCAGCGTCTGCCTCGCGCCCCTCTTTCGCCACCCCTGGCGTTGCCAGCCCAGCGGAGGGGAGGACGTCTCCGTTGGCCGGCCTCAGGGGATCTGCAGTCAACGGGTCCGGCTGCCCCGGAGAACCGGCCAAGGCGCCGGGGAGATCAGCGAGCCCGCCCCCGGGCCCCCCGTCTCCCGCCGGGACCACCTCGACGGATGCCCCGCCGACAGCGAGGGTCGAGGGCCGGTGCCCCAGCATCACCGCTGCCTCCTCCAGCAGGTGCCCGGGGATCACCTGGCGCACCGGCCAGCTCCGGGGATCGATGACGGCGGCCGCGCCAACGAGGCCCGCACCGATGGCCACGAGGCCGAGCAGGAGCGCGAGCCCGCGGCCGCGGCGGCGGATGGGGGCTCGGTGAACGCGGTCCCGGGGGTTCGGAATCGGGTCCGGCGTCCGATTGTCGCGCTGCGCCCCACGGTTGCCCGGGGGTGCGGGCCCATCTGTGCCGCGCCGCATCGCGAGCAGCTCGCTGTCCTTCGCCCGGTGCAGATCCTCTGACTCCTGGGCACGCTGCTCGGCGGCGTTCCGAAGCGCCGTTTCCTCGGCGAGTCGCGCCTCCAGAGCCCGGATCCTGTCGACGTCCGCGCCTTCGGCGCCGGAACTCTCGCGGCCGTCACCGCCGTGACCGTCATCGCCCGTTGGCATTGTGGTTGTCCTGTCGCTGTTCTCGTCGTCAAGCACCTCGTCCAGAGCCGCGAACGCCTCCGCGGAGGATCGTTCGACCTTCCCACCGTCGCCGGTCACGGCCTGCGCGGCGGGATCGACGGGATCGGCGTCCATCCCGAGCATTTCGCGCAACGCGGCCTCGCTCTGCACTTCCAGGTCCGCGGCCGTGTCTGCGTCAGGGCCAGCCGGAACCGGATCCGTCGCTTTCATGTCCGCATCCTGTGGTGTGGCTCGCGGCTGGCCTCCCAGGTCGGCGAGCACCGTGTTCAGGTGGGCGACCGCGCTGTCCGGGATGGCAGCAGCCAGCCGCTCTGTCGTCTCATCCGCGAACTCTTCGCGGATCTCCTCCTCGGGTTTCGGCGCCTCGGCCGTCCAGCCGCCGGCCACCGCCTCGCCCTCGACAGGGTCGGCCGGCCGCGGCTGTTCCTGCGTGTCGGCCGGAGGCTGTGGTGGTGCTCCGCGCCCCGGCAATCCCAGGATCCGGCTCGCCGGCGCCGGTGTGCCACCGTCGTCTTCCGGCTCGTCGCCGCGCGCATCGACGCGCTCGTCCTCTTCGTCTTCGTCAGCGAGATCCTCGCAGGACCGCACGCTGAGACCCGCCTGTGGCGTCACGTTGCGCACGACCACGCCGCGCGGCGACCCCTCGCTGTCCGCTGCCGCGGGTGGATCCTCTTTCCCGGAACCGGACCGCTCCGTGGCGGCGTCGCCCGCAACAGGGCGGTCGTCTGCCCTTCCCAGGCGCGTCCCGGCCAGCATTGTGTCCGGCAGAAACTGCGCGGTGCCGGCAGGCAGGCGTGCACTTGCGGCGTATGTCCCTGTCCTGCGGGCGGCGTCCATCAGGGCCTCTGGCTCCGCTCCGGCGAAGCGCTCGCGATCGTGCGGGGACAGCCTGCCTTCCACCGCCTCGGGTGCGATGTGCGCGGGCGTGCTGGTCGTCGGGACATCAGTCATTGCCACTCTCCTTCCCGGCCGGCACCTGCACCGGATCGACGATCAGGACAGCCAGTCCGGCGCCTGCCTCCAGCCGTATTTCGGGGCCTGCGGGCGCCGCCTCCTGGATCAGGCTGGCCGCCTTCTCTCCTGCGGCCGCCAGTCCCGAGGCCAGGTGCTGGCGCGTGGTGCGCTCGGCCGAGCTGAGCTGCACGACGGTGCCTGAACCCAAGGTGACGGCCGTGCCGACCCCCTGGGCGGTGGACGCCGCCAGCCCGGTCACGAAGGACGCCGCCATCAGAGGCCCGAAACGCGCCAGCCAGCGGCGGTCGATGCTGCTCGAGACCTGGCTCTCGGCAGTCACGGGGTCCACGGCAAAGGCCGTGATGCCCGCGGTCCTGCCATCGGCGAGGGTGATCGAGCTGAACTCGATCACCAGTCCGTCGGCGCTCGGCGACGGCTGAAATTCGCCGACCAGCCGGGCGCCGCGATGCGGGCCCTGGATGACGTCAACCACAACCGGGCCCGGAAGATCACTGGTCAGGCTGGTGATGGCCTCGGCGTACAGGATATCGCCAGGACGCAGGATGGTCTCGAGCGGAACGGCCGGCCCGCTCGCCGCGGCGGGCCCGCCGGTCCCCCGGCCCGTGCCTGCCCCGCCCGCCCGCGGCGCCCCCGCCGACCCCCTGGCCTGTGCCTGCCCCGCCCCCGGCCAGCAGCACCGCCGCCTGGGCCGGGGTCACTATCGGGGTGGGGGGACCACCCGCGGCGGCCTCGCCGCCCGGCTGCTGGCCGCGCTCCAGCGTGGCCGTCGCCGACTGCGGCGGCTGCCAGCCGGCCACGAGGGCCTGCATCATGTCCAGCATTGCCGGCGCGTCCGCCGGCGCGGGGGTCGGTCCTGCCGCCGCCGCAATCGGCGGTGGCGGCAGGACCACCGGGGCCGGCAATGCCTCCCCTGCCACCGGCGGCGCGTCGGGCGGCGGCGGTTCCGTGAACGGGCGGGGCGCCGGCGCCACGGCGGCGGGATCGACACGCCGCGGGATTGCCTCGGGCGTGGGGACGAAGGTCTCGCCCTCTTCCTGGGCTCGCGACCAGCCCTCCTCGTTGACCCTGGACAGTCCCTCTCGATATTCGGGAGAGGCTTCCTGACGGGCCCCGCCGGGGGTGGCGTCGATGGTGCCGGGCCCCCGCGGCACATCGGAAACCTCCCGCTCTGGCTGCGCTCCCTGCAGATAGAGCGCAGTGGCGACGCCAGCCGTGACCACCACGGCGAGGACGGCGACCCAGCGGGCGCCAATGCCGCGGCGCACGGCCAGCGTCGAGGCCGGCCTCTCCTCGGGGACCGGGTCGGTCGACAGCCCGTCGTCGCTCATCGGAAACCTCGCGGGATACCGCTTCCTTGAGGGAGGGGAGGAAGGCGAGAGCGGCCGTTGGCTGCTTCCCGCTGTGATTTGACGTCATCGGCGATCACTGAAAGAGGCGCGCCGCCACAGGAAGCCGCGACGTATGACGGCGACCAGAGGACGCCGTTGTGGGAGCGACCGGTGATTTCAGGGCGGTTCTCGGGCAGAAGACGGTTGGACACGCCCTTAAGGCTGTTGACCAACCGCGACAAGGCAACCTTGGGTGGGTACTGCACCAGCAGGTGAACGTGATCGTCCTCGCCATCGCATTCGATCAGTTCCGCCTCGAAATCCCGGCAGACCTTCGCAAAGATCCGCGACAGGTCGCGAATGGCCGGTTCGGACAGCACGTCGCGGCGGTATCTGGTGACGAAGACCAAATGGACATGCAGCATGTATACGACATGCCTACCAGTTCTGTAATCCGTGCTTGAAATTCTCGGACCAATTGCTAGAATCGCAACATGATCTCTCGCGGTTATGTCTTCAAGCTGAAACCGACGCCTGCGCAAACAAGCCTGTTCGCGCAGTTCGCAGGTGTGTGCCGCCTGATCTACAACCTCGCCCTTGAGCAGCGGCGCGACCATTACCGTGCCTATGGACGCGCCACCGGCAAGAGTGTCTCCTATCCGGGGCAGGCCCGTGAACTGACGGAGCTGCGTCGGGAATACGACTGGATCGCGGTGGTGCATGTCACGCCCCAGCAGCAGGCGTTGCGCGATCTCGACCGGGCATACAGCACCTGGTTCAAGGGCATCGCCCGATACCCGTCGCCTCGCAAGAAGGGCCAGAACGACACCTTCCGCTTTCAGGGCCGCGAGATCGAGACCCGCAGCCTGAACGGCAACTGGTCGGAAGTGCGCCTGCCAAAGATCGGATGGGTGCGCTATCGCGACACCCGCCCGCTGCGCGGCAGGATCAACAACGCCACGGTCAGCCTTGCGC
>MPMT01000057.1 GCA_002238645.1 Alphaproteobacteria bacterium bin52 | reverse complement strand
CGATGACCGCGCGCCCGGCAATTCCGGGACCGGCGGCGGGATGACGGTCGAAGACCAGGTGGAGTGCATGGCCCGGCAGGCGCAATGCGCCGGCAAGCCGGGTCGCCAGCCGGTCGGCAAGGCCGGCACGCTGCTCGCCGCCGCCGATGGTCCGGCAACCATGGAACTCGAACAGGGTCATGAGCCCGCCGTCCCTGGTGACGATCGGGTGCCCGGGCCCGATCGCCGAGCGCAGCATCAGGTGACTGTCGAGCGACTTGCGGGTCGCAAGCCACCACCAGCTGCGCGCATCGAGAAACTTGTGCACCGGTGTCGCCATGCGCCCGCTCCTACTCGAGCGTGGGACGTTGCAGCCGGGTCGCGGTCGAGCCGCCGAAGCCGGTCTGCACGGCGTTGATGATCTCGGGCAGCATCACCACACAGGCGCCGACCGCGATCATCAGGATCGGCGCGAACACGCCGGAGTACTGGGGTGAGCGCACGGCCCGGATCAGCCCGAGCAGTCCGAACAGCACCACCAGTACGCCCACCACGTAGAGGGTGACGGCGATGAAGCCGGTCGTCTGGAGCAACGATCCCTCGCCGGCCTTGAACATTTCCCCGAAGGTCTTGGCCGACACCGGGGCCACCGGCCAGGCCAGCGCGACGGCGATGCGGCTGATCGTCCCGATCATGGTCATTCCCCCTTCATCCGAATTCGAGCAGGTCGAGGCCGGTTGCGGCCTCCACCAGGGCTGCAAGTGACGGAAAGTTGCAGGCCAGCAGCCCGCCGACGATGTGACAGGCGGCCCCGCCCATGGTGGCGCGTCCATCGGCAGCGGCCGGCAGCAGGGCCACGCCGCGGGCCACCGCCGCCAGTCCGACCAGGAACAGGATCACCACCACCGCATCCACCAGCCCGTCGGCCCCGGGCGCACCAGCCAGCCCGAGGCTGCGGTCGCGCCGGGAGCCGAACAGGGTGGTGCTGCCGGCTTCCAGCCAGTCGGCGAGGTTGACCAGCACCACGCCGGCGAACGCCTGCAGCGCGGTGCCGTGCAGGCCCGGGCCGAACCGGTCGGCGGCACGGTGCACCAGTCTGAAGCCGGCCCGGAGCACCAGCAGGATGCCGATCAGAAGGCATACGGCGGCAATCAGGGCGACAAGCGGACCCTCGATGTCGCGAACGATGTCGCCCGCGAGGTCCCGCGCCGACGCCGGCAGCGGAACGAGGAGGCCCGTCGCCATCACGGCCGCCCGCGCACTCATGGCGCGGCCTTGCGCGGTGCGGTGCGCACCGGACCGGCGAATACCACCCCGATTTCGGTGCCGGCCGGGATGCGCACGGTGGGGCGGTGCGGGGCCAGTGCGGAGAGCTCGGTCCCGACGGAGCGCAGCGCGCCGGCCGCCCCTGCGCGGACCGCCGCGGCGGTCGGGTTGCCGGAGCGCGTAATCACGGTGGCGCCGTCGACGGTCACCGTGGTCGCGGGTGCGGCACCCGCCCCGGCCCACCCGGATGCGAAGGCGGCCGCCGCCGGCAGGATGACCCGGGACCACCAGTGATGATCGACCGTGCCGGCGATGCCGTAGCACGCGCAGTCGGGATCGATCCCCCAGGCATCGACGGCAAACCCTTCAGGCGGGATCGGGCTCGCGCCCGGTCCGGGCCAGAGACGGGAGAAGTGCAGCACCAGTCTCTCGCCCCGGGGCGCGAGTTCGCCCGCGAGACGGGCACCGCCGAGAGCGCCGCCCAGCAGTTCGACCAGCACGGGGCCGCCGTCGGCCGAGTTGGCTTCGGTGAGCAGCACTCCGTAGACCGGCGTTCCGGCGGCAAGCAGGGTTCGGGGCGCCGGTGCCGGCGGCGACACCGGGGCCGACGGGGCCGGTACGGGCCGACTGGTTGCCGTGACCGGGCCGGGGACCGGGACTGCCGAGAACAACGGATCGAGCGTCCCAGGGTGTCGGACCGGGGCCGGCGGGACCGGGGTTGCGGTGAGGGACCGGACCATCGCCTGCCGGTCGCCGTCGAGCCGCGGGGAGGCCGGCGGCAGCACGGGGCCGGTCATGGTGTCGACGTGGCTGGCGCCGGTCTCGACGGAGCGACGCCGACGCTGGCTGTCGTAGCGGCGGATGCGGCGTTCGTCTTCGGGTGAACGACCGGCCACGGGATCGTGATCGGGGCCGCGAGCGAGGCCCGACAGTTCGCTGCCTGGCGGGGAAGAGCCGTCGGCGGCCCGGCCATCACCGGCCCAGGTGCAGAACAGGCAGAGCGCGACGGCGCAGACGGCCCGTGTCCCCAAGGCCCGGTTGCTGGCGACGGCACGATGGGCGACGGCGGTCGGGCCGGTGGACTGGCCAGCGGCGGCGGCGAACGCGGCATCCGTGTTCACAGTCCGGGTGGCCGCGGTTCGGTCCCCGTCCGGGACGATCCCGACCGTTCCGCCCCGGGGCAGGAACGCGCCAGGCGTTCCGCCGGCAGCCATGGTGGACGTCATCCCGCACCTCATGGCGACGCCTCGCCTGGTGCCGGCGCGGGGTGTTTCGCCGGGATGGCGGGTGCGGACGGGACGGGAACCGGCGCAACCGGCAGCCGGGCGAGCCGCAATCGCCTGGTCGCGCCGGTCTTGCGCGAGGAGACCAGGACGAGTGGCGTGTCGGGCAGCATATGGATCCAGGTGCCGTCTGGACCGCGGGCGGCGGCGTGAGCGGCCGGAGCGAGCACGAGGTCGGGTGTCTTCAGCCAGACCTGCTCGCGCCAGAACCAGGCCCGGTGCGGCGTTGCCGGTCCGACCGCGCCGGTCACTTCGTCCTCGACTGCAAGGCGGACGGCGTCACCCGGCGGAGTTCCGGTCGCGAACAGGTCCAGTGCCGGTTCGCCGGCCGCAAGCCGGACCGGGGCCGCAAGCGCGCGCAGGTCGGCCCGGGGACCGGGTTCGGGAAGCCGTACCACCACCACCTCGTCGACGGGACCGGCGTCATCGACGAGGACCGGCAGGCTCACCGGCAACGGCAGGCCCGCCAGTTCGACGGTGACGTTGCCGTGGTCCCAGAGACGGTTCGGCGCCAGGTAGACCACGTGGTCGGCCCGGGGCCGGGCCGGGTCATCCACCCGGAACTCCGGGCGCATCAGCACGCGCGAGACCGGCCACGGGGCTCCGGTCACGTCGAGGAACACCAGCGCGGTGACGTAGCCCCGGGCCGCGGAGACACGCCCATCCTGACCAACGGGCTCCGGGTTGCCGGGGACAAGGCTGATGCTGCGGGTCCGGCGGCCTGCGGGGAGATGGCGCAGGCCGAGGGCGCGCTGGCGGGTCCGGTGAAGCTCGAGGATACGGTCGAGCTGCCCGCGGGTGTAGGGAAAGCGCGCGCGCGCATCGATCCCGGCGTCCTCGTCGGGAAGGGCAAGCTCGGACCAGGGCTCGCTCGCCGCCGCTGCCTCCTCGCCCGGACCCGCCAGGCGGGGGGATGACGGCGAGGGCGCCGAGCGAACGCCTGCCGGCAGACCGGATGCCGCGTATGCGGGCGCCGAGGCGGGAAGCGCGCGCCGCGATGCGGATGCGCGCGCTCATCGACCGCCTCCGCTGCGTTCCACCAGGGTCTGGGCAATGGCCCAGCCCTGGAGGTTTTCGGACAGGGAGACGCGGCGGATCATGGTCGTGACCTGCACCCGCTCGCTGTGCGCCTGGCCGCCGGAGCGGAAAGTCATCAGCACCGGGGTTGCGAATGAGAGGTAGAGCACGCCGTCGTGTGTCGTGCGCGAGACGATGGTGGGAGAGCCCTCGAGCACGGTTTCCACCACCTGGTAGCCGCGGGTGAGACGCTCGATGAAGCCGATGGTCTCGAACTGCTCGAGCAGGCCCTGGTAGGCCTCGTCGGTGTAGAAGCGGCGGGCGGCGGGGGGCCGCCTCTCCTAGGCGTGGAAAGGCAGGGGGGGGCGGGGAGCCGCATCTCGTAGTCGTGAAACGCCAGGGTGAAGGTCTCGACGATGGCGCGGGCGACGCCGAGCCGGAAGGCGTCGTCCGACATCATCGGCTCATCCAGCCGGGTTGCACGGATGATCCGTCCGTCAGCGGTCGAGGCGACGATGTCCGGCTCGGGGGTCCCGCGCACGACAAGGACGGCGAGGGTGGCGGCGAGCAGCAAGGTGACGGTGCCGGTCCCGGCGACCAGCCGCCACAGCATGCGGTTCTCCGCATCGACGAAGGCGCGGTCGTGTGCGGCGGCATGAAGTGCCGACTGGAGTTCGAGCGCGCTCACCTCAGATCCTCCAGCACCAGCCGGCGAACGAGTGCGGCGGCATCCGCGGGCACGCCGTCGATGCGTTCGACCCCTTCGGGAACCGCACGCACCGACAGCGGCAGCACCCGGCCCTGCCATGCGGCGAACAGCGCGTTGTTGCCGGCGAGAAGATCGGCGCTGGTCCCGGCGAGGTCGCCCTCCCCGATCGACCGGCCGGCGGTGGCGTGCCAGGCGGCCGCCCGGTCCGGCTGCTCGAGGATCCACAGTGCGGCGCGGGCCGAAGCCGCCCCCATGAGGCCGACCGGCAGTACCCGGAGCCCGAACCCTGCCGTGCGGTAGCGCATGAGCGTGTCGATCCAGGCCCGCGAGGGCCCGCAGCCGGGGTCGGCGATGACGTGGAGGACCGGGGACCCCGGCAGCAGTTCGATCCCGGGCGCTTCCCGGGTGCGGCGAAGCAACGCCGCCTCCCCGACCGTATCCGCCACCTGTTGCCCCGTACCGCCGGAAGCCGCGGCTGCCCGGGCGGCGGGCGGGGAGAACGGGAACGGCGCGGGCGATGGCGAGGACACTGTCTGCGCACCGCCTTGCCGGCGCGGACCGGTGGGCGGGACTCCGGGAGACCCCGGCCCTGATCCGGGTGTCACGCCGGTCGATACGCCAGTCGGGGTCACCGCCGGGAGCGGCGCCGCACCCAGGGATGCGCCCACGGAAGGCCTTGCGCGCGCTGCCCCCGCCGCGTCCACGGATCGGCCCGCGGAACCGGCGGAACCGGTTCCGGTCATCGACGGGGTGCCGGTCACCCGGGACGCATGCGTCTGCGTACCGGTTGCGTGCGAGGAGGTGACCGCTGCGGGAGCGGTGCCATGCGCGCCTGCCCCGTGACGACCCGCCTCGCTCCCGACCGGCCCGTGCTGCGCTGCGCGGACCGCACGACCGTCCGCCGCCGGTACGCCGCTCGCGGCGATCGCTGCGGGCGCGTGATGGCTGACACCTCCAGGCGCTCCTGCCGGTTCCGCCGCGGGACGGGTGACTGTCTGCACGCCGTCAGTCACGGGGGCAGGCCGGGCAGGGTTCGCCGGCACCGCCGGGACAGCGACGACATGGTCCGGCGCACGCCGCAGGGGTGCGTTCCCGGCGGCGGTCGGGTCCCCGGACAGCGCCTGCAGGTGACGCGCGGTCACGGAACGACCGTCAGGGTCGTAGAGGTGGCCGATCACGCCGGCGCCGTCGGGGGTGAGGTAGAGGATGTAGGACGATCCGCCCGGCAGGCGCACGTTCCAGCCTTCAAGCCCGTGGGCGGACGGCAGCCGGGTGAGTTCGGCGCCGTTTGTGCGCAGCCGGGACACCAGGGAGCCCGGAGCCGGCCGGTCATGGGCGCCGGTTCCCGACGCCGCACGCAGGACACCCGGCCCACTCGCCAGCACGATGCCCGCTAACAGCAGCACGAGCCCGGCAGAAAGCGTGTTCCCGTTCGACGTTCGCATCCGCGAGCGGCCCGGGCCTGGTATCGGGTTTCTCATTGCCTGTCCTCCCCCAGCACCAGCAGCACCCGGTTGCGGGTGTCGAACCGCAGCACCGGGCGGGGATCGAGGTGCGCGAGCCTGGTTCTCAGTTCGGCGAGTGCGCCGGCGAAGCTTGCGGCCCGGAACCGGTAGGGCGTCACGACACGCCAGTCGGTCCCGCCCGCCGGTTGCGTGACCATGACCCCGTGGCGTGTGCCCCAGCGGGCGAGCGCTGCGACCAGGGACTCGCCGCAGTTGAGCCAGAAGCTGTGGCGGGAGTCGGGAAGCGACGTACCCTCGTGCGCGGTCCACAGGGAGGGCGGCGGCAGATCCTGCGGTCGTGAGGCAAAACCGCATTTGGCGCGTGTTTCGGGCCCGTCGTCGGTCGCTGCGGCCTCGGGCTCGTCGCGACCGTGGTAGACGAATTCGGCCTCGGCTGCGCCCGGGATGCCAGTGATCACCGCCGCGGTAAGGACCGCGCTGGCGACGACGGGTATCGAACGGCGGATCACGGTCTTCCTCCCGGCCAGATGAAGATGACCGGGCGGTGGACGGGCAGCAGCGCCCGGCGCCGACCAGCAAGCAGGGTACGAAGCCGGCGCACGGCGTCATCGGGCGACAGGCCGAAACGCAGTGCGGCGACAATGAAGAACACTGCGAAGACGCCGCACAGGATCAACGCCTCGCTCCGCCAGAACGGCAGCATGAGCGGCAGCAGCAGGATCACCAGCACCCTGACGTCGAGCCCCCACAGGGCCGGCATGCGCGCAGTGTCGCGCCATGCGATGGTGCCCGGGCGCTTCACGGCCCGCTCCGTTCCGCCCGGACCCGCCGGATGGCGGCGGCAAGTGTCCGGTCCCGGCATGCGAGGCGCCCGGCGATCAGTCCGGACCAGCGGGCGGGTGCGAGGTCGGCAAGCTGCGCCTTCAGGGCCGGGTCGAAGACCAGCCACTCCCGCGCAGGCGTGCGGGTGCCGCGTCCGTCCGGCACCAGGGCCTGGGTCACCACGACGTTCAGGGTATCGAGCATGGCGATGGCGCGCGCTTCCCGTTCGGCCGGTTCGAACTCGGTGAGGAAGCGGCGCACGGTGTTGGCGACCCCGAGCGCATGGGTGGTGGTGTAGGTCGCGATGCCGAAGTCCGCGGCGTCGATCACCGCCTCGACCGCTGCGCGGTCGCGGGCCTCGCCGACCAGGATGGCGAAGGGCGAGCGGCGCAGGCTGGCACGCACTCCGGTTGCGAAGTCGCGCAGGTGGGTCGGGATTTCGGTCTGGCTGACGAGACCGCTGGTCCCGGCAAGCCGGTGGTAGACGAATTCCACCGGCGCCTCGTAGGTCTGGATGCGGCCGCGTCGTGCTTCGGCGAGGCGCCGGATCACCGCGGCGAGCAGGGTGGATTTTCCCGAACCGGGCACCCCGGTGACGATCGAAAGCCCGGTGCCGGCCAGCAGCGCCGCCGCGAGTTCCGGCTCGACATCGAGTTCGTCGAGCTCCGGCAAATCCGCCGGCAGGGGACGGATCACCACATTGACCCCGACCGAGTGACGGAACAGAGCCGGCGTGATGTTGACCCGGAACCGGTGGATCGATCCGTCGGGTGCCCGGGCGGCGTGGGCGCAGTTCAGGTCCTGGCGTGCGGCGAGCTGGGTCGGGGCCGAGCGGCCGTAGAGATGACTGATGGCCATGGTGAGCGCGGCGTCGCCCAGAGGTTGCTGCGAAAGGCGCGCCGGGTAGCGCTCGCCGTTGCGTTCGGCGACGGGCACGGCGCCGGTCTGCAGGATGACGTCGCTCGCGCCCTGGATGGCGGCATTGATCAGCAGGGCATCCAGACCGGCCTCGTCGAGGCTCACATCGGCTTCGATCGGAACGATCCCTCCGGTCCCTGTCCACGGCCGGGTCATGGCCGCGGCCCCTTCTCACCGGTCGCTTCGAGCGGTGACCACAGCTGCATGACCGGGTTGAGTTGTGCCGGCTCCGCGAGCTCGAGGAGGGTCTCGCCGATGCGCAACACCCGGCCCCCTCCAGAGACCGGGACAGTCTCGATCCGGGTTGCCGGTTCCGTCACCATTCCCGACGCCGCACGGCGGTGCCACGCGATCATGCCGAGCCAGTCGCGGTTCAGGCGATCGAGGTCCTCGGCGTGCACGGCATCGGCGAGCGCGACCCCGTCACGCTCGCCACGCACCCGTGCGGCATCGAACGCGGCCTGCTCCCCGGGAGTGCGCGGCAGCAGGACGGAGTGGACCGGCTGGGGCTCGGGCCAGGAGCGCACCAGCCAGTCGCGCCAGTCGGGGATCGCGGCGAGAATCCGCGCGCGCTCGGCAATTCGTAGCACCCGGCGCGCGCTCGCGGCCCGGGACCCGTCCGGGACGGTTCGAACCGCGTCCCTGATCTCGACCAGGACCGGGGGTGCGATGACGAAACCCGCCCTGTGCAGCACCAAAGCATCAAACCGGTAGACGCGGTCGAGGTCCGGGGCGTTGGCCTCGAGCGTGGCAGCAATGATCCGGGCGCGTTCGGCCATGGCGGCGCCGGCGGCGTGGGCATGTGCGCTTTCGACCATGGCCTGCCGGCGCAGTTCGGCCCCCTGATCATCGGCTGCGGCCGGTCCCGTCACAGCGAGGGTGGCGCCGAGCGTGACGATGGCCCAGACCAGCCCGCAGCCGGGCCCGGACGGAACCCGCCGTGTGCTGTGCCCGTCACCCGGCCTTGCACCCAGGGCCCGACGCCCCGCAATCCGCGGACCGGGACGGGCGGATTGCGGGCGCCGCGCCCGCGCAGTCAGGACGCCTGCGCTGGCAAGGAATGCCTGCATGCAACCCCGCAACTGTGCGAGTGTCGTGCGCTTGGTCCCTGCGCGGCGTCGCTGCGAGCGCGTGACCGGCCAGGCCCCCGGACGATCGACGTGACCGGACATGCGGCCCTCCCCGCCGGGGACCGGAGTATCGGTGGGACCGCACAGCGACCACACTCTTCGGGGGCCCTGCCGGAGCAACCCCGTGGCTGGACCGGACCCGAGGGGCCGCGGACGAGCCGGCGTGGGCCTCAGTGGTTTCTCGGGCCGAGGCGGGGCGATGCATTCGTCGCCCGAATGTCGGGTCTCGCCCTGTCGCGACCAGCCGCACGGGACGGGCAAGCATCCGGATCGGGAGTGGGACAGATGCGAGCATGTGTGCCTCTCGCCACAGGCGGACAATGACGGACGGGCGCATCGCGTCCGCATCCAGGTCCGGTCGGGCACAAAGTTCATGACGGTTTCTCCGCGACAGGGTAGGTCAGCCGGATCTCGCGGTTGGAGGCATCGACCTCGACGACGGCCGCCGTTCCGGCCTGGAAGCCCGCGTCCTGCAGCAGGTCGATGACCCGTGCACTCCCGGTCCGCAGCACCACCATGACCGGCCGGACCGGAGGAGCGCCGAGTTCGCGGAAGCCGTAGCCGATCCGTCGGGCGAGCCAGGCGACGACACCGTCGATGGGTCCGACCCAGTCGAGCCCGAGGGACTGTCCGAGTTCGGGCGGAACCGCGGATACCGGGGCGGTGGCCGGTGCGCCGTCCGCACCCTGGCGTGCACGCGCGAGGTCGGTGAACGCGGCTGCGGCACGCGACGCCGCGGCCTCGAGCAGCGACCCGTCGGCGACAGCAGGGGTTTCGGGCGGGGCGCCGGACAGGCTGGCGCACCCGGCGCCGGCCAGGAGCACGACCACGCCGGCGAGACCGGCCCGCACGTGCGCCACGCGAAACGCCAGGCCAGTCATGTCCTGGCTCCGCGGCAGTGTGCCCCGGCTCCCGGAAGGCGCCGGGCCATGCGCTGCATCAGGTAGCGCAGGATGAAGTCGCGCAGTTCCATGGCAAGGGCGCTGTCCTGACGTGCGTCCTTGCCCATGCGCCAGCACAGACTGTTCAGGCTCTCGCCCTCGACGTGGGCGATCTCGGCCAGCGTGTCCCACAGTCCGGCCTCCATGGGGACCATGACCGGTGCGCGGCCCGGGCCGCGCACCGCCACCCGTCGGGTCCGGGTCTCGGGCAGACAGCGTTCGCGGTACCAAGCGACGAGGGCGACCCGGATCCGCGCTGCGAGGTCATCCGTTCGGTCGGAACGGGTCGCCTCGAGCCGGCGCACCCAGTCCATCCAGTCTGTTCCCTCGCTTCGGGCGACCTCGTCGAGTGCCGCCCAGCAGCACGGCTCGAGTGCGATTTCGACCACCCGGCCGTCTTCAAGTGCGAGCTGCCAGGCGATCGAGCGAAGCGGTGCGGCGCTCAGCACGGGTCCCCTCCCTCGGCCACCCCACGGCGAGGCCGGGTGCGTACCGCACCCTCGAGCGCTTCGGACTGCGCGTCCGTGGTGTCGACGCACGCGGACCATCGGGCCCGAATGAAGCTGTGCCACATGCGTTCGGCCTGCTCCGCCCGGTCCAGACAGGTGCGGCAGCCGACCCCGGAGCACTGCCCGGCAGGTGGTTCGGGCCGCGATGCGTCGAGCAGGTCGATCCAGGAGCCGAAACGCCGATCAGGACCGTGCCGGGCTTCCCGCTGTTCGGCTCCGCCCGCATCGGCTCCCGGATCCGGAGTTTCGGCCGCCATGGCCGCAGGTTCCCGGATCTGTCTGCACCCGGCCCGGCCGGCACAGTCCGGGAGCGGGAGGTGGCGGGCGATGAAGGAGCGGAGCCGGGCAATGATGTCGGCCGCGGCGCGGCCCGGGCTCCGGAGATCCCGGCCGGGGGGTGCCGGAGTACCGTGACCGGCATCCGGCAGGAGCAGACCGATGGTGTGGGCATCAAACCGGGCCGGGCCGCATCCACCGCGCCGGGTTCCACGGTCCGGTGTCTTCCCGTCTTCGGAACGCCCGGTTTCGGGACCGCCCTGCCCGCGAACCCGGTCCGCACCATCCTGGCCGGCGGCATCGCACGCCCCGACGGTCCGGGCACAGGTCCCGGTCGCGAGGGCTCCGGTTGCGGCCGTTCCGGCTCTTCCCGCCCCGGCGGCTGTGCCCTCGCGATCAGGGCGCGGCGCGGCGGCGAGTTCGTCATGTCCGCCGTCACCCGGATTCGGTGCGATGTCCGGGCTGACCCGGTGCCGCAGGGGCGTCAGTCCGCCGCTGCCAGGTGCAAGGTCCCGTTCGGCGCAGAGACAGACCGCGGCCGCCGCGGCCCAGCGAGTGAGAACTTCGGCCAGCGATGCGCGAAGTGCCGGGGATCCGAACCCCCGGGAGCCAACCGGACAGGATGCCGGGGATGTCGAGACCGGAGCATGGACAGGCGGTTCCGGGTCGAACGGGTCGCGAACCCCGGCGTCCACGTTGATGCCGGCTGGACTGGTCAGGACCGGTTCAGCCGCTGCGGGCCCGGAGGCTGCGATGTGTCCGGGTGCCGGGCCACCGGCTCGCGGAGCCCGGGACGGGTGGGTGCCGGGACCGGTTCCGCTTGTGCTCGCCCGATCGGCATGACCGGGAGTGCGTCTCTGTTCCGGGTCGGGGAGAGAACGACGCATCACCGATCCCCGTCACCGGTCCGCACTCCGGTGCAGACATAGACGTTCTTGTGACCGGAACGGACCCGCCGCCACCCCGCATATCCCGGTACCGCATTGGAACAGGTCCCGTTGGGCACGTTGACGTAGCTGCCATTGACCCGGCAGTACGCGACGACATCGATCGAGATGTACGGCTCCTGGTCATCGAACCAGGCGAGGACGCGGGTGGAATAGCCGTTCGGACCCGAGCTGCAGTGCCTGACCGGCGGGACCGGCGGGACCGGTTCCGGTTTCACCGGGGGCGGAACGGTGGTGACCGGCGGCGGGTTCGGACTGATCTGCGGCGGGGCCCGAGGCTGCGTGGGCGGGGCGGGGGGGGGGGGCGGGGCCCGGATCGGCCGCCTGGGGGGTGGGCGGCGGGCCCGGAGGCTGCGTGGTCGGGACGGGAGGCGAGGTCGGGCCCGTAATCGGCCGCTGGGGTGTCGGCCGGGGGTTGGGAGACGGGTTCGGCTGCAGCCCGGCGTAAACGCACTCGCCGGAGACGTGCGCTACTGTCCAGCCATGGTTGGTGCGGGTTCCGCTGCCGGCTGTCACCAGGTATAGGGCGCTGTCGCCGGAGGCGTAGGTCCGGTACCACCCGGTCTTCCGGGTGCCCGGGTTGACCGTCTCGCCGGAACACAGCGCGAGATCGGCGGCGGGGGCGCAGGTCGAGAACGGGCCGTCTCCCGCAGTGAAGCTCGCGAAGTCGGCGGCCTGGGTCGAGACGAACTTGCCGTTGACCGCCTCGGCGGTATTGTTCCCCATCCAGCATGCGTCCGCCGCACTCCAGAACGGCCAGTCGCTGCGCCCGGCGGGCACCACCACCTCGCCGCCCGGACCGGGTTCGGAGGGAGTGGCGCCAAGCGGTGCGGCAATGCTCATTGACAGGGCCAGCGCTCCAGTCACTGCACCGAAACCCCGGGGTCGCGTGGTGATCATGGTCATTCCTTTCGATGTGCACCGGTTGGACTGGCAAGGACCGGTTCCGGCCAGAAGCCGAACCGGGCCGCGGGTGCGCAGGCAATCCGCCACCCGTGATGTCCGTGGTCCGGGTCGACGCATCGCGCACGCACGAGGCTGCAGGAGGCGAGCGCGGCGGGACCCTCGAGGTAGACGGTCTGGCCCGCGGTTCCGGACGGTGTGGTCACGGCCGCAGGCCAGAATCGCTCGAGCGAGTAGGTGCCGGCCGGACAGGTCGGCCTGTCCGGCCCGCTTGAGCGCGCCCGGGCGCAGGCGTGCTGGAGGGCTGCGAGTGCCGTGTAGTCGACATGCATCACCCCACGCCCGTCACGCGCAACCAGGTCCGGAAACCGGGCCGCCACCTCGCGGGCGTCGTAGCCGAGGCCACGGTCTCCCTGGTCCTGCCAGCGCCAGTGGTAGAGGGTGATGCCCTTGAGCCGACGGCGGAGTTCCGGGGTGCAGGCAACCGGTGTCAGCCCGTGTTTCCGGCGAGGGTCGGAGGTGACCCGGAAGTTCTTCGCGAAGACGGTTCCCGAGACCGTCGTCCTGTCGTTGACCGTCAGCGCATCCTCGATCGTGACGGTGCCGTCGAGCCTGGAGGTGCCGGTGACGGCAAGCGCGGTACCCGTCTGCGAGGCGACACTGGCGCTCCCCTGCACCACCAGCGCGGACCCGGTGCCATGGGCGATCTCGACCGCGCCATCGAGCCGGGCGGATCCGGTCACGGCGAGCGCGTGCTCGCCGGAACTGTCGTGAATGACCTCGAGCGCTCCCCTGTCGGCACCCACGAGCGTGCTGCCCGACGGCAGGGCGATCCTGAGTGCCGCCGTCATCTCGTTGCACTCGGGCCGGCCCGGGACCTCCGATCGGCAGAGCCAGGGCCCGAGCACGCGCCCACGGTGGGCGAACAGGATCGTTGCGAGGTGTCCGTCGGTGAGAGCGGGGTCGGTCGCCGAGCCCGTGAAGTCGCCGCGTGTCACCTCCCAGTCACCGGCGGCCGAGACCGCTTTCGTCGGGAACTCGGAGCTGATGTACCCCATGCCGACGGGTGCGGCCCGCGCAGCCAGGATCAGGTCGTCTTCCGCGAGCGGGCGGCCGCCGTGGGTGTAGGCAAGCGCAAGCAGGCTGTCGGTGGACTGGCGCCTGACTGCAAGGGCGTGGCGCTGGCCGCCCCAGGCGTCGTTCTTCCAGCCCGACGACAGCAGCCCGGCCGAGACCAGGGTGGACGGGGCGATGAAGGTCACGTCCCCGGTCAGCGGCACCGTGGCGGCGACGGTCTCGTAGTTGGCTTCGAGGTAGTCGCGCGCGGCGGCGACGAAGGGCGCCATGGATGCACCCGCGGCCGCGGCCGAGCGGGCGTCGATCCAGCTGCGCAGCGCCGCCTGGCCCGAAACCAGGCCGCCGCTGACCAGCGCGACGGCAAGCAGGACGGCGAGAAGTTCGCGCATTCCCTCTCCCCCTATGATGCCCGGGTGAGCAGCACGACGGAGCCGTTCGCAACACTGCATCCGACGGGCAGCGACCAGGCGGCACCCACGGTCGAGACGAACGCGCCGCCCTGAACGATTCCAAGGCCGGGCGGGTCGGCACGTCCCGCAGGTGCGGGTGGGCTCGCGCCCGGGTTGTGCAGCAGGGTGCGGCCGAGCACGCGCCTGAGGTGCGCGACCAGCGGCTCGCCGCGCGCAACACCGGAGCGGACAGGGTCGGGGATCCAGGTCGCGACCACGCCGTCGGCGGCACAGGAACTGAACCGCCACGGACGCGCCGGCGCAACTGACGCCGGCGTGACCGCGCCCGTCGTGTTCGGTGCGGCGGCGACCGCGCGGACCGCCGCCTCGTGATGGACGATGAAGCCGCGAGCGAGTGCCGCGTGCACACCGTCGCTGTCAGGCGGTGTCCGGTCGCTCCAGCCTGACTGCAGGAGGAACAGGACCAGCACTGCGGCGGTCATCAGGTAAACCATGGCGCCTCACAGGTGTCCGGTGTGAAAGACCATGTCGACCGCGGCACTGCCTTCGCCGCAGGCCGAGGAGGCGTAGATGTCGGTATCGCTCCACGGCCCGGTCTTGGCCGCCCCGGAACCGTCCTTGACGCTGGTTACGCCGGATCCCGCCTCGAGACTGCTCAGGATGGCCCTGCAGGCCTCTCCCGGAATGTCGTCAATCCCGATGGTCACGTAGGTCTTCTGGCCGGTGACCGTGACGTCGGAATTCCACTCGCTGACCAGCCGGGTCGTCGCACCGCTTCCGGTGACCGCCATCCCCGACGCCGCCATGGCAAACGCCACCATGGTGCGGTCCCCAATCGCGGTACCGGCGGTGGTTCCGTAGCCGGTTGCACGGGTCTTGTAGCGGGCGGCCAGCTTGGCCCCCATCTCCTGGACCTGTTCGATGGTGGTGGCGGCGCTGACCTGGGTCGCGGTGTCGGTGTACAGCGTGAAGGCGCCGTAGATGAGGCCGCCGGCCAGGACCACGCCGAGGAAGATGGCAAACAGTTCGCGCATTGCGTTGGACTCCCGATTGCTAGCGCAGGGACGCGACGATGTCGTTCTGGGCCAGGATGACGAACAGGATGAAACCGCTGAAAAACAGGTAACCGGCCACCGCCACGGTCTCGGCGAGGCCGCGCATCGCGGTCTCGAGCCGTTCGAGTTCGAAGGCGGCGAGGGAACGGAACTCGGCTGCCGGATTGTCCCCGCCGAGGCAGAGCCGGATGCGGTGGATGATGCGGATGTCGGGCCAGGCGAGACCGCAGGACAGCAGGGCGTCGCCGAGCGAGAGGTCGGCCCGCGACAGCGCCGCGTCGATCCGCTCGCACAGGTAGGGGCTCGCGACCGGGCGCAGGGCCTCGAGCGCGTGCGTCGGCGTGCGCCCGGCCTCGAGCAGGGCCGCCATGGCAAGCAGCCACGACATGCCGGTTGCCCGGCGGTAGAGCCCGAAACCGGGGATGAACCGGTCGGCGACCGACCTGGCCTCGCCGGCCCAGGAGCGCAGGCTCAAGCGCAGCAGTGGCCATGCGGCAGCCAGGAGCAGGAATGCCGGCCCGACGCGCGTGGTCGCGGTGCCGCTGACGGCATGCAGCCAGGCAGCAAGACCAGTCCAGCGGATGCCGGTCCCGATCTCGGCCTCGAACAGCGGGAACATGTACCAGTGCGAGGCGGCGAAGCAGCCCCAGACCACCATCAGGGTGAAGACGACCGGCCAGCTGGCCCGGCGCATGGTGCCGGCAAGGGCGGTAAGCCGACGCAGGTCGTCCGCCAGGTGGCGCAGCTGCGACGCCGAGACCCCGACCCGGGCCGAGGCGGCAAACGACGTCGCCTCGTGCGGCGAGACCCAGTCCACGATCACGTCCGAAAGCGACCGGCCGGTCCGCAACGCGTCGATCCAGACCGGGATGATGCGGACGAGCGGCCGGCCAAGCAGACCGTGGGGAAGGTCGCGTTCCATCTCGAGCAGGCGTTCGAGTGCCTGTTGCAGCATCAGGTCGCGGTCGAGCACGAAGGCGAAGTTCAGGTAGAAGTCGACCCGCGCCGCAGGCCCGAAACGCAGACGGGCAATGCGCAGGGCGAGCCGGTCACGGGCGGATCCGGCTCCGGCGCGCGATGCTGTTCCGACCCCGGCCCTGCGCCGCGCACCCGCGGATGTCAGCCGGCCCGTGCCCATGGCGCTGATCGTGGCCGGTCTCATGTCCCGGACTTCCCTGCGGGTGTGGTGCGCGCCCGCCCGGCAAGCGAGGCGCCAAGGGTGAGCACAGTGCGAACGGCGCGCCTGGCGGATGGTCCGGAGCCCTGCCCGACCCGACCGCCGGTGCCGGTCTGTTGCGCCTCGTCCCGACCGGCCCCGGTGGGCGGCGCGGAGGGGAGGGTCGCCGCGCCGGCGGCCTGCGACCCCCGGGGCCGGTCAGGATGGTCATGGTCGGCGGTTGCTGGCGCACAGGATCCCGTCGTGCCCGACCGGCGGGACGCCCGGGCCTGGGATGACGCAGCTTGCGTGCGCGGCGTGCCCGCGGGCGGTTCCTTCGCCGCTGCCCTCTGTGCGGGGACTGCGTGGCCGGAGACGGTCGTGTCGGTCGGGGCCTTTGCGGACCGGCGGCTCCCACCCGATGCCGTGGTGGGCCCCTGCGTTACCCCTGCTCCGGGCGCGGCTCCGACACCCCCGAGGCTGCCCGTGTCAGAGGTGCCCACCTCGCGATCGCCGCTCGCGCGCCTGCCGTTTCCGCCCGGCTGTGAAGGTGCCGTGTCAGTCCCCGGTGACCGGGTGTTCGGCGCGGGCTCGAGCGGGCTCGACGGCGCGGGTGTGCGCGCGCCCCGTTTGCCACCGGCATCCTGTCCCCGTCCCGGGGTGGGGGATGGCGTCTTCCCGGCCGCGGTCTTCCCGGAGGAGCCTTTCGTGGAGGCGGTCTTGCGCGAGGAACCCCGTGCAGACGTGGTCTTCCGGGAACCCGGTGTGGCCGGGGCGGTGGTCCCGAACGCGACGGGCTTGCGGGAGCCCCTGGTCCCGGAAGCGGTGGCGCGGGGTTTCGCTGTCGCGGGCTTTGCGCCGGCTGCCGGTGCTGTCGCGGTCTCCGCGCCGACGGGTTCGCCGTGCCGCGGTGTCGCGCTCCCGGTCGTGCGGGGCCCGGGTGCGGGGGGATGCGATACGCCGGACGCGGCTGTCCGCGGATCGGGTGCTGCGGATGGAGGCGTGCCGCTACGGGGTGACCCGGGGTCGGTGGCTGCGCGGCCGGAAACCCCGGTGTCGCCTGCCGCGGGATAGCGGGCTCCGTGCCCGGGCGTCCCACCACCGGGATCCCCGGGACCAGAAGCCCCGGAACCGGCAGTCGCGGCAGCGGGATCCACGACCACGGTCTTTCCGGTGGCGGGATCCGATGCGGGGTCGGAACCGGGGCCGGCTGTCGGACCGACCGGCTCCGCCTGACGAGGGTCCCCGCCGCGGGCGGACCCCGCGCCCGTCCGCGGCGAGGGGTCTGGGCGCGTATCGCGTCCGGTCGCACCCGAGCGCGACCGCCGGGGGCCGGGCGGCGCGAGTTCACCGGGTGCCGAGCCGGGACCGGGCGGAAAGAATACCAGCGGCTCGAGACCAGTAACCCGGATCCCCGGCGCCTGATCGTGCGTTCTTTCGTGGTCGTGCACGTCGCGCAACAATGCGTCGGGACCGCCGATGTGGTGGCGATAGTCGCCGAGGTCGACCAGTCCCTCCTGCACCAGGTTCCAGGTCTGGATCGAAAGCGGCTGACCGCCGGAGCTGATCCAGTGTCTGCGGGCACCCGCGCGGTCACCGGCATCGAGCAGGCGGGCGAGGTCGCTGTCGGGAAGGACGACCTCGAGCACCAGCTGGCGCCCCGCCAGTCCCGGGGTCCCGCCGCGTGACAGTCCGGTTCGGGCCCGCGGGTCACAGTCCGGGCATCCCGGACCGCGCCTGCACGCGCCCGAGAGATCGAATCCGTGATCGAGGAACCGCTGGCGCACGGCCTTGCGCGAGGGATGGACCGGCGCCTCGGCGCCGGTTTCGGGGATGCGGCACGATGGGCACAGCAGGGGGACCAGGCGCTGGGAGGTCCAGGCCGGGTTCTGGCCCGGATCGAGGGCGCGCGCCGGCGAGATCCCGAGCCCCGACATCAGCCGGAACGGGATGTCGAGGGCGGACGAGACATGAATCGTCGCAAGTGTCAGCTTGCCGGTATCGGCAAAGGAGTAGGCGCGTTCGGCCGCCTCGCCGGTGCGGATCTCGCCGACCTGGCCGATGTCGGGCGCGATGCGGGTGAACAGCTTCTGGGCCTCGATCCAGGCGTCGTCGCCCAGTTCGTCGGTATTGACCGGGATCTGCAGCAGGTGGTCGTGCCACTCCTCGACCGGGTCCTCGGCGCTGGCGATGGTCAGCAGACCGCCCGCGGCATGGAAGATCTCGCGGGTCAGGGTGGCGAGTATCGTGCTCTTGCCCGACTCGGTCGGGCCCGAGACCAGGACCAGGCCGCGCGAGGCCGTCGCCATGTACCGCAGGTCGGTCACGACGGCGTCGGGCAGTCCGAGGTCGTCGAGGCTGTCGAGGCCGAGGGTGGACTGGCTGTACCGCAGGCGGATGTTGAGATGAAACCCGTTGCCGGGCCAGACGGTCTGGATCCTGGCGCCGCCGACCCCCGGGGGGAGCTTGTCCTGCTGCAGGATCGCGCCCGACTGGTTGCGGTTTTCGCGAAGGGTCTGCGGCCCCTCGTCGAGCCGGGCGAAGATCAGGTTCAGCAGCCGGCTGCACTCGTCACTGCGCAGCTCGTGGACCGGATGGGTGAGCTTGCCGCGCACCCTGAGCGTGACCTTGCCGAGCCCGCTGCGATTGTCGACCGACAGGTGGATGTCGGACGCCTCCAGCAGGGCGGCATTCTCGAGGATGCGCCGGGACAGTTCCTCGATGTCGCTGCGGGCGCGCACCGACGGCACCCGGACCGGAGCCCCGGTCGCGTTGATCCGGTCGATGTCGATGATCGCGACCGGGCGGGTCTCGGCGGTCCGCCCGAGGGCGGCCTCGAGCCGGCGGCGCACCTCGAAGATCGCGATGTCGCCCTTCTTCGCCGAGTCGTAGAGCAGGACACCGTCCCCGGTGACGGCACAGAGCCGGCGTTCCGCCGCCGAGAGCACGACAGGCCCGACCATCTCAACCCCCCACCTGGAGGTCGATGCGCCGGCCCGACGGATGGCTCACGGTCACGGCGCCGTCGGTTTCGATCCGGTTGACCTTCCAGGCGCCCGCACGCTCACCTTCGCGCACGCGCAGCGTTCTGCCCTCAAGGCGCAGCAGTGCCGCGAGTCCTGACCGGGACCCGGCGACCCCCAGGAGTTCGGGTGCCGGCGGAACGGCGCTGCGGCGCGGCACCTGCGCCGGCGCGCGCGCGATTGCCGGCGCCGGCGGCGCCTCGACGCACCAGACGGGGCGAAACGCGGGCTTGCTGGTCTCGCAGATCCGGGCCCGCAGCGTGTTTTCCTCAAGCAGCAGGCGCAGGCGGAACGCGCGCACCTGCATGGCCTCGAGATCCGCAAGGAGGCTCGCCCCGGGCGTCCCGGCCAGGTCCGCTGACCCGATCATGACTGCGGCCCCGGTGGCCGGACCGCGGCCCGCCGGGGCCGCCGGCACCGTGCCTGACACCGGTCCGGAAACCGCCGCAGGGTGCGGCAGACCTGCGGCGCCCGCGGCAGGCCCGGAGATCTGTGCGGACCCGCCGCGCGGGTGCACGACGCGGGGCCCGGTCCGGTCCCGATGAACGGTGGAAACCGCGGGCCCGGTGTTTGCGGTGCGCAGGTCCGCGGGCAGCAGATCGCGGGCCCGCCCGGCGGAGTGCTCGCGTGCGTCGTCCCCGGCATCGCCCGGCTGATCACGGTGGCGGGGGAACGCGGGCAGCCGGTCTCGATCATGTGCCCGCGGGTCGGGGCCTGCCGCAACCCCGGCCTGGCGTGCCGGGACTGTGACGTCGCGGTGCCCGTCCACGGGACGCCGGGAACCGGTGCTCCCCGATGCCTGCCAGGGAAGCGGGACGGGCCGGCTGTCATGCTCCGGGCCGGGAAGACTGCCGGACACGATGTCCGATCCCGGATCGGTGGTGCGCACGCCGCTTCCCGGCACCAGGTCCGCGTCCCGGGGTTCGAGACCCGCGGTCGGCCCACGGCCTGGAAGGAGCGAGTGGGCGGACGGACGGGGTGCGGGCGATCCCCAGATCAGGGACTGCAGGAGCGGGCTGTCCATGAGCAGGAAGACCGCGATCGCAAGGCCGGTTGCAGCCCCGAGCATGATCGCGGCGATCCTGACGAGGCGGCGTCCTGAAGGCAGCCGCAGCCGGCCGGATGCTCCGGCCCGGTCCGGACCGTCGACCTCGGAGTGCGAGACATGGAGTCCAGGATCCTGCTCGGTCATGACCGGTGTTCCTCTTTGCTGGTCAGTGTCGGGTCGACGGTGATCCGGCCCGTCAGCTGCCATTCCCCGGTGGGGATGGACAACGTCATGCCCTCCAGCCGGCCGGGCGGGAGCGCGGCCAGTCCGCGGCGCCACAACCGGACCGGGGCGTGGGTCCGCAGCGTCCAGTGCAGTTCGGACCATGTCGGGGCGGTATGGGTTTGCGGGTCGAAGGAGGGCTCGAGCCGCTCGACCAGCAGGTGCTCGCCGGTCTTCCCGCCCATGGTCTCGACCAGCCGTGCGAGTGCGGCGCCTGCGACCCGCGGCTCCGCGGCCGGCAGCTCGCGCGGCTCGCCAAGCGCGGCGGCACGCGTGAGCGTGGCCGCGGCACGGTCCGGACCGGTCGCGGGAGTGCGAGCGCCGGGGTGCGCCAGCAGGGCGATCGGGGTCCACTCGTGCGCAGTGAGCTGAACCTCACCCTGCACTCCGGTGCCTTCGGGCCGGCATCCGAGCGAGACCGCCTGCCAGCCCGGAGGGATCGATGCCGGCGCGAACCGCCCCAGGGCGGTGAGGCAGGCGTCGAGAACCGTCGGCGCCGGAACCCCGTGTGGCGGCGGCAGGACCGGGCGCTCCGCCTGTTCTTCGGCGGGAGCAGGCAGCCACCCGCGCCAGTGTCCGGATGCGGCAACGACAACCGCGACCGCCAGGCCGGCGGCCGCGGCGGCGCTGAGGATGCGGCGCCAGGAGATGTGAGCCGGATCCATGAGGACGGGGGATCGACGGAAGGGGACGAGCAAGGTGTCGAGTTCGTGGAATTCGAGGATGCAGCCGCCGCGGCGTTCCGCCTCGAGCAGTTCAGCGGGAACCAGGTCGGAGGGCGCGATCACCAGATCCCACTCGACGGTTTCCGCATGAGCGGCGAGCCAGTCACGGGCCCCGTCGCGGCCATCAAGCACCGTGTCGCCGAAGACCGGGTAGACGGTCCGGTGCCGGACCGCGAGACCCCACCATGCCGCGTCCCCGGGAAGCGGCCACACGCCGATCCAGCTGCCGTCCTGCCGCTCGGCAAGGACGGCTGCGGCCGAGGTCGCTCCCCGGGCCGACGCAGGTCCCAGCGCAAACTGCCAGCGGTCCTTGCGCACGACGGCCAGGGTCTCCGGCGTCTCGCGCACGGCTGACCGGGCCGCTTTCAGGGTGTCGGCTCCCTGTGGAGACCGCCACTCCAGCCCGAACACGAAACCGGTGCCCGAGATAGTGTGGGTCACCGCGCCGTTCCAGGCAGGTCCGGCGGTCATGATCCGACCCCGGTGATCAGCACCGGAGAGGGCGCGGAGGGGCGGGGACGGGCGCGGATGCGGGGTTCGACCACGATGATCAGCCGCACGCGTCGGACCCCGGAGCGCTGCGAGCCCCCCAGCCCCAGGAAATTGGCGCTGCCCATGCCGGTGTTCTGCAGGCTGGTCCGTTCCTGATCGTAGCCCGCCAGCACCAGTGCCTCGCCCGACTCCATGCTGCTGTCCAGGGTGAAGACCCTCTGGGCAACGCGGGGAAGCTGCAGGAAGGCGCCGTTTTCACCGAACGAACTGGTAGTCAGTTCGAGAAGGTCGGAGGTGGAGACCGAGAGGTGAAGCGATACCCGGCCGGTCCGGTCGACGCGCGGGAGCACCTGCAGGGCATATCCGGTGACCAGTGTTTCGACCTCGGTGGCGAAACTGGTCACGCCCGAGTCGGTCGTGACCTTCAGTTCGCGCACGTAGTTGGTCCGGGTGGTGAGAGCGACCGGCGAGACGGTGGACGACCGGGAGCTCACGATGGCGTGATGGCTGTCGACCAGCCGGCCGGAGGTGGCGACCGCGCGGGCGACCGCTGACAGGCTGCCGGTCCAGTTGCGCCCGGCAACCGCGTCCGGGCCGATGATCGAGCCGGCCACGGCCCCGGCCTGTTCGATGATCTCGGGTGCCAGACCCTTGATGCCGAGGCCGCCGGCAAAGTCGCCGCGAGTGCCGGCGAGTGCCGCGCCAAGATCGAGACCGAAGTCGGCGCCGTCGCTGACGTCGACGAGGAACAGCGACACCCTGGCAGTGACCCGGGGGCTGAGGATGGCGTCGAGCTCGCCAATGAGAGCACGAACCCGGCGATGGACCGACGGCGGGCCGGTGACCGTGACGGTCCCCGACGCCGGTGACAGCGAGACCCGGGCCGGTTCCGGAGCCGCACCGCGCACGATCTGCTCGATTTCGCGCCAGGCATCGACCTGGAACTGCGCCGAGACGGTCTGGTCCGCGATCCGGTCCTGGTGCACCACCGCGCCGGAGACGGTGGCATTCACGGTGCTGGCCGATGCCGCCGCCTCGAGCCGGTAGATCCGGGTCGGCATGGGTTCGATGATGATGCGTCCGGCATCCCCGATCGACCAGGTGACGTCGAACCTGGCGGCAAGCGCGTCAAGAAACCCGGAAAGCGATCCGACGTAGCGCGGCTGCCAGTAGACCGACGGGTTCCCGGCGGCGCCGGGGCGGGCCAGCGCCACCGGCATTCCGGTCTCATCCTCGATGAGGCGTGCAATGCCCGCGAGATCGTGCGGGGTGCCGAGCTGGAGGACGAAGCACCCGGCGCATTCGAATGACTCCGGCACCGGTCCGGACGCCTTCGCGCCAAGCACACGGCGTCCGAGGAACGGGCTGTCGGACCAGCTCACCGGTCCGCTGGCGAGCGAGCGGGTGATCGCGTCGGCATGCCGGGCGGCCTCTCCGCGACCGGCCGCGATCCGATCGCTCGCCTCGCGGGCCGGCATCGAACAGGCGGCGAGCGCGGATGCGGCAAGCAGCAGGCGGAGCAGCGGGATCATGACCCGTCCCCGCCGCTGCGCACCACGCCGTCTGCAAGGATGCGGACCGTGCGGTTGGCGCCGCGCACCGCGACCGGCCGCGGTTCGGCCTCGCCGTGTCCCTCGAGCACCCAGACCAGGGCGTCGTCGAACGAGCCCTGGAAGACCGCGGAGACCTGGTTCTGCCAGTCGAGGCAGTGCGCCGGCGCATCGCAGGTTTCCCAGAAGACGGCGACGCCGGCGCGCCGGCCCCAGCGGCGCAGGGTCTGGCGCAGGGTTTCATCCTGGATGACCTGCCAGGCGCCGTCGCCGCGTCCCGGCGGCAGGGGCCGCCGGGACGCGGCGACGGCTGCTCCATGGCGTAGCGAGGGGGCCAAAAAATCGACTCGTTTTGGTGGCGCCTGGGGCGCCACCAAAACGAGTCCGTCGACACCGGTCGGGCTCGCGATGCGAGCCCGACCGGATGTCGCCGGGTTACAGCCCGAGATTATGGTGAGGAGTACAAGTATTGCTGCGGGAGCAGCACTTCTCTTCTTCATAAACGTCGCGCCCTTTTCAAGTACGCGACGCCTTTTTGCTATCGAGAGCCTAGAGCTCCACGTGCGGCGCCGCTCCACGTGCGGCGCCGCTCCACGTTAAGTTCAGTATAAACTGAACCTGGGTATCTGACTAGTCCCAAACTGAAGAGTCAAGCCTAAATTCGGAAAGAAATTTCAATGTATCACATATATGTACCGCCCGATCCTGGCGTGAACTCATCGATCTGATACAAAACAGTGCCAGTTGTCACGTTCATTTCGATGCCCCTATCGCCTTTCTGGACAGACAAAGTCTCACGTCATACATGACACTGGTTCATCACCCTCCGGTTTCGTCATCACGTTTCCATAAAACTGTCCATCCCGAGTGCTCCGGCCCCAGCCCTGTTCTTGAATCCGATCGTTGCCTGAGGATGCCGCAAGCCCCTCTCGGCCCGACCGGCGATACGCGTCGGGACCAGCTGGTCGCCGTGACGAAAGCGAGGCCGTGGCGAGTCGGGCGCTGCCGAGCAGACTGCGACCGTCATCCAGGCGCGATCACCTGGTCACAGGCCGGGCAGTTGTCCTCATCCGGGATTGTATGGCCTGGTTGAACCCGTTACCGCACCGGTGTCGACCCACCAGGTCGAGGCCCCATACCCCGACCGGTCGGCATCCATGCTCTGCGAGGCGACTCGCCAATCCGCTCACCCGTTCGGGGGCGCCTCAAAGACCACGGTGTCCAGGGAACTGCTGCTCACTCCCACGAACTGGACCAGCACGGAGTCTTCCAGAACGATATAGTTCCCGTACGCGTCGCCGACATCGGCGAGATCTTCAGAGCTGTTCACCACAGTAATGCTGGAAAATACTGCAGGATCATCAACCCAGACCTTGTCTCCCGATTGATAGTCCGTGATCCGGATGACCGCTGTGGGGCCATCAAATTCGACCCCGGAAAGATCAAAGGTATCGTTGCCGGAACCACCGGTCATGGTCAGTGCGACGTTGTCCGTACTAGCAATGATGTCCGCAAACGAGGGAATGTTCGCCGGGCTCGGGTTGGCTGCAGCATCCCAAAGTGCATGAAGGCGATCGGCGCCGCCACCACCGTTCAGGACATCGGCCTCATCAGCGTCCAGGTCAAGTGCTCCGTAGAGGACATCGTCGCCGCCGCCACCGCTGAGCACATCGCGCGCATCATCACCCCCGGAGTAGGTTCCGTTACCCCCTTGCCACGTCGAGGAACCATACAGCGTGTCGTTGCCGGAACCGCCGTGAAGCTCATCGGCACCGGCATTGTCAACGAGTACATCGTTTCCGTCGCCGCCAAACAGGGAGTCTTCACCTCTGTCGCCGATCAGGACGTCGTTGCCTTCGCCGCCATCGAGCCGGTTTCCGTAATCGACACTGATCGTCGCCGAAACTGTCGAGAGCGTCATTCCCTGTTCGTCGGTGGTCGTCCTGGTCACCTGCAGGGTATCGTCAATACCGTCGGATTCCTGCGACGACCCGTTACCGGCCCAGATGGTGTCGTCACCCAGATCCCCATACAGCCAGTCAATGATGGAGATGTCGCCGGACGCTTCGCTCACATTGACTGAATCGGCACCACCGAAGATGAGGTCATCGTCCTTGCCGCCGTGAATGGTATCTCCAAGCCGGTCCGCACGACCGGAGGGTTGGCGCCCGGAAAAGACGTCGCCATAGAGAGTATCGTTGCCGACATTCCCGTGCAGCAGATCGGCCCCATGCCCGCCGGAGAGGACATCCGCGCCATCGCCGCCGAATACGCTGTCGGACCCGGCATCGCCATGGACGCTGTCGTCACCCAGATCGCCGTACAGGAGGTCGTTGCCAGCATTGCCGCTCAGATCGTCTGCATCCTTGCCGCCGCGAATGGTGTCGTCACCGGCACCGCCTACCAGACTGTCGGAGCCGGCATTACCGTGGATGAAATCTGCGCTGTTGACGGTGTCGGACCCGTCGTCGCCGATGATCGTATCGTCACCGTCGCGACCGACCAGACTGTCGTCACCGTCCTCGCCGCTGATGCTGTCATTACCCAGATCACCGCTGATCTCGTCGTTGCCGGGCCCGCCCATGATGAGGTCATCGTCCCGGCCACCCCAGATGGTATCGTTTCCCCGACCACCCAGGATGGTGTCGTCGCCCCGGTTGCCCCAGATCCGATCGTGACCGCCACGCAGGGTATCAACAGTGTCGTCACCGTTGATGCTGTCGTCACCATCGTGACCGAAGATACGGTCGTCACCTAGCGTACCCGTCAGGACTTCATCATGCGCGGTACCGTCAATATCAGCCATCAGAAACCAGTCCCTTCAGCATGCACCAAGGCTGTCGACCTCAAAACGCGCCCGGGCGCCTACAGCCGAGCCCGGTACAGGTAGCCCCTTGAACAGCATGTTCGCAACTGCAATATCGGCCCGGAACCCGTGCCGGTCGGACACTGCACCAGACATCATCAACAAGAATCTTGCTCCAGGCGCAAGGCTTTGGAGCGACAGCCCGGGTGTGATCCCGGCAGCACCCAGGGTGCACACCCCGCTCGCGGCCCCGTAACATCGGGCATTGGGTGACCGTTGCAGTGGGCTCACCGGACCTGACAAGCGGGCCCACGCCAACACACGAGGACGTCATTCAACACCCGGTGTTCCCGGGCGGATTACCCGGGGGAAACCACCTGTCCGGTCCAGGCGGGTTGCATATGGTCAGACGGGTGTATCGGCGTTGGCCAGTGCAAACGGCAGGACCGGGCCGCTGCCGGCCCGGCGCAGATGAGCGGCGCCCAGCGTCATGCTCCACTCGGAACGAACCACGTCATCGACAAGCAGCACCGGGCCTTCCGGGACCGCAGTCTGGACCTCGAAGACGCCGTCGAGATTCCTGCACTGGTGGAACGCATTGTTCTGCTGGCTCTGGGACTCGTTCTCCCGGACCCGGACAATAACCGGGTGAAATGGCAACGCGAGCTCTGCCGCAAGGCGTTCCGCGAAATCGGTGACCAGGCCGGGGCGCCGATGCGATGAGGGAATACAGGTCACCCACTCCGGAGCCGGATCGGGGTTCCAGCGCTGCGTGATCAGGAGTGCGGCAGCGGCGACCAGTTCCTCGCGGAACCGTGTTCCGGCTTCCCGGTCGTGCATGATCATGCGTCCCCACCCTGCCTCCGCCCAGCGTGCGAGGACGCGTCCCTGCCGGGCGCGAATGCGGGCCGGAAGATTGCCGCTCAGGGCATCGATCACGAACGCCTTGCCGGGTGCCCGGCCCTTGCACCGGAGTTCGATGTCTGCGTTGGCAAGGAACTCGGTCGCCGACTTGACCGGCTTTGCTCCGGCCCCGATCACCGGCCCGCCGATGCAGTTGGAGCAGATACCGCAGGGTTCGGAATCCGGTCCCGAGAGGGACCTCGAAAGCGTCGTTGCGAGACAGCTGGTGGTCTCTGTATAGGCCAGGACCTCGTTCCACTCCGTGAGCCTGAGGTCGCTCAGCATGTCGTTGAAATGGGTGTCATAGTAGAATGAAACCCGCCGGCGCTTCCATGCGCTCCCGACACGCGTTACGACCGCGGGGCGTTCGACGGCAAGGTACCGGAGGACCTTTTCGATGCGGGACCAGGACAGGTTTACATGCTGTTGCAGCATGGGGATGGTCAGTGCTCCGTGCAAGTCGAGCGCGTCAAGGATCTCCCGGATCCACTCCGGTTTCGGAAAGGCTTCGGAACGGAAGTAGCTGTTGATGTGCTGGTCCTCGCTGCCTGTCAGCAGGATCCCGTAGGCCCGTTTCCCGTCACGGCCGGCCCGCCCCACCTGCTGGTAGTAGTTCAGCAGGGAGCCCGGCGCCTGAAAGTGGATCACGAAGCCCAGGTCCGGCTTGTTGAAGCCCATGCCGAGAGCCGTGGTCGCAACCAGGACCTTGAGCTCGTTCGCCCGAAGCCGGTCCTCGAGGTGCTTCCGGTAGTCGCCCGAATTGCGGAAGTCCGGGTGTGTCACGCCGCTGTAGTAGGCCTCGGCCGCGATGCCCTGGTTTCGCAGCCACTTCGCGACGGTGTCGGCGTCATTGCGCGTCAGCGTGTAGATGATCCCGGCCCTCGGGAGCTGGTGTATGTGACGGGCAAGCCATTCCAGTCGCGCGGACCGGGACGGAAGCCTGACAACGTCGAGTGCGATCGACTCGCGCATCAGCGATCCGCGCAGCACCGTTACGGCTCCGACTTCGGCGCTGACGTCGGTAATGACCGCTTCGGTCGCGGTCGCGGTGGCTGCCAGCACGGCAGTGGTCCGCCCAAACTTCTTCACAACGCGATGGATCCGTCGAAAGTCCGGCCGGAAATCATGCCCCCAAAGCGAGATACAGTGCGCCTCGTCGATGACGAACAGTCCCGACGACTTCACGATGGGATCGAACACTTCCTCCATGAAGCCGCGGTCCGCGAGGCGTTCCGGAGCAATCAGGATTGCATCGACCTCGTTTTCCAGGATCGCCTGCATGTTCGCTCCCCGGTTTCTGAATCGTTGGCCGAGTTGAAGGTGATCGCATTGACGTCCATGCGACGCGCTTCGAGAATCTGATCACGCATCAACGCAAGCAGTGGACAGACGATCAGCGTGGGGCCATACCCCCTGGCCCGTAGCAGACGGGTTGCGATGAAGTAGACAAGGCTCTTGCCCCAGCCGGTCCGTTCCACCACCAGCAGCCTTTCGCGACCGTTGACGAGCCGGTCGATGGCATCCCACTGACCGGCGCGGAATTTCGCCTTCCGGTTCCGGAGCGCCTCGCGCAGCAGGCTGCGGGCTTGCTTTCGATTGACCATGTCATGGGCCCTTTCCTGGATCACAGGCAATCATTCTTCAGCCTTGATCTGGTCCGACCCGATTGTACCTGGGCAGTTACCGGGAATGAACACTTGCGAGGAGCCCCGGTCTATCACCGCCTTTCGCGTGACGTACTGTTGTCCGTCGCGGAGGGGGACCTCGGTCGCGGTGCGGCCAGACGCATACCTGATTTCCACTCACGCCAAGCGTAACTTGAGCATCCGCTTCGGCATCGGCGGCGTCCTCAGGGCCACGTGGACCAGTCTGTGTATGAAGTCGGGCAGGTCGAAGCGACGATTGAACCGGTACTCGAACTCCGCAAGATAGCGCTGTGCATACTTGGGGCGGATCGCATGGCAGGTGCCGGGCAGCGCGCTCTTGATGTTGCCGAGGATCGTGTTCATCCATCGAAACTCGGGGACGCTCCACCGCGGCTTTCCCGCCACCGGTCACCACCGGCTCATGAACGCATTCTGCCACGGTCACACCATTGAAGCAGGCCAGCCCATCGGAGAGCACCTGTGTCCCCGGGGCTCAGGTGCTGCTGCGCCCGCTCACCACTGCCCACAAGTATCCATGTTTCGCGTCAAGGGGGCGTGGTTGGCGGGTTTGGGATTTATCCACAGTTTATCCACAAGTTTATCCACAAGTTTATCCACAGGGTCGTTGCCCTCGATCGCTTCCGGGCGCCACGCACTCGCGGCGTGTCTTCGACTGGTTCGATCGATTGACTGCAGCTTGTTGGGTGTGATCACGCGTTCGTTTCCGCTGCGGTGACGGGTGGCTGCGGGGTCCAGAATCGCTGCTGGCCAAGCAGGACATTGGCCAGGACGATCAGTT
>MPMT01000056.1 GCA_002238645.1 Alphaproteobacteria bacterium bin52 | reverse complement strand
CGCCAGGCGCTTCCTGGTGCGCTCCCGCGCCAAGGGCGCCACGGTTGCCATCCTGCGCTGCGTCGGCGCCCGGCTGCCGATCACCATACGCCGGCTCGATGACGAGCCGGCGGGAGAGAAGGGAAACCCCGCGGTGGCGTGACCAGCCACATCGGGCCGGGCTCCGCGCATTCCACGAAATGTAGTGCCACGCGCCCGAAGTCCACCCGTACCGCATTGATAATCAACGAGACTTGATTCCAAACTGTTGAAGATGAGCCAGAGCCGGTACTCCCCGTACCGGTACCCTGGTGGATTCCTGGATTTCGCGCACACGACAAGCTCCATCGCGAGGACGTACTTGCGAGAAGGCGTCCTGGTGAAAGCCCACAGACTGTCGCCTGGTTCGATCACGTGCAGGAGCGGGTTGGACTGGTTGAGGTGGTAACCGGCTCCCCAGTCCAGGTCGCGGCGATAGTTCTTGCCCACCCAGTGGTACAGCAAAGGCATCGAAGTCAGCTACAAGAGCCTGTTGCGAGACGTTGCCGCTTCAACGCGAAGCCCCGATGTGGCGTCGGGGCAGACTGTTACTCGAGCGGCGCGCTTCCATGGTCGGGAACAGTCCGGCTTCCATCCGCCAAATGGCAGGAGAGAAGGCCGGTACTGAGAAGATCGCAAGAAAGTGCTGCACGATGCCTTCTCGACACGCCGCAGCGCGGTCCGGGAAGCGGCCTCTCACCGCCCCCGGAACTGCGGGCGTCGCTTTTCCATGAAGGCCCGCCGGCCCTCCTCGTGGTCTTCGCTGGTCCGGCACATGGCCACCACGGCCTCCGGGGCGTCGAGGTCCCACTCCGCCTCCGGCTTTGCCAGTTCGATCAGTGCCTGCTTGACCGCCCGGATAGAAAGCGGGGCATTGCGCGCGATGCGATCGACGAGGTCGGAGACCGCGGCATCGAGACCGGCCTGAGGCACGACCCGGTTGACCAGCCCCATGGTCTGCGCCTCCTGCGCATCGAACTGCCGGCCGGTGTAGAAGATCTCGGCGGTGAACGCCGGTCCGACCAGCCGGGCCAGGCTGCGAATACCCTCGAACTTGTAGCCGATCCCGAGCTTCGCCGCCGGGATGCCGAAGGTGGA
Source organism: Alphaproteobacteria bacterium bin52 (assembly GCA_002238645.1). Classification (GTDB taxonomy): domain Bacteria; phylum Pseudomonadota; class Alphaproteobacteria; order Thalassobaculales; family Thalassobaculaceae; genus Bin52. The sequence goes on along the minus strand of MPMT01000056.1, from coordinate 28,232 downwards.
GATGTCGGAGCAGTACCGGATGTCGCACCCGACCGCGATCGCAAGCCCGCCGCCGATGCAGTAGCCGTTGATGCGGGCAATGGTGGGCTTGACCACCGCGTCGAGCGCGCGGTGGAAGTTGGCGACCGAAATCTCGTAGGCGCGAATGGCCTCGAGCGATCCGCGTTCGGTTTCAAACCGGGAGATGTCGGCCCCGGCCACGAAGGCCCGCTCGCCTGCTCCCGTCAGCACGATCCCGCGGACATCGTCCCGGGAGTTGAAACGGTCGAGCAGGTCCGCCGCTCCATCCCACATGTCCCGCGACATGGCATTGTGGCGGGCCGGGTTGTTGAAGGTAATCCACGCGATCCCTCCCTCGACACTGGCCAGGAGACGCTCGTCGTCCCGCTCGGGTTCGGCTGCCATCCGTCTTCTCCCTGTCTGTTCGTCAGATCACGCCATCGCGTCGCAACTGTTCGATCTCGGCTTCTTCCAGGCCGAGTTCGGCCAGGACCTCGTCGGTGTGTTCCCCGTACTCGGGCGGCGGGCGCGTGAAGCTCGACGGCGTACGGGACAGGCGGACCGGCTGGGCCACCAGAGACAGGTCGCCGCGGGCGTGCCCCTTTACCGTGTCCGCCATGGCGAGATGGCGGACCTGGGGATCCTCGAAGGCCCGGTCCACGGTATGGATCGGACCGGAAGGAACCCCGTTGTCATTGAACAGCGTCACCCAGTGCTCGGTGGTCCCGTTTGCGAGCAGCTGCTGGATTTCGGCGTTCAGCGCATCGCGGTTCGCCGACCGGGACGCGGCGTCGGCATAGTCCGGGTTCTCGGCAAGATCCTCGCGTCCCACCACGGCGCAGAACCGCTTCCAGATCACCTGGCCGGCAACCCCGAGGTTCATGTATCCGTCGCTGGTCCGGAATACACCGGTCGGAATGCTGGTCGGATGGTTGTTTCCGGCGGTCTTCGGCACCTCGCCGTCCACGAGCCAGCGGGCGGCCTGGAAGTCGAGCATGAACAGCTGCGCCTGCAGCAGCGAGGTATCGATCCACTGTCCCCTGCCCGAGACCTCGCGCTCCAGCAGGGCAATCATGATGCCCTGGGCCGCGAACAGGCCGGCGCAGAGGTCGGCAACCGGGATCCCGGCGCGTACCGGACCCTGGTCGCTCAGCCCGGTGATCGACATCAGCCCGCCCATGCCCTGGGCGATCTGGTCGAAGCCAGGCCGGGCCGCGTAGGGGCCGTCCTGACCGAACCCCGAGATACTGGCGTAGACGAGTCCGGGATTGTCGGCGCTCAGCGCCTCGTAATCGATGCCGAGCCGGTGCTTCACGTCCGGGCGGTAGTTCTCCACGACCACGTCGGCGGCCCGGGCAAGACGCATGAACAGTTCCCGTCCGCGCGGATCCTTGAGGTTGAGCGTGACCGCACGCTTGTTGCGATGCAGGTTGAGGAAATCCGAACCGTGCCGCGAGCCGCCGAGCGCGTTGCCGCCCTCGAGCCGCTCTGGCAGCTCGACCTTGATGACGTTCGCACCCCAGTCCGCGAGTTGGCGCACGCAGGTGGGACCGGCACGCACCCGTGTAAGGTCGAGGACAGTGAACCTCTGCAGCGCGGTCGAGGCAGGCGCCGTGGGCATGACCATGATCTCCCCCGTTGTCCGGCTGGCCGACGGGCGTTGATGCGGCGCACCCACCCGATCCGGGCGGGCGGGCCCGGGTCCTGTAACGGGCGCCTACAGGCCGAACCTGCGCATCGACCGGGCCAGCCCCCTGTGCGCGGCACGACGCACACCGAACCGGACCACTCCGCCCGGGCCCTTCGAGGCCGCCGAGAGGAATGCGAAGACCGAGAGGACGCGGTACAGCGTGCGCAGCATGATCAGGATCTCCCCGGACGGACCTTCGGGACGAGACGATGGCCCCGGGGCTCACGCAAGTCAATCTGCAGGTGGCGGGCCGTCATCCCGTTGCCACATCCCTGCCAGAATTGTCGTGCAGAATTGCGGCCTGTTGTCCGCTGGGCGGCGCGTGGACCACCCGTCCTCCCCCGGGTCCGCGCGCCGCCGTCCCGTCAGGACGAGCGGTTTGCACCGGCCGCCGCCTGCCGCCGTTCCCCGGTCCGGCGTGCCGTATCGGGGCGTCGCACACCGTCCTTCAGCAGCTTGTAGGTCAGGCCGTCGGAGAGCGCCATGATCGAGGCGTCGATGATGTTTCCCGAGACACCGACCGTGGTCCAGCGCCCGTGCCGGTCGCCACTCTCGATCATCACCCGGGTGGTGGCGTCGGTACCGTCACCGTCGGCGGGCGGCGGCAGGATCCGGACCTTGTAGTCGATCAGGCGCACGTCCCCGAGGCAGGGATAGTGGCGGACCAGAGCCTTGCGGATCGCAATGTCGAGCGCGTTGACCGGACCGTTGCCCACGGCGACCTCATGCAGCAGGTCGGTGCCGACCTCGATGGTTGCCGTTGCTTCGGACTCGATGACCAGGACACCGCGGGCGTTGAAGCGTCGTTCGTCGATCACCCGGAACCGGTCGATGGAAAAGTACCCGGGAACGGTCCCGATCAGTCGGCGCGCCAGCAGTTCGAAACTCGCCTCCGCACTGTCGAAGGCATAGCCGAGGTACTCCTTCTCCTTCACGTCCTCGACAAGCCGGCCGATCCTGGCGTCTCCGGGATCGAGTTCCAGTCCGATCTGGCGCAGCCTGGCCAGGATGTTCGAGCGTCCGGCCTGGTCCGACACCAGGATCTGGCGCTGGTTGCCCACCAGCGCCGGATCGATGTGCTCGTAGGTCCGCGGGTTCTTCTCCACCGCCGAAACGTGCAGGCCGCCCTTGTGGGCAAAGGCCGCGGCCCCGACGTAGGCGGCACGGGTGTCGGGCACCCGGTTGAGCCGTTCGTCGAGCAGCCGCGACAGTGCGGTCAGCTTGCGCAGTCCATCCGCGGTCACGCCGGTCTCGTATCCCAGCTTCAGCATCAGTGACGGGACCAGCGAGCACAGGTTGGCATTGCCGCAGCGCTCGCCGAGCCCGTTGATGGTCCCCTGGACCTGGCGCGCACCGGCCCTGACGGCGGCCAGGGTATTCGCGACCGCGTTCTCGGTGTCGTTGTGGCAGTGGATCCCGAGGTGACTGCCGGGGACCGCGGCCGTCATGTCCCCGACAATGTCCCCGATCTCGTGCGGCAGGGTCCCGCCGTTGGTATCGCACAGCACTACCCAGCGAGCGCCGGCATCGTACGCAGTCTCCGCGCAGGCCCGGGCGAAGCCGGGATCTTCCCTGTAGCCGTCAAAGAAGTGTTCGCAGTCGAACATGGGCTCGAAGCCTCTGGCGGCCGCATGCGCAACGCTGTCGGCGATCATCGCCAGGTTCTCGTCCCGGCTGATGCCAAGGGCGAGGTCGACGTGAAAGCCCCAGCTCTTGCCAACCAGGCACGCCGCGTGGGCGCGCGCTGCCAGCACACCGGCAAGACCGGGATCGTTCTGCGCGCTGCGCCCGGCGCGCCGGGTCATCCCGAACGCCACCAGCCTGGCCCGTGCGAGCGCTGGCGGAGCGGCAAAGAAGGTGTCATCGGTGGGGTTGGCACCCGGCCAGCCACCCTCGATGTAGTCGATCCCGATCTCGTCGAGCGCGCGCGCGATCGCCGCCTTGTCGGCCACGGTAAAGTCGACGCCCCGGGTCTGTTGCCCGTCACGCAGGGTGGTGTCGAAGAGATACAGACGATCGTCGCCGGTCATGTCGTCACCGCCAGTGCGCCGACGCGTCGTACGCGGCACGGCCAAGGTTGACCCCGGACCCGGTTACCCGGACCCGGCCGCTACTTACTCTTCCGGGGCCGGAATTGACAGCCCCGACCGTTCAGCCGCCCGGTTGTTCCTCGCGCGCCATCTGCGAAATGATGCCGCGCAGCATGTTGGGCCCGCGGTCGATCGCCAGCCTGACCGGTCGGCGGTCGTCCGCCAGGTCCTCGCGCCGCTGGATCGCCTCGAGGATCGCCTTGTCCTCGTCGAACGCCACCCGCAGCTGGGTGTTCATGCGCTCCCCGATTCCGGGATCGTCGAGGCCGATGTTGCGGGAATGCGCCCAGTGATCCACGGTTTCGGTCCCGCTCACCGGGGTCAGGAAGTGCATGGCGTACAGCCGGACTCCCTCGTCGCGGTCGGCCTCCGTGGCATGGCGGGAGGTCTCGATGCTGCCGAAGTCGATCACCGCGATGTTGGGCGCGTGGAAGTGGTAGTAGTGCCAGCGGTCGACCATGCCGGCGAACCCGCCGAATGCCTTGAAGAACCCGATCGGCGGCGCGTTCCTGATCCAGCGCGACGTGATCACCGTCCTGTCCTGCCGCACCACATCGACCGGCACGCCCTCGCTCTCCGGATTGCCGAGGGTGGTGGGATGCACGAAGGCGACATGCGCCGGATCGCACAGGTTTTCAGCCAGGTGCAGGTAGTTCGCCCGGACGTGCAGCGAGTCTCCGTACTCCAGCGCCCGGTCGGAGCCGAGATAGGCCGACAGATCGTGCACGGGGGTGACCGCGGCCGGGTCGCCGGTCCACACCCACACCACCCCGTGTGCCTCGTGCACCGGGTAGGAGCGCACGAAGGCCGAGTCCGGCAGGTTCGACTGGCCCGGAATACGCACGCAGCGGCCGTCGGGCCCGAAGGTCATGCCATGGTATCCGCACTCGATCGCATCGCCGCGGATCCTGCCCATCGAGAGCGGCAACCGCCGGTGCGGGCACTGGTCCTCAAGCGCCGCAACCGATCCGGCCGCGGTCCGGTAGACAACGATGTCCTCGTTGAGCACCCGCAGGCCGAGCGGCCGGTCGGCCAGGTCCCGGCTCCAGGCGACGACGTACCAGGCGTTACGGACGAAAGTCATGCGCCCGTCCTCCCGTCAAGCACTGCGTCCGGTGTCACTATGGTCGCTCATGTTCCATGGCGACAGAGCAAATGACGACGCGCGACAGGGCGGCTGTCAACGCGCGCTTTTTCCGACCCGTTTCACCGTGTAGTGTGGGCCGGGACCAACAGGAAGCACTCGCCGAACAACAGAGCGTGGGAGACCTACAGATGAAGTTCAGCAAAACCGGCATGACACGCCGGCTTGGCATGCTGACCGTGTGCGCAGGCGCACTGGTCGGACTTTCCGCAAACGGGTCGCTGGCCGCGGACCCCGTGACCCTGCGGATCGCGGCCGACCTGACCGGACCGCCGCATCCCGCCGGCATCGCGATGGAGTACTTCAAGGAACGTCTCGCCGTGGAGATTCCCGGCAGCGAGGTCCGGACCTATTTCGCCGGCGCGCTGTACCGGATCCCGGAGGCCATCGAGGCGATGACGGACGGCAACCTCGAGATGACCTGGGGTCAGTTTGGCAAGTCCTCGCAGATCGAGCCCTATGCGAGCGTGGTGATCGGCCCGCAGCTGCTGACGACACCGGGTGCCATCAACTCGCTTGATTCCTTCGAGACCTTCAAGATGCTGCAGGACCGGTTCGCCAAGGTGCACGACGTCAAGATCTTCGCCTCGGCACACCTGAGCATGTACATGGGCGCAGGCGCCGGCTTCCGGCTGCTGAAACCCGAGGACTTCGAGAACCGGAAGATCCGCTCGATGGGACCGGCGGAGAACGCCGCGCTCAAGGCGTGGGGCGCCAACCCGACCACCATGGCCTTCGGTGACGTGCCCCCGGCGCTGCAGACCGGCGTGATCGACGGCCTGCTCACCAGTCTCGGCGGGTTCAACAACACCAAGGAACAGGCACCGTACTTCACGGTTGCCGGCATCAACGGCATCGTCGGCGACTACTACTGGATCGGTGCCTCGCTCAGCTGGTGGAACTCCCTGTCCGACGAGCAGCGTACCATCATCGAAAACCTGATCGTCAACGACGTGATCCCGTTCCAGAAGCAGATGAACTGGTGCAACGACCGGCGCCTGGTCGACAAGTTCGAGACCAAGGACCCGTCGAAGCCCGGCATCTACGTCATGAACGCCGAGGAGTCCGGCGCCCTGCGTGCCAAGCTTGGCAACGCGACGGCGGACTGGGTCAAGGCGAACACGCCGGATGATGCCAACCCGTGGGTGGACAGGTTCATCGAAGAGGCGACCGCCGCAACGGCGGCCAACCCGATGGGTTCGGATCCGCTGGAGAACACCGACTGTGGAGAAATGGCCAAGTACTTCGCGAAGTACGTGAAGAAGTAGCCGCGCAGGCGGCCGTGCATGCATGAAGGCGGCGGGCTGTTGGTGGCAGCCCGCTGCCGCCCTTGGGAGGATGTGTGCAATGGATGAAACTGTGGACCGGGTGTACCGGTTACTGCGGTTCTGCCTGGATGCAGTCATCGGCAACTGCGCGGCGGCGGTCCTCCTGGGGGCTACCCTGCTCGCGATCGCCGAGATCTTCCGGCGCTACATACTCGGCGTGGTGTTCGAGTGGGGCCAGGACGCGGTGACCTACATGGTCATCAGTGCCATGTTCCTGTACTTCTCCGTCACCCAGGCCCGGCGAGGTCACTTGATCATGAGCGCCGGCATCGACGCCATGCGCGCCAAGGGCATGCACCGCACCCTGGTCGTGCTGCGTACCGGCGTCTCCATACTCTCGATCGGGATCTTCAGCGGGTTCGTCACCTGGGGGATTCCCACGCTCGAGAGAACCATCCTCATGGAACGCAAGACCCAGAGCATGGTCCTCCTGGTGTGGCCGTTCCAGACCTGCCTGATCGTCGGGTTCGGGCTGATGGCGCTCGTGACCCTGTTTCACCTCTACCAGGATGTCCGCGCCCTGATGGGAACCACGGTCTTCGCCTGGTCACCGCCGGAAGAAGCCACCGATATCTGACCCAAGGGCGCTGTCGACATGCACCTTCTCGGTTCCTCCCTGATCATCCTGCTCGTGGTCGGCGCACCAATCGGGATCGCGCTTTCCGGCGCAACCATACTGGTGGTGCTGTCGGATCCCATCATGACCCCGAAGGCCCTGTTCCGGTCCTTCTTCAGCTTCCTGTCCAGCTACACGCTGATGGCAATCCCGTTCTTCATCTACGCCGGTTTCCTGATGGAACGGACCGGGCTGATCGCCAAGCTGTTCAAGTTCGCCGACTCCCTGATCGGCTGGCTGCCGGGAGGGTTTGCCTACGCGACCCTGCTCGCGGCAGTCATGTTCGGGGCGATTTCCGGCTCAAGCACGGCCATGGCCGCGGCGATGGGGGTGATCGCCTATCCCGAGATGATCCGCCGCGGCTACCCGGTGTGGATGGCCGCCGGCATCATTGCCTGCGGTGGCGGCATCGCCCTGCTCATCCCGCCGAGCATCACGCTGATCCTGTTCGGCATCATCACCGAGGAGTCGATCGTCGCCCTGTTCTTTGCCGGCGTCGTCCCCGGCATCATGCTGGCGCTGAGCGACGCCGTAATCATCGTCGCGATTTCGTTCTACATGCGGCTGCCTGCAGGCACCTTCAGCGTTCGCAACGTCTTCTCGACGCTGTGGGAGGCATGGCCGGCCCTGCTGATGCCGGTGATCATTCTGGGCGGGCTTTACGGCGGACTGTTTACGCCCACCGAAGCGGGGGCGGCCGCCTGCGCCTATGCCATGGTCTACGGGCTACTGTCCGGTGGCGTGCGGTTCCTCAGGGACCTGATGCCGACAACGAAACGCGCCGCCAACCTGACCGCCATCGTGTTCTTCGTGCTCGGCTGCGTCGGGGTGTTCCAGTTCCTGCTGGCCAACAAGGGCTGGCCGCAGGATGTGGCGAACTGGGTGAACGACCAGGGCCTGTCACAGATCGGATTCCTCGTCCTGCTGCTCGTGGTCATGCTGTTCCTGTCGATGTTCCTGACCGGTGTCGCGATCCTGGTGCTGACCGTGCCGATCTTCTTCCCGGTCGCGCTGACGCTCGGGGTCGACCCGGTCCACCTCGGCATCCTGACAGCGCTCGCGATCGAAATGGGCGGCGTGATCCCCCCTGTCGGGCTCAACCTGTTCGCTGTCAGTGGAACCACCGGTGTCTCGGTCACCAAGGTCATGCAGGGCGCCATCCCGTTTCTGTTCACCGACGGTCTGGTGCTGATCCTGGTACTGCTGTTCCCGATCCTGGCCCTGTGGTTGCCACTGAACGCGGTCAAGTCGGCCTTCGGGAGCTGATCGCGTGCAACGCCATGACCGACCGGGAGAGGGCAGCAGGTTGCGCGGCCCCGGTGTGGTGCTGCGGTCCGGCTGCCTGCCTTGATTCTGGCGGTTTCGCCTCTTATTTTCTCGCACCCGCAGCATGATGCCGGATTGACCATCCACAATGACCGACCGTGTCTCCGACAGGCCCGCGAACGACTTCCAGTCCCTGATCCTGACGCTGCAGCAGTACTGGGCCGACCAGGGCTGCGTGATCCTGCAGCCGCTCGACATGGAGGTCGGGGCCGGGACATTCCATCCGGCAACCACCCTGCGGTCGCTGGGTCCGGACGACGTGTGGAACACCGCCTACGTGCAGCCGTCGCGACGGCCCACCGACGGCCGGTACGGCGAGAACCCGAACCGGCTGCAGCACTACTACCAGTTCCAGGTACTGATGAAACCGTCTCCGGCAGACAGCCAGGAACTCTACCTCGGTTCCCTGGTGGCAATCGGCCTTGATCCCATGGCACATGACGTGCGTTTCGTCGAGGATGACTGGGAGAGCCCAACCCTGGGCGCCTGGGGGCTCGGCTGGGAGGTCTGGTGCGACGGCATGGAGGTGTCGCAGTACACCTATTTCCAGCAGGTGGGCGGCATCGAGTGCGATCCGGTGCCGCTGGAACTCACCTACGGTCTCGAAAGGCTTGCCATGTACGTCCAGGGCGTCGAATCGATCTTCGATCTCGACTGGAACGGCAGGCCCGCCAGTCACGGCGGCAAGCTCTACCGGGACATTTTCCACCAGGCCGAGCAGGAATACTCCGCATACAACTTCGAGTGCGCCGACACCCGGGCGCTGCTGCGCCACTTCGAGGATGCCGAGGCCGAATGCGCCCGGTTGTTGCAGCGCAGCATCCCGCTGCCGCTGCCGGCCTACGACCAGTGCATGAAGGCCAGTCACCTGTTCAACCTGCTCGATGCCAGGGGTGTGATCAGCGTTGCCGAACGCCAGTCCTATATCGGTCGGGTACGGACACTGGCCCGGGGATGCTGCGAGGCCTGGATTGCCGCCGGCGACAGCTGGAAGGCACGGCAGACCGATCATGGCTGAACTGCTGCTCGAACTGCTTTCGGAGGAGATTCCCGCGCGCATGCAGGCGCGCGCCGCCGGCGACCTGAAGCGGCTTGTCACCGACCGCCTGTCCGGGTGCGGACTTGCCCATGCACACGCGGAAGCCCATGTCACACCGCGGCGTCTCGCCCTCGTCGTGGACGGTCTGCCGCTGCGTCAGCCTGACGTGCGGACCGAGCGTCGCGGCCCCAGGGTCGATGCCCCCGAACGCGCGATACAGGGCTTTCTGAAGTCCGTCGGCAAGTCGCGCGACGAGGTGGAGGAACGCGCCACCGCCAGGGGCACCTTCCTGTTCGTCACCCTGGAACAGGCCGGTGCCGACACCCGGACAGTCCTGCCGGAGTTGCTGGTCGACGCGATCCGGCAGATGCCGTGGCAGCGGAGCATGCGATGGGCCCGCAACAGTTTCCGCTGGGTCCGCCCGCTGCACCAGGTGCTCGCACTCTTCGACGGCGAACCGCTCGACGGCCGTCTTGAGCTCGGCGCGACCGGGATCGCGTTCTGTGACCGGACACAGGGACACCGGTTCCTGGCCCCGGATCCGTTCAGGGTGACCGACTTCGCCCGCTATCGGGCGGGCCTGCGTCACGCCTTCGTCATTCTCGACCGCGAGGAACGCAAGCAGATCATTCTCGAGCAGGCAACCGCGCTCGCCGAAGCGCGGGGTCTGTCACTTCGCAATGACCCGGGGCTGCTCGACGAGATCGCCGGCCTGGTCGAATGGCCGTCGCCGCTGCTCGGGCGCATCGACCCGCAGTTCATGAGCGTGCCGCCGGAAGTCCTGGTCACGGCCATGCGGTCCCACCAGAAGTACTTCGCCCTTCTCGACGCCGACGGAACGCTCGCCGCGTGCTTCGTCACCGTCTCCAACATGGCGCCCGAGCCCGAGCGCGACGCCACCATCGTTGCCGGAAACGAAAAGGTCCTGCGCGCACGACTGGCCGATGCGCGTTTCTTCTGGGACCAGGACCGGGCCGTGACGCTGGAAGAACGGGTTCCCGCGCTCGCGGACGTGGCGTTCTTCGAAGGTCTCGGCACCCTCGCCGACAGGGCCGCGCGCATGGAGGCGCTGGCAGACGACATCGCCGGGATGCTCGGCCTGGCCGACACCGCGCCGGCGAGGCGAGGCGCCCGCCTTGCCAAGGCGGACCTGACCACGGAGATGGTGGGCGAGTTTCCCGAGCTCCAGGGCATCATGGGCCGCTACTACGCCGAACACGACGGCGAGACCGGGGAGGTCTGCGCCGCGATCGCGGATCACTATGCACCGCTCGGACCGTCCGACCGGGTGCCGACGGCACCGGTCAGTGTCTGCGTGGCACTCGCGGACAAGCTCGATACCCTGGTCGGGTTCTTTGCCATCGGCGAGCAACCGACCGGTTCACGCGATCCCTACGCGTTGCGCAGGGCCGCGCTCGGCGTTGTCCGGATCATCCGGGAAAACCGGCTCCGGCTGCCGCTCACCCGGCTGATCGGGGCGGCCCTTGCCGCCTACCGGGATGTCGGGACCGCGGACGGGCTTTTCGAGTTCATCGTCGACCGGCTTGCCGTGCACCTGCGAACCGAGGGGCTGCGCCACGACCTGATCGCCGCCGTGCGCGGCACGGGAGAGGAGGACGATCTCGTCCGCCTGATCGCCCGGGTCGAGGCGCTCGCGGGATTCCTTGACTCCTCCGACGGGGGAAACCTGCTGGTCGCCTACCGCCGCGCCAGCAACATCGTGCGCATCGAGGAATCCCGTGACGGCTGTCACTATGACGGCACGCCGCGCGAGGAACGGTTCGCCCAGCCGGAGGAGCACGAACTTTACCGGTATCTCCTCGAGGCAGACGCCCGCCTCGGGCCGCTGATCAGGCAGGAAGGCTTCCTCGAGGCGATGACGGTCCTCGCCGGACTGCGCCAACCGGTCGACAGCTTCTTCGACGAGGTAACGGTCAACGTGGATCAACCGCAGATCCGCGAGAACCGCCTGTGGATGCTCGGCACGATCACCCGGACGATGAACCGGGTCGCCGATTTCTCGGGCATCGAGGCATGAGCGTGCGACAGGACCGGGCACCATGACCAAGTGGATCTACAGTTTTGGCGGCGGCGCGGCCGAAGGCGACGCCTCGATGAACGACCTGCTCGGCGGCAAGGGCGCCAACCTTGCCGAGATGAGCGGTCTCGGACTGTCGGTTCCCCCCGGGTTCACCATCACCACCGAGGCGTGCGCGCGTTACTGCACGGACACCGGAACCCGTCCGCCGGGCCTCGAGAGCCAGGTTCGCGACGGTATCGCCTTCGTGGAACGGCTCGGCGGCGCAGTGTTCGGTGATCCCGACAACCCGCTCCTTGTCTCCGTGCGCTCGGGCTCGAGGGTGTCGATGCCGGGCATGATGGACACGGTGCTGAACCTCGGACTGAATGACCGGACCGCGGGCGGACTGGCAATGCGCACCGGCAATCCCCGGTTCGCCTATGACAGCTACCGGCGCTTCATCCAGATGTACGCCGACGTTGTCATGGGAGTTGACCCCTACCTGTTCGAGGAAGCGCTGGCTCATGCCAGGGACGAAAAGGGGGTCGACCTCGATACCGATCTCGACCCCGACGACCTGTTGCGGCTGACCGCAACCTACAGGAGCATCGTCCGATCCCAGGCCGGAGAGGACTTCCCCGAGCGGCCGGAGGACCAGCTGTGGGGCGCTGTCGGCGCGGTATTCCGGTCGTGGACCAACCGGCGTGCGGTCACCTATCGCAGGCTCCACGACATCCCCGACAGCTGGGGAACCGCCGTTACGGTCCAGGCCATGGTGTTCGGCAACATGGGACCGGACTGCGCGACCGGTGTGGCATTCACGCGAGACCCGTCGACCGGGGAGGCGCGGCTCTACGGCGAGTACCTCGTCAATGCCCAGGGCGAGGACGTCGTCGCCGGCATCAGGACCCCGGTCCCGGTGACCGGGGACGGGAATGCGGGATCGATGGACGAGGTGATGCCTGAGGCGTACCGCGAACTGCTCGCCATGCGCAACCGGCTCGAAACCCATTACCGCGACATGCAGGACATGGAGTTCACCGTCCAGAACGGCCGTCTCTACATGCTGCAGACCCGGTCCGGAAAGCGGACGACCCAGGCGGCAATCCGCATCGCCGTCGACCTTGCGAACGAAGGGATGATCTCGCACGAGGAGGCGATCCTGCGCGTCGATCCCGGTGCGCTCGACCAGTTGCTGCATCCCACGCTTGACCCGCAAGCCGAGCGCCAGGTGCTCACGACCGGACTGCCGGCGTCACCCGGGGCGGTCAGCGGCACGGTGGTGCTGACGGCGGATGAAGCCGAACGCCGGAGCCACGATGGCGAACGGGTGATCCTGGTCCGCCGGGAGACCAGCCCCGAGGACATTCACGGCATGTACGCTGCCCAGGGCATCCTGACCACTCGCGGAGGGATGACCAGCCACGCCGCCGTGGTCGCGCGGGGCATGGGCCGGCCCTGTGTGTGCGGGGCCGGGCGGATCCATGTCGACCAGGAGGCCGGGTGCTTCCATGTCGACGACGTTACGGTGCGCGCGGGAGACTGGATCACGCTTGACGGCGGTTCCGGGGACGTGATGCTCGGACGCGTTGCGACCGCGCAGCCCAGGCAGTCCGACGAGTTCGCCACCCTGATGGACTGGGCCGACACCTGCCGGCGTCTCGGTGTACGCGCCAATGCCGAGACGGTGGAGGATGCCCGCACGGCCCGGGACTTCGGAGCCGAGGGAATCGGGCTGTGCCGGACCGAGCACATGTTCTTCGAGCCGGAACGCGTGGTCGCGGTGCGCGAAATGATCATGGCCAGCAGCGAGGAGCAGCGCCGGGCCGCCCTTGGTCGGCTGCTGCCCATGCAGCGCTCCGACTTCGAGGCCCTGTTCCGGATCATGCAGGGCCTGCCGGTCACGATCCGCCTGCTTGACCCGCCACTGCACGAGTTCCTGCCGCACACCGACGACGACATCGCCGAGCTTGCAGAGGCGACCGACATTCCCGTCGAGCTGGTCCGACGCCGCACCGGAGAGCTGCGGGAGACCAACCCGATGCTCGGGCACCGGGGATGCCGCCTCGCCATCAGCTACCCGGAAATTCCCGAGATGCAGGCCCGTGCCATCTTCGAGGCCGCCGTAGCCGTCGCCAACGACAGCTCCTCGGCGGTCATCCCGGAGATCATGATCCCGCTCGCCGCCACCCGCCGGGAAATCGAGACCGTCAAGGCCATCGTCGACCAGGTGGCGGAGACGGTGTTCGCGGAAACGGGAACCCGGATCGATTACCTGGTGGGCACCATGATCGAACTGCCACGGGCGGCATTGCGGGCCAGCGATCTCGCGGAATCCGCCGCGTTCTTCAGCTTCGGCACCAATGACCTGACCCAGACCACCTTCGGGATCAGCCGCGACGATGCCGGAGAGTTCCTCAGAACCTACCAGGAACGCGGAATCTTCGAGCAGGATCCGTTCGTGACACTCGATGCCGAAGGGGTCGGAGAGCTGGTCGAGCTCGGCGCACGACGCGGGCGCGCCGTTCGTCCCGGCCTGAAGATCGGCATCTGCGGCGAACACGGTGGCGATCCGGCATCCATCGCTTTCTGCGAACGGGCGGATCTCGACTATGTCTCCTGTTCGCCGTACCGGGTTCCCGTCGCACGTCTTGCCGCGGCGCGGGCGGCACTCGAGAACCGCTGAACCCGAACTTTCCGACCGCCGCTGCCTCGGCTATAGTGCGCGCACGTGCGGGCGTGGCGGAAGTGGTAGACGCGCCAGACTCGAAACGGGGTCGCCGTCGGGGAAACCCGGCGGTAGCAGGTGTCAAATTCGGGGAAGGCTGACGGGTCGCGCCGCTGCTGATCCCGAGCCAAGCCCCCGGGTCGCGGACCCGGAGTGGAAGGTGTAGAGACTTGACGGCACCCACCTAAACCCCTCGGCGGGGCATGGTGAAGAGAAAGTCCAGACCACAAACATCCCGGAGCCGGGATGGCGGCGGAAGCCGCAGCTGGTACGCAAAATCTGGTTTCCTCAGGAAGTGGGAGTTCAAGTCTCCCCGCCCGCACCACCCCCCGGAACCGGTGACGCGGCTCCCGCCCGGCGCTTGCGGTGGATCAGCCACAGGTTGCGACTGTAGATGAGGATGCCGGTCCCCTGCCCCAGCATGATCACGAGATCCTTGCGCAACAGCGCGTAGGTGAACAGCATCAGCCCGCCTGCCAGGCTGAAATACCAGAACGCAATCGGCACGACGCTCTCGCCGCGCCGTTCGCTGATCACCCACTGCACCAGGAACCTGGCGCTGAACATCGCCTGCGCCAGCAGGCCGATCGACAGCAGCAGCACCTCGGCAACATGGAGCCCGTCAGGAAAGAACCAGGCGAGCACGTCCGAAAACAGGTCCGCGATCACGTTTGTTCCTCTCGCTCCAGCCCGTGCGGAAACCGCCGGATCAACCAGAGGACGCCGACAAGATCGGGGATGCCAACCAGGAGCCGGCCCAGTGTGGTGTACTTCGACCGGCCTGCCGTGCGCGGTCGATGCGATACCGGAACCACCCGGATCTCGCAGTCCTCCCGCCGTGCCAGTGCCGGAAGGAACCGGTGCATGTGATCGAAATACGGAAGCGAGAGGAACAGCTCGCGATCGAACAGCTTGAGCGAGCACCCGGTATCCGGGTTGTCGTCGCGCAGTACCCGGCGGCGGACCGCGTTGCCCACCCGCGACACCAGACGGCGCGTCGCGCTGTCCTTCCGGTCAACCCGGTTCCCGGTCACCATCAGCTGGCGCCGTCCGGCATGGGAGCGCTGAACCTCGAGCAGTCGCGGAATGTCGGCCGGATCGTTCTGTCCGTCACCGTCCAGAGTGACGACGAGGCTCCCGCGGGCTGCCAGCACTCCGCTGCGCAACGCCGCACTCTGCCCGAAACTCCGGTTGTGCCTGACAACCCGGAGTTCGGGGCCTTCGCCGGCTGCCTCGCGCAGACGTTCGCGAGTCCCGTCGGTGCTGCCATCGTCGACGTAGACGATCTCGTATGCACATGTATCGCTGAGGGCAGCCCGGATCTCGGCGACGAGCGGCAGGATGTGCGCCGCCTCGTTCAGGACCGGGACGACCACGGAGAGCAGGGGCGGCCCGGCAAGGGAGGTGCGCGACTGTCCTGGATTCCGGGCTTCGGCCACACACGTTTCTCCTGATGCTCGGAAAGCGGTTACTTAGCCCTGCGGGTTGTTCCGGTTCAACAGGCTTCGCACCCGCGGATCCCGGTAATGGCGCTTCAGCAGGATGGTGACGCACGCAGCCAGCACCGCTCCGGCCAGGACGTCGCCGGGAAAGTGCGCGAGCACCACGAGGCGGCTGAGCGCCACGGTGATGGCCAGCAGCAGGTAGACCACCGCGAAGCGCGGATAAACCAGGTAGAGGCCGAGGCAGATCGCCACGATGGTCTGGGTGTGGCCGGACGGAAGCGAGTTGCGGGCGATGTCGAAGCTCAACGGGGCGAAACCGTAGAGATCCTCCGACAGCAGATAACGCGGCCGGTAGCGTCCGACCAGGATCTTGAGAGCGTGGTGTGCCACGCCCGACGCAGCGCAGGCCAGGATCACGAACCAGCAGTTCCAGGCATGGACCAGCAATCGGGTTCGCGCGTGGCGGAAACGGGCCAACCGGGAAAGGCCGACGGTGAAGGCGACAGCCGCCAGCAGCGCGGCAATGTAGGGCGTCGCCTCGCCAAGCCTGGTGATGACCTGGAAGACCTCCCTGACCCCGGGGTCGATCGAGGCGGCGAGCCACAGGACCACGGGCCGGTCGACCCACAGGACCAGCGCCACGCAAAGCCCGCCGGTCAGTGTGGCCAGCGTGACCAGTGGACGGGCCCGCACCCACCCGGACAGTCCCGGTCTCATCCGTCGCCCTTCCGGGTCAGGATCTCGAGTGTCACCTCGCGTCCCTTGGAATAGTTGATGCCCGACACCGTTGCCCGGTCCTGCACCGACAGGCCCAGTCCCGCGGCCGCGGCCCGGAACTCGGCGCGCTGGCGGCGTTCGATGACCGCGACCGCGTCCGGCAGGCGCAAAAGGACGAGAGCGGCCTGTTCCGCGGTGACCAGCCGGGTGGCGGTTCCGGCAAGGAACACGAGGCTCGGCTCGTGGTAGCCGACGGCAAGCACAGTCGGCCACGTGTCGCTGCTGAACGCCCTGATCTGTGCAACCACCCTCGACGAGACCTGGAACTGCGTCAGCGACGGCAGGACCAGCTGGGAGAGCGCAATCACGAACAGACCACCCCCGGCAAGCGCGCGAAGGGTCGCGGCTTGCGGGCGCCGGGCAAGCAGGGCCAGGCCGGCGGCAGCCCCGGCGACAGTCGGCACCCCGGCCGCCAGCACGGCCAGTGGCGCCGCGGCCCAGGCGTGGCGCAGTCCTTCACCGGTCAGATGGGCTGGTCCGGCGATCCCCGCAACGACCAGGGCGAGGACCGCACACCCGAGCACGACCGAAACGGCCATCCAGGACCAGGCGTTCAGGCGGCGCACGGGTCCGCCGGATGCGTCTGCATCGATCCAGTACACCGAGACGATCGCCAGTGCCGGAAGGACCGGGAGAAGGTAGTGAGGCAGCTTGGTCGGCACCACCTCCATGACCAGCCACGTCGGCAGGATCCAGCACAGCAGGAAACAGACGGCCGAGTCTGCGCGATGGCGCCAGGCATGAACGAGCCCGGGCCAGAGCAGCAGCGAGCCGGGCCAGAAGATGAAGGCCAGCAGCACCAGGTAGTATCCTGGCGGGGCACCGTGCGATTCCATTCCGCCCCGGAGCCTGGGGAGAAGATCGGTTCCGAAGGCGGTGGACAGGAACGCGCCGCCGGTGTGCAGGTGCACGGCGACGAACCAGGGCAGCGCGAGCGCGAGCGCCGTGACCAGGCCGGGCAGTGGTCGCAGCAGCGCCGCCCAGCGCACGGACCGCCTGGTCCAGCACAGTGCCGCCAGGGTCAGGACCGCAACCATCGGCGTGACCGGGCCCTTCAGAAGCACGCCTGCCCCGATCCCGAGCCAGAACACGAGCCAGGTTGCCGGCCCGTCCCGTCCGAGCCAGGCCCGGGCGAGGCCGAGCTGGACCGCAACCACCGTGGCGAGCAGCAGCGCATCGGTCTTGGCCATGTGGGCCTCGGCGCCCAGCAGCAGGCTGGTGGCAAGCACGCCGGCGGCCAGCAGGGCCGTCCGGCGCGGCAGGAACAGGCGCGCCAGCGCCAGGGTCAGCAGCACCGCGGCGGTCGCGCCCACTACGGACGGGACACGGTAGGTCCAGATCGCGTTGCGGTCGGATGACAGCAGACCGGTTGTTGCCGCCTGCGCCCAGTACGTCCCGACCGGTTTCTTGTAGCGCGGGACGTCCTGGAACCGGATGTCGACATAGTCCCCGGTTTCCAGCATCTGTTTCGACGCCTGCGCGAACCGCGCCTCGTCGCGATCGAGCGGCGGAATGGCGCCGAGGCCGGCGAGATACATCGCCAGGCACATCAGGATCAGAACCGTAACGTCGCGTATCGACACGTCCGGGAACCTCGAAACGCGACCGGAACCGGCGTCCGGTCATGGTAGGATCTCGCCAGCACCTGTTGGCAGGCTACGGGACCGGCGCGAATGAGCAGGGCTTATGCGATCTCTGCGGCAAGGACCATGGCACGGGTCGCGGTCATCGTGCTGGTGGGCGGCCTGGTGTTCGGTTCGGCGCTACGCGGTGAGATCGACGTCACGGTTGCACTGATTTCTGCCGGAAGCACGCTGTTGATCGGGCTGCCGATACTCGCCTTCGAACTGCTGTTTGTCTACAGCCCGCTTGGCGCGGAGTTCCGCAGGATCCCGTTCGCGCGCTTCGTCACCCTTCGTTCGCTCGTCTGGGGCTGCTGGACCCTGGTGGGCACGGCCATCGCCGCAACCACGTTGTGGCCCATCCCGCTCGCCGACCTGCCCGCCAGCCCGGACTACTGGATCACCGTCGCATTTTCCATTGCGCTCGGCACCGCCGTCGCCGGCACCCTTGCCGTGGGCAGGCTGGTGGGGCGGGGTGTGCTCCGGGACTTTACTCTCGGGCGCTACCACCGTCCGGTCGAGGAGGAACGGGCGTGCCTGTTCGTCGATCTCGTCGGCTCCACCGCGCTGGCCGAAAGGCTGGGGCCGAGCCGGTTTCTTGATCTGCTGAACGAGTTCGTACGCGATTTCGAGACCGTGCTCGACGGCAGCGGCGGCGAAATCCACCGCTACGTCGGAGACGAGATCATCGTCACCTGGCGCATGCACCGGGCGCGCGACATCTCCGCCGCACCCGGCCTGGTATTCGGGCTGCGCCGGCGCATCGGCGAACGCGCCGGCTTCTATTCCGAGCGCTTCGCCACGGTGCCGGACTTTCGCGCGGCACTGCATGCCGGATCGGTGGTGGTCGGCGAAATGGGCGACAGCAAGCCGGAAATCGTGCTGCTCGGCGATACCATGAACACGGCTGCACGGATCGAGCAGCTGTGCAGGGAGCTTGACCGGCAGTTCCTTGTTTCCGCGCAGGCAATGGACCTCCTCACCCTGGCCGACGGCATCCGGGCCGAGGCCATGCCGCAGGTCGCGGTTCGCGGGCGGGAACAGCAGGTCCGGCTCTTCGCGCTCCACGACTGAGGCGCGACGGGCACATGCCGGCCGTCATTGCCCCCGGGGTAGCGGGGCCGCGACACCGGCCGCCAGGCTGCGGTCACGCAGACGCTCTTCGGACCCCGACCGGTTGGCCGGGGCGAACGGGTTTGGTCTACCATGGCAGGGACCGGCGGACGGACGGCCCGCGGAGCGCCCCGGGGATTCGACCGACAACGGGAACGGAGACAGTCATGAAGGCGGCGGTGTTTCACGAACACGGGAGCTGCGACAATATCCGGTGGGAGGAGTTTCCCGATCCGGTCTGCGGCCCCGACGATGCGGTGATCAGGATCGGCGCCGCCGGACTCAACGGTTTCGAGCCGATGATCCTGTTCAGGACCACCGCGCTGCGGACACCGTTGCCCATGATCGTCGCCGGCGACGGCGCCGGGGAAATCGTCGAACTGGGCAGCAGGGTCAACGGGTGGTCAATCGGCGACCGGGTCTCGATCTATCCCATGGTCGCGGGCGAAGGCATGACCGGAGAGACCCGCCTGGGCACCTGTGCGCAGTACCACCGCGTTCCAGCCGCAAACCTCGTCGCCATGCCCGACGGACTGGGATTCGAAGAGGCAGCCGCCCTGCCGATCGCCTATGCCACGGCCCTGCGCATGCTGAAGACACGATGCCCGGTCGGTGCCGGCGAGACGGTGCTGATCCTGGGAGCGGCCGGGGGTGTCGGAACCGCCTGCGTGCAGCTCGCCAAGGCAGCCGGCGCGCAGGTCATTGCCTGCTCCGGGTCCGAGTGGAAGCTCGCAAGACTGTCCGACCTGGGTGCCGATCACGTCGTCAACACGGCGATCACCGACTTTCGCCAGTGGACCTGGGAGCGGTTCGGCAAGCCGCGCATGGGCGCGGCCGGCGGTGTCGACCTGGTGATCAACTACATCGGCGGTGACACCTGGGTTGATTCGCTCAAATGCATCACTCCGGGCGGCCGCATGACGGTCTGCGGCGCCACCCAGGACTACCGGACCGAGAACGACTGCCGGTACATCTGGACCTACGAAATCTCGATCATCGGATCGAATGGCTGGACCATGCAGGACCAGGCGAGGATCCTGCGCATGGCGGCAGACAGAGAGATCGAGCCGGTGATCGATACCGTGTTTCCGCTCCGCGAAACCGGAAGGGCCGTTCAGAAGATCGCGGACCGCGACTTCTTCGGCAAGATCGTTCTGGTCCCCTGAAGCGGGACGGCTCCGGAGGACTGCCTGCTCGTCTGCGCCGGCGAGCCGCCTGCGGACAAGATGGACGAGCGGCTCCGTACCGAGCCGCACACCGCGGCGGCAACTTCGCCAGGACGATCACTTCAGGGGAATGCCGGCGACCCGGGAGACTGCCGGTATGCAGCGCACGACAGCTGCCAGGCCTTCCGGACGGGCGAGCCCGTCCCGGCCTGGCGCCCACTCAACCAGTTGTGGCAGACCGACTTCGCCTGGCTCAAGGTGATCGGCTGGGGCTGGTTCCATCTGTCGACGATCCTGGACGACTTCTCCCGCCACGTCATCGCCTGGAAGCTGTGCGCGACGAGCCAGAGCCTCCCTTAGAAAACAGCCCCCGGCGTCCCATTCATTCTGATGACGGACACCGGGCAGGGCGGATACCGGAACGTCGAGCGGATTACGGAGCTGTTTCCGCAACTGGGCGAATTTCACTCACGCCTCGCCGGAAACCTCAGCGGCGGCCAGCAGCAGATGCTGAGCATAGCGCGCTCCCTGCCGACCAATCCGGAGTTTCTGCTGCTGGACGAGCCGCACGAAGGACTGGCGCCGGTCGTTGCGCGGGACGTGATCAAGGCGATCAACACCCTGAAGTCTCTGAGTGTATCGATGCTGATTTCCGAACAGCAGCTGCATCTGGTGCACGAAACCGCCGACCGGATCTATATCATCGATCGTGGCCGCATGGTGTTCTCAGGCACGATGGAGGAATTCGAGAGCGATCCCGAGATCGCCCGGCGCTACCTTATGGTCGTGCAGTAGCAACGGCGACATATCCGCCGATGACCGACGGCCGTGCATCGCCCGTCATGTCCACGTGTCGGGCATGCCTTCACGATGCCGGTGTTGCTCGAATTGGCATGATCCCAAGCCTGAACCGGTCGAGAACTGCGCGTGATCGGGATCTCGATCAGGACGACCGCGGCCCTCCTCGCCCTTCGAGCGCACCGGGATACGATACAGGCGGAGCGACGGCATGCGCGCCACGACCCGCGCTTCCGGTTTCGAAGCACGGTCGGCCCGGCATCTTCGCCCGCACATGCATCGGAACCTGTCCGGGTGTCGGCCCTGTCAGGCAACGGAGGGCACCATCGGCGCAGTTCCCCGGCCTGCGCCGCTCCGCCTGCCGGCGGCGCGTACAGTGCGTGACCGCGAACGCCGTATTCGCGCCGGCCGGATCCCCGCACCCGACAAGCCGGATCGGCGGGCGTATCACTCCGCCGGACAGGCCGCGCGCATCCAGAGTGCTTCCGTGCCGCCAACTGCACCCGCGGCCTCGCGCGTTGCCTTGCACGGTCCCGGCCCGGTTCATATGGTCCTTTCCTTTCCGATCCGGCTGGCCTGCCTGAGGAGAGAGACCATGGACCCGAGCGGGCGGAGACACGGCAATCTCGGTTACTTCTCGCACGAGGCGGCGCAGGACAACCCGGACGGCGCCGCTGTCATCGATCTCTCGCGCACGCCGCCACGCACGGTGACCTACCGGGAACTCGAGCGGCGACTTGACCAGGTGGCGTCGCTGCTGACAGCCGCGGGAGCGCGGCCCGGCGAACGTCTCGCCATGTGTATCGGCAACCAGTTCGAGTTTGTCGAGATCATGTTCGGCATGATGCGCGCCGGCATTGTCCCGGTCCCGCTCAACACCAGGCTTTCCGGAGACGTCATCTCCTACATCCTCTCCGACTCGGGAAGCCGGGGCGCAATCGTCGAGCCGGCCACCAACAGGTTCGTGACAGGTATCGTCGAAGACCTTGCCCTTCCGGTACGCTTCAGCCTGGACCTGCAGTTGCCTGGCTGGAACGCCTGGGAACCGCAGGTGACTACCGCGGAACCCGGCTTCGACGCAGTTGATATCGACGGGGACCATCTCGCGTTCCTGCCGTACACCTCGGGCTCCACCGGCCACCCCAAGGGAGTTCCGCTGACGCACCGGGGCCAGCTGTGGTGGATCCGCACGGTTCAGCGCCACTGGCCGTCGTCCGCGAACAGCCGCGCGCTTGCCGCCATGCCTCTGTACCACAAGAACGCGATGGCGGGTGCCGTCAAGCCGATGCTTCATGCCGGCGGCTCGGTGGTGATCCTGCCGGACTTCGAGCCCGAGCGGTTCATCCGCACGCTCAGTGCGTATGGCTGCACCCGCGCCGGAGGTGTCCCGGCGGCGTTCTCCATGATGCTTCGCCATCGCGACCTCATCGACAGGCTCGAGTTTCCCCACCTCGAGTCGCTGATGGTTGGATCGGCGCCGGTCACCAGGGAACTGGCCGAACAGATCGAGGATGCGTTCGGGGTTCCCGTCTCGGAAAGCTACGGCCTGACGGAAGGGGGGCCGGTCATGCTGGGTCCGCCAACCGATGGCCGTGCAATCCCGCACGGCAGCTGCGGCGTCGCCTGGCCCGATGGCGAGGTAAGGCTGGTGGGAGCGAACGGAGTGGACGATCCCGCTGACGGTGAGCTGTGGGTGCGCAATCCGGGCGTCACGCCGGGTTACTACAACCTGCCCGGCCTCAACAGCGAGCGGCTGGTGGACGGGTGGCTGCGGACCGGCGACCTGTTTCATCGCGATACCGACGGCTTCTTCTACTTCCGGGGCCGGACCGACGACATGTTCAATTCCGGCGGCGAGAACATCTACCCGAAGGAAGTCGAGAACCTGCTGCTATCGCACCCGTCAGTGGTTGACGCCTGCGTGGTGCCGGTCACACACACCGTGAAGGGCCAGGTCCCGGTCGCCCTGGTCATGGTGACGCGCGACGCGTCACCCTCACCCGACGACCTGCGGACCTACTGCCTTGAGTACGGTCCTCCCTACGCCCATCCCCGCCGGGTGCAAATCGTCGAACAGATCCCGCTGAACGGCGCCGGCAAGAACGACCGAACGGCGGTTGCCCAGTTGATGGCGGAACGCCACGGAACCCTCGGCCCTGCGAACGCGTAGCCTGCGCCAGCCGGGCACTGGCCCGACAGATCAGTCCAGCCGCACGATCCGTCCCTCGAGAACCGGCGAGACGGTTCCCGCGGCCGTGACATGCTCGATGACCCGGGCGGCAAGCAGCGTGCCGTCCCGGGCCGAGATCAGCCTCTCGGCTGATTCGAACACGGCGTACCCGTCTCCACCCCTGGCCAGGAAGTCGTTTGTCGCCAGGGTGTAGACCGCCGCTTCGTCGAGCGACTTGCCCCCGACCGTGACATCAACCACCCGCGAACCCGTCGGCCTGCGCGCATCGAACGAGAACGTCAGTCCCGACACCTGGGGAAAGGCGCCGCGACCGTCTTCGACACCTGCAACGCCGATCTCGAGCGCCGTCCTGAGCTGCGCTCCGGTCACGGCCAGCTTCACCGTCTTGTTGCCGAACGGCAGTTCCGTCAACACGATCCGACGGGTAAGCGGTGTCCCGGCGGGATAGACGGTATCGCCGCGAATTCCTCCTCCATTCGTCAGCGCAACGTCACTGCCGGCTGCCATGCGCATTGCGTCGGCAACCAGGTTTCCGATCGCGGCCTCACCCGAACGCACGGACACGCGCCGGCTATCCAGCTCCGTAGAGGTCTGGCCGAGGACCGTGTCCATTCCCCGCTCGAGCTGCCGGCGCAGCACCTTGATGGCATCGACGAGATCGGGATCGAGGTCGACCTCCGCGGTCGGGCGAAGTTCATAGCCCTGTGTCAGGACCAGCCGGCTGCCGCCCCTCCCGTCCTCTTTCCGATCGATCTCGAGCCGGAGGATCCCGACATGGATTCCCTGGGAGCCTGCCTTCAGGATGGTCTGCCGGCCATCATGCATTGCCAGCACGAGGTGGTCGTGCCCACCGAGGACAACATCGATCGCGGGAACCTCGCGGAGGAGTTCCCGGTCCTGCTCGACATGGTTGTGCGTGAGCGCGACCACGACATCCGCTCCCGCGTCCCTGAGCCCGGCGGCAAGGGCGGCGGCGGATGTGATAACGGGGGCAAAGGAAACCTCCTCGCCCGGTGCCGAAATCCTCGCGGTCTCCGGGGTTGTGATCCCCAGGAACCCGATGCGGTACCCGCCGTGTTCGATCATGCCGGTGGGACGTGTGCCCGGAAAGCCCGGCTTGCCCTGCCAGGTCACGTTGCCGGCGAGCCAAGTGGCGTTCGACTCGGCCAGTCGCTGCTGGAGGATCTCCGGCCCGAAGTCGAACTCGTGGTTGCCAGGAACCGCAAAGTCGAACCCGATGGCATTGGCAAGCGCGATCATGTGCGCACCCTTGTCGACGGCAGACAGCAGCGATGGCGAGATCATGTCACCGCCAAAGGTGACGATCGCAAGGTCTCCGGCTGCCTCTGCGCGCACACACTCCTCGCGTACGACCGTGGCGATCCGTGCCGCACCTCCCCGCCCCTTTAACCCGTCCATCCGGTCCCAGTCGTTGACGTGGACCAGGGTGACCGACACCGGTTCGGCGCGTCCCGACATGACCGGCGCGCAGGCAATCGCGCCGACACACACGAGAAGAACAAGTCGTCGAACCCACCCGGTCATGACGAATGATCCCCTGTTTCCGGCCTCCGCCAGTTGAGACTGGCGGGCGCATGGTATCCCATCTTTCCGGCGAGGGCAGTCGGAGGATACGGACACGCTCCCGCGCCCGGTGGTGGCGACCACCCCGTTCTGCCCGCGACCTTCTGTCACCGGGAGGCCGGATAACCCCCGGACCCACCCGGGAAGCGTCGTGGAAATGGCGCGACGGGCCTCCCGACAGCGCTACGGACAATGCCCGAAGCGCAGCCGTTCCTCCTACCGGCTGATGCTGCGTTCCAGTGCCGGATAGGCAAGGCCGAGCGTGACCGCACGCGCCACCATGAAGCCGAAATACGCGCCCCACAG
The DNA here is from genome assembly GCA_002238645.1 of Alphaproteobacteria bacterium bin52. Classification (GTDB taxonomy): domain Bacteria; phylum Pseudomonadota; class Alphaproteobacteria; order Thalassobaculales; family Thalassobaculaceae; genus Bin52. The sequence goes on along the minus strand of MPMT01000056.1, from coordinate 3,249 downwards.
GCCATGGTTGCCGAAGAAGGGGACCAGGGTCGCGATCCCCATCACGAACACGGCAACGCTCACACTCATGGCGTGCAGCATGGTCCGCGTGCGGGTGGCGCCGATGAAGATGCCATCAAGCTGAAATCCCCAGACCGACACCAACGGACGCACCTTCGGTGCTGGTAGTGTTGTAACCGATTGATTGACCGTTGTTTTCTCCTGAACAAATTGCAGCTTCGAGCACGACCATGGTGGTTTGTTGTTCCCCGCTGCAACTGCGCGGGAGACCGATCCGTGCCACCCGTCACACTCACAGAGGCCCGTGTCAGGGCGCTCACGCCCCGCACATCCGCACGTGACATCCGCGACGCGAAGCAAAAGGGCTTCGGCGTCCGCGTACTGCCGTCGGGGGCCAAGCGCTACTTCGTCCACTGCCAGCACAACGGGAACCGCGTCTGGCGGATCGTCGGCGATGCCGACACGATGGAAACACACGAGGCGCGCTCGCGCGCAACCGCGATGCTGGCTGCAATCCGGGGCCACGGTCCCGTGTCGGAGCCTTCCGGTGAAACGCTGTTCGCCTCAGTCGCCGGGGTTGTCTTCGAACGCCATGCACGGATCTGGAAACCCGGCACGCTGGAGGTGAACCGCGGATACTTGCGCAATCAGATCCTGCCGCACTTCGCCAACCGCCAGATTGCGGAAATCACCCGGCAGGACGTCGTGAAATGGTTCGCATCGCTGGCCGCAACGCCTGTTGCGGCGGATCGGTCGATGCCGGTGCTCTCGGTAATCATGCGCGAGGCGGAGCGACTTGGCTACCGGGAGGAAGGATCCAATCCTTGCCTGGGCATTCGGCGTTACCGCCGGCGGAACCGGGAACGGTTCCTGTCCGACGCGGAAATCCGCTCGCTTGCGACGTGCCTGGAGGCCCTTGAAGGTACGAGGCCGCTTGCCGTCGCAGCCATTCGGCTTCTTCTGCTGACCGGGTGCCGCAAGACGGAAATCCTCACCCTTCGCTGGTCGGACCTTCGCGACGGCGCCCTGTTCCTGCGCGACAGCAAGACCGGGCCCCGGACCGTGTGGCTGTCACGCCCCGCGCGGGAGGTGCTTGAGCGAACCAGGAGAACTTCACCATGGGTGTTTCCCGCAGTTCGGGGAGGCCGGCCACACGGCGCAACCTGGCTCTACGGGTTCTGGTCCGGCGTCCGCATCGAGGCGGGCCTTGGCGATGCACGCCTGCACGACCTTCGTCACACCTATGCCACGGTTGCTCTCAGGGGTGGCGAAAACACCCTCGTGATCGCACGTCTGCTTGGCCACGGTTCTGCGAAGACAACGCTCGGGTACACGCATCTTGCAGACACCATGGTTCGCGAAGCGGCCGCGGCCGTCGGCGCGATGCTGGAGGGCTGAGCCATGCCAAAGGTGAGACGCACACGCCTCACGGATGCAGGCATTGCCCGCCTGCGGCCGCGCGAGCGCGAATACACCCTTTGGGACAGCCGCGTTGCCGGTCTGGGAGTGCGGGTGCGCCCGGGCGGGGGCAAGAGCTACGTCTTCATTCACACGAGCGAAGGGCGCACAAGGCGCGTCTCGCTCGGCCCGACCGCATCGAAAACCACTGATGCGGCGCGACGCGAGTGTCTGCTGCGCAGCACTGAAACAACCACGACAAGCAAGCCGGAAACAAAGCCCGGGGTGCCGCTCTTCGCCGACTTCGTCGCCGGCCAGTGGCATACGGCTCGCTTCGAACACTACAAGCCATGGACGCGCAGAGGCGCACGGCACGTCCTTGCGACGCAACTCCTGCCAGGTTTCGGGAGAACACGGCTCGACCGCATCACCCGGGCGCAGGTCGAGCACTGGTTCGATGGCTACAGCCAGACCGCCCCGGGTGGGGCCAATGCAGCCTTTTCGGTACTTCGACGGATATTGAATTTCGCCATCGTGTGCGGGCACATGAAAGCCAATCCCTGCCACGGTATCCGGCTCAATCGGCGCACCCCGCTCACCCGCTTTCTCTCCCTCGACGAAATCCGGCGTCTCAATCGAGCTCTCGATGCGGCATCACGGCGCGGTCCATCACGGCGCATGCAGGCCGACATCATCCGGCTGCTGCTCCTGACCGGAAGCAGGAAAAGCGAAGTCGTGACCCTGCGATGGTCGGAAGTCCAGAACGGAGTGCTGATGCTTGGCGACAGCAAGACCGGTCCGAGAACTGTGCATCTCAACCCGCAGGCCAGGGAAGTCCTGGACCGTCAGCCGCGCGGAGAAAGCCCCTTCGTGTTTCCGGGCCGGGGCAATCCCGATCGGCCCTGCAGTGGCAATCTGCGTCTGTGGAAAACACTCCGCATCGACGCGGGTATCGAGGATGTGCGGCTGCATGACCTGAGGCACACATTTGCGAGTCACGCGGTCATGAACGGCATACCGGTCCCGGTGGTCTCGCGCCTCCTTGGCCATTCCAGCGTACAGATGACGTTGCGTTACGCCCATATCGGTGATCAGAACATTCGCGCAGCAGCGGAGAGAATCGGGGAAGCGATGGATCAACTGATGACCGGCTGATATCCATGTATCTACCCAAACGAGCATGAGGCGCCGTTTTCCTCGCCCCAGTGCATGAACCAGTGGCGCTACGCGGGCACACCCGCGGGCTGTGTGCGGGTCTCGTGATTGTGTAGGGTCGGTGCTGGAGACGGAACGGTAGAGTCGGGGACTGGCGCGCCAGCTTTAGGGTCCGGTGGTCCAACCCCTTATCGGGGGATCCCGTCACTTTCGTTCCGGTCCTCAGTCCGGCTCCCATGGCCGCGTTTCCAGTCCCCGCTCACCGAACCGGACGTGCGGATTTCCCGCATCCGGCTCTCCAGCGGGATCATGCCTCTCGCACGCGGACAACCGGACCCGTCAGGGCGGGGCGGTCGGCCATCCGACCTCCGATGGTGGGGCACGCCACCAGTCCCGGTCCATCCCGACCCGATTGGTTGTCAAGCCTGTTCACGCCTCGACGACAGCAGACATCATCTGTCCACCTCCTTCACTTGCGCATGTGATGCCACCAGGCTTTCCGCCCTTTACGCGGGGTTCTAGGCAATGCCACTCCCGCGGGCTTGCGCCCTTCTCGACATCCCTCCTCACCTGAGGCCCCTTTCCTCGGCCGACATTACCCGGCGTCTTCAGTCCTACAGGCCTCTCCGCCACCCTGCCGGCCCGGCCTGGCCCTTGCGGGCTTCCGGTTGGTGCGTGCACACCACCGCCAGGGCT
>MPMT01000055.1 GCA_002238645.1 Alphaproteobacteria bacterium bin52 | reverse complement strand
AACCCGCCTGGTTCCGTTGCACTGCTCAACCTGCGAGGTCCTCGCCGAGTACATTGCCCGACGCCAGCGTCACTGGGCCGGTCGTTCTGTGACGTCCTACCTGTTCGTCTCCAGTTGGGGGAACCGCCTTGACGGAGCGCAGGTCCACCGCGCCTTCTACGCGCTGTCGCGCCAAGTCGGTCTGCGTGGCGAGCACGACAGCCACGGACCGCGTCTGCATGACTTCAGACATCGGTTCGCCACCTCCACCTTGGTGAACTGGTATCGGTGCGACAAGGACCCCGAGCGCCACCTGCCGGTGTTGTCCGCCTACCTGGGTCATGTGCACATCGCCGATACACAGTGGTATCTGGAGGGCTCTCCCGAACTGATGCGCGAGGCCATGAGTCGCCTCGAAAGTCGTTGGGAGGACTGGTCATGACCCGTACAACCAACCTCGCCCCGTTGCTGGAGCGATTCTTCACCCAGCGCCTGATGCAACAACGCCAGGCAAGTCCACACACCATCACCTCCTATCGCGACACTTTCCGACAGTTCCTGATCTTCGCGCAACAACGGCTCGCTCGGGCGCCCTCGCGCCTGGTCTTCGAGCAGATCGACGCCCCGTTGGTCATTGCGTTCCTCGACGAGCTCGAGACCCGTCGCGGCCTGAGCGTTCGAAGCCGCAACCTGCGACTGACGGCGATCCATTCCTTCTTTCGCTACGTGGCGTTCGAGCTGCCGACCCACGCAGCGCAGATCCAGAGAGTGCTCGCGATTCCGAGCAAGCGATTCACGCGCAACCTGGTCAGCTTTCTCAGCCGACCGGAGGTCGATTCGTTGCTGGCGGCACCGGATCGAAGTACATGGTCGGGACGACGCGACCACGCCTTCATCCTCACCGCGGTGCAAACGGGACTTCGCCTGTCCGAGATGACCGGGCTCAAGCGAGAGGACTTCATGCCGGGAAGCGGCGCCCACCTGCGCGTCGTCGGAAAGGGTCGCAAGGAGCGCTGCACGCCGCTGGCGAAGCCGACCCGTGCCGTGCTGAACGCTTGGCTGCGCGAGCCGTCGCGCGGCGTCAACGACGTGCTCTTTCCCAGCGCCAGGGGCGAACGGCTGACCGTCCATGGGGTTCAGTATCTGTTGAACAAGCACCGCGTCAAAGCTTCAACGAGATGCCCGTCATTGAAGAATCAGCGGGTGACTGTCCACCGCTTGCGGCACACCGCAGCCATGGACCTTCTTCAGGCAGGCGTTGATCGCGCCGTTATCGCCCTGTGGCTCGGACACGAATCGGTCGAGACCACGCAGATCTACCTTGAGGCGACGCTGGCAATGAAAGAACGTGCACTCGCCAGGACAACGCCGCCAGTCGGCAAGCCAAGCCGCTACCAGCCCGGTGATCGGCTACTCGGCTTTCTGAGCAGCCTGTAGCTCGGCCAAGACTATGTCGGGCAATCGGACCGAGACGCTCACTGACAAAGCTGTAATCGCGGATCAGAATCGTCCCGGTCGCGTGGTTACCCGACATAGTCATGCAGTCGAGATAGTGGCGCAGATCATGCAGCCGGAGTTTGTCCAACTTCGCGTCGTCGCAGACCGCGCGCCAGCACGCGACGATGTTGGTGGGCGAGTCCCGCCCGGCATTCTTCGGGAACAGGAAGGTGTCCGGATCGCGGGAGCCGGGCAGCGCCGCGACAACCGCCTGCGCGGCCTCGCCGAGCCACACGGTGCGCGGGCCAGTCTTGGAATCGGCCAACGTGATCGCACCGTCGCCGATTTCGCGCCATCGCAGATTGAGCACTTCGCCCCGGCGGCATAATGGGAATGTTCCCATTTGCGGCAGCCGGTCAGCATCAGCAGGCGAACGATGGCGACGACATCCGGACAGCGGAACTCGTCACGGGTGGGCACGGCGTTGAGCCGGGCCATTTCCTCCGATGTCAGGAACCGTTCCTTGGGTTTCATCCTGTAACGCCGGGTCCGCTTGCAGGGATTGGTGTTGTGGACGCGGTATCCCCAGAGCTCCGCCATCCGCATCATCACGGACAGCACGGGCATCGCGCGGTTGGCGCTGCCGGGCTTCCCGGCCATGGAGGCGAACCAGCTCCGCACGTTGTCGGATTCGATGGCGTCCACGGTCATGTGGCCGAAGGCAGGCAGGATGTGGTTGCGGATCAGGTAGCGGTTCGTCTCCAGGGTGCGGGGTTTCCGGTGCCGGGCCTGGCGGTCGAGGAACTCCTCGGCGAACTCGGTCATCGGGTATCCCGGCGTCCTGGGGCCGTTGTCCTTCCTCGCGGGTTCGATGTAGCTGGCGATGAGGCTGCGGGCCTCGCGGCGCGCCTCGGGGACGGTCATGGCATCGGCGTCTCCGATCCGGGCATAGCGCCGTTTTCCGCGCGCCATTCGGGCAAGGAAAAAGGTTCGGGTGCCCGTCGGCTGGATCGAAACGCCGAGACCGCTCACGATGTCGTCCCGGACTTCGTAGCCTTTGTCGCGTGGTCTGGCAGCGCGGAGGCGCCTGGAGAAAGTGGAATTGGATCGGTCGATCATGGTCGCGGCTCCCTGTTCGGACCGCGCGGCTGCCTGGTAATGCGGGAAGCGGCCGCGGCGGCGTTTCGTCGGGGAAGCCGCGCGGGGGCGCGGGACGGGACAGGCCGTAAGGACCTGTAACTGAGGACTTTTCCTCCGGTTCATGCAGGGGCGGGTGCTGGCGGGATTGGCACCGCCGGTGCGTTCCGGTGTGATGCTCGAGCAGGTACCCGGCCGCCCTTCTCAATAGTAGACCTCGGGCCGGTGCCCGAGCATGATCGCGCCCACCTCCTCGAAATGGGCGTCGCGCGACTGCACCTGCTGGCTCAGGGTGTGGATGTCCCTGAACCGCCGCTCGAACGGCCCGTCGCCGTGAAAGATCGCCGAAACGCCCGCTGCCTTGTGGATCCTGTCTGCGACCCCGATCGCCGAACTGATGGCCTCGATCGTCGCGAGCCTGAGCCGGGCCCGGTCCTCGAGCCCCATGGCGCCGGTATCGGCGGCAGCGGCGGTCAGTTCGTCGAGGATGCGGCACATCCAGGCGTCGGACGCCGACAGCCGCGCGTGGGACCGTGCAACCAGGGCACGGATCGCGGACTGTTCGGCGAGCCTCGGCATTCCTCGCGGGGTCTTGGTCCGGGCGAGTGCCAGCAGTCCCTCGAACATGCCGCGTGCAGTCCCCAGCGCAACCGCCGCAACGCCGACGGCGTACAGACCCTGCTGAGTGAACCAGTACAGTGGTCCGGCAACGCGCCGCTTCTCCGGCTCTTCGCGCGTGCCGGTCCGGCTCTCCGGCACGAACAGGTTCGCGACCCGGTAACTGTCCGAAGCCGTCCCGCGCAATCCGAGCGTGTGCCAGGTATCGATCCGCTCCGCCTCTTCGACCGGAAACAGGAAACTGCGGACCACGGGCCGGCCCAGCCGGTTCAGCCGCACGCTGCCGTCCACCTCCTCCACCTGGCAGTGGGCTCCCATCCAGTTCGCCTGCCGGCACCCGCTGGCAAAATGCCAGGTCCCGCTGACGATGTAGCCGCCATCGACCGCCCGGGCGCGCTGGGTATCGGGAGGCCCCCAGGCCATCACGGCGCGGGGATCGGCGTAGATCAGCCGTGCCGTGGCCGGCTCGAGGAACGGCGTGATCAGGCAGGCGCTGTTGGCGACGAACAGGTTCCATGCCACGGATGCATCATGACGCCCGATCTCGGACAGGGTCTCGAAGTAGCAGACGGGAGTGACTTCCTCGCCGCCGTAGCAGAGGGGCAGCAGCAACCGGGCCAGCCGGGCGTCGTGAATGCGCGTGAGCAGCGGCTCGGGGATCCTCCGGGTTTCCTCGATCGCGCGCGCGGCGGCCGCGATCTCCGGGCCAAGCGCGCATGCACGCTCGAGCGGTCCGTCCGGGCTGCACCGGTCCATGTCGTATCCTCCACAGCGTCACAGCTGGTACAAGCGTCGCAGCATCGCTCATCCTGTCAACGCCACAACCACCAGCGTCTCCGGGCAGACGGTGGCGGGACCGTCCCGGTGGTGAACAGGAAGCACAGCGGGACGCCAAGCAGCGCGGCAAATCCGAACAGATGAAACGCGTTCAGGTAACCGATCAGCTGTGCCTGCCGGCGCACCTCCCCATCCAGGGCCCCGAGGCCGGAGACATCCCCGGCAGACCAGGCGCCGGTGACATCGGGAAAGCGGAGCGCTTCGCTGAACAGGGTCAGCACGCTCGACATGTCGGCATAGGACCACGCCGATGACCGGATCATCAGAACGACCGAAATCGAGATGAAGATGCTGCTGCCGAAATGGCGCAGCAGGTTGAACACGGCCGAGCCTTCGACCATGTGCCGCGGAGCCAGGGTGGAAAAGGTCAGCGTCGCCATGGGCGTGTAGGCGAGTCCGAAACCGATGCCCTGTACCAGGTTGGTCCAGAACACGTCGAACGGCGTCATGTTGATGTCGAGGCGCGCCATCTCGAAACCGGCGATGGCCTGGAGCGCGAGACCGGTGGCGAGGCACAGCCTGGGAGACCGGCGGGTAAACTGCACCACGATGAAGAAGCTCACCCAGTTGCCGATGCCGCGGGCGGAGATCAGGTAACCGACCAGGGAATCCGGGTAGCCCTTGAGTTCCTGCAGCAAGGGCGGAAACAGCACCATGGGCGTGTAGCTGAGCCAACCCATGACGAAGGAGACCAGGCATCCGAGGGTGAAGTTGCGGTCGAGGAACAGCCGGGGGTTCAGAAAGGGCCGGTCGCTGGTGAAACTGTGCACGAGGAAGATGTACAGGCAGACTGAGGCAACCCCGGCCTCGATGATGATCTCCCAAGACTCGAACCAGTCGAGCCGTTGTCCGCGATCGAGCATCAGCTGCGCCGCGCCGATGGCGAGTGCCAGCGCGACGAACCCGGTGAAGTCGAACCGGCTGGCGGTGCCGCGTTCCTGGTCTCCGACCGAAACGGCGGCAACGGCCAGACAGAAGACCGTCAGCGGGACGATCATGAAGAAGACCCATCGCCAGTCGAGCGCCTCGGCCAGCTGGCCGCCCAGAATGGGTCCCAGTACCGGTCCCAGGACACCGCCCATTCCCCAGACCATCAGGGCGAGCGGATGGAGTCTGCGCGGGAAGGTCGCGAGGATCATTCCCTGGCCGAGCGGCATCAGGGGCGCACCGAACGCCCCCTGCCCGACCCGGAACAGCACCAGCGTCTCCAGCGAGGGAGCCAGCCCGCACAGCGCCGAGAACACGGCGAATCCGGCGAGCGAGCCGAACAGCAGCCGGCGCCAGCCGAAGGTATCGGCAAGCCAGCCGGTGAGCGGCGTCGCGACCGCGGTCGCCACCAGGTTGGCGGTGACGATCCAGGCGATCTGGTCCGAGGTGGCGGAAAGCGCGCCCTTGATCTGCGGCAGCACCACGTTGGCGGCCGTGATCGTCATGCCGAAGGTCAGCGTGGTGACCTGGACGGTGAGCAGGATGAGCCAGTGCCGGAGTCCGACCGGTTCCTCGGTCGTGAGTGCGGCGGGGGTCACGGGCCGGCCTCACGCCGCGTGGACGGACGGTGTCATCCGGGGTGCGGCATCGCGTTGAAGGTTACTCGGCCGCGTCGGTCACCCGGCCGATCAGGTTCAGAGACGCCGAATTCATGCAGTACCGCAGGCCGGTCGGTGGCGGTCCGTCTTCGAAGACATGGCCGAGATGGGCATCGCAGCGCGCGCAGTGAACCTCGGTTCGTGTCATGAAGAAACCGCGGTCGACGCTGACACCGATCACCGCATCGTCGATCGGCCGCCAGAAGCTCGGCCAGCCGGTACCGGACTCGAACTTGGCGGCGCTGTCGAACAGTTCGAGACCGCAGCAGACGCAGGCGTAGACGCCATCGTCCTTGTTGTGCGCGTACTTGCCGCTCCAGGCCCGTTCGGTTGCGTGTTTCCGGGTCACCCGGTACTGGACCTCGTCGAGCTGCGCACGCCATTCGGCATCCGTCTTCACGACCTTTTCCATGGCTGTCCGCCTCCGAGATCGACCGGGTCGCGCATGGCTCCGCGCAAGAGGAACTGGTGACCCCTACGGGACTCGAACCCGTGTTTACGGCGTGAGAGGCCGTTGTCCTGGACCGCTAGACGAAGGGGTCTTACCGCCGCTTCTATCGCGTTCGCGTACGGGTTGCAAGCCGGGCCCATCCGTCACCGCGCGGCGACCGGGCCGGCAGGGCAGTCCGGAAACATAGCCGTCCGGCGTTGCTCAAGGTGCAGGCAGAACAGCGGTTACTGATCGACCGGTGTCCGACCGGCGCTCGGAGCGCCGACCCGCCGGGAAGGCTGCAACGGTCCCCGGCGGCCTGTCTCGTGCCTTCCGGCCGTTTCCGCGGCACCGGCCGCACGATTCGGTCCTGAAAACCGGCCTGAGGCCCGTCCTGCCGGCCTGGAATGAACTCGCGGATGAAGTCGTTTCCAACGTGGGTATAATCCCCGTTCATTCGCCAGGAGGAAGAGATGAAGTTCGGTCTTCGTTACGCAAATACCGGGCGCAACGTCATGCCCGACAATGCGATTGCGATCGCGCAGGCGGCCGAGGAGGCCGGGTTCGAGAGCATCTGGACTGTCGACCATGTCGTCGTGCCCAGGGGCTACCGGTCGACATATCCCTATGGTCGCTCGGGACGGATGGGCGACGGGCGGGAAGACATGCAGTTGCCCGACCCGCTCATCTACATGGCCTGGATCGCGGCGGTGACCACACGGATCCGGCTTGCCACCGGAATCCTGATCGTGCCCCAGCGCAACCCGGTGGTGACAGCAAAGCAGATCGCAAGCCTCGACGCACTCTCGGGCGGACGCGTGGACCTCGGCATCGGCGTGGGCTGGCTCGAGGAGGAGTTCGACGCCATCGGGGTCCCGTTTGGGGATCGCGGTCGCCGGACCGACGAGTGCATCGCGGCGATGCGCGTACTGTGGAGCGCGACCGAGGCAGCCGAGTACCACGGGACCCTGGTTGACTTCGACCCGGTCTACTGCCGGCCGCAGCCTGCAAACGGATCGGTTCCGATCATCGTCGGCGGCCATTCGAATGCCGCAGCGCGGCGGGCCGGGCGTCTGGGCGACGGCTTCTTCCCGGCCCGGGGTGCTCCCCGGGACCTGTTTGACCTCGTCCATGCGGCCGCGCGCGAGCATGGCCGGGATCCGTCGGATGTTCCGTTTACCGTCTCGATGCCCGAGGACCCGGAGGATATTCCGGCACTCGCGCGCATGGGCGTCGAACGGGTGATGGTTCCGTCGAGTCCGATGGGAGGAACCAGCACGTGGGCCTCGACCCCGGACGAAGTCCTTGCACTTACGGACCTCGTGGAACGGCACGCCGGTACCTGAGGGAGGACTGGTGACCCCTACGGGATTCGAACCCGTGTTGCCGGCGTGAAAGGCCGGTGTCCTAGGCCTCTAGACGAAGGGGTCCCCACCCAGTCGGAAGGCGATGAGTGACTACGTGAACAGCCGGCGGAATGCAAGCCGGTTGGCCGGCTCGCGGATCCTTACGGCCGGACCGGACTCCCGGCGCGGTTTCCTGCCCCGATGCCGGGTCAGGACGTTGACAGGTCCGGCGACACCGGTTTCTGCCGGCGAGACCGCTGTTTCCGTTTCTCCCCGGCATCGACCGCCTCGGCCCTCCTCGCATCAGCCAGCGCCTCGCTTGCCTCGAGATACTGCGCGGCAATGACCAGAAAACGCTCGTGCTCGTCGAGAAGGGCCCGGGTCTGTGCGACCTCGTCGGGCCGGATGCGGATCGACCTGGTCTTGCCCCGGATCGAACGGTTCAGCACGTAGCTGGGGCCATGGCCGGGACTGTCGTCCCCGGCGCAGTGACATCTGGGTTTTCCGCACTTGCGATAGTTCAGGGCCAGCTTGCCCGGACGCAGGTCGCCCAGGGTCGCGAACTGTGCCAGCGCCTGGTCCCGCCGCCGCACCAACTCGTCAATGTGCGCCATCGAAGCCTCCTTGCAGAGCAAGAGTACAGAACTGTGCCGGCGCATCGCAATCCGGCCGCCGGGCGCATCGAAGACGCAGGCGCCGGAACCTGAGGCGACATTCCGGCGGTTGCGACGGTCACGCGCAGCGTCATCGCCTGACCAAGGGTTGCGCGATCCGGGTCCATAACCAATAATTGCAAGAATCGGTCACGTGATGCAGAGGGTTGTTGTCCCGACTGTTGCCTGATGCTTCGCACTGGAGAAATCAAGGTGGCGGAAAGGACAGTTGGTATAAGAGTTCTACCAGATGAGCAGCAAATCACTTCTGCAGTTTGTCATTCGCCCCTGCGGCAATTGGAGCGTGTACCCGGGGCATGACTGCGGGATCCGAGATATCGAACGGCCCGGAACGCGGCTGTCCGGCGACCACGTCGCTGGCCAGAGCCTCGCTCCCGGTACTGACGGAAACCGTGCCTGAATGGAATCGGAGGAACTGATCATGAACAGATCGATGGTTGCGGCTGCAGTTCTGGCGGGAGCCATGGCGTTGCCGGGAGCTGCGTTTGCAGAATGCTCGGCCGACAACTGGAAGGACTGCGCCGGCAAGCCGTGGGTTGACGGCTCCGACATGGCAACCCCCCTGGGATCGCAGTGGTGGCCGCATCCGCTCTGGGGCGAAGGAGACGAAGCCGGATCAACCAACTGGTACACCAAGCCCGAAGTCGTGATGCGGGCCCTGTCGGTGATCCAGGAAGGCAAGGTCTACAGGCTCGGACACGACTACCACGCCGACATGCCGCTGTTCGGTGCGCGCAAGTTCTCCCTGCGAATTCCCGGCACGCCGACCGGAGGTGCCTTCGGCGCCAACAAGATCATGTGGAACGACGAGTTTCTGGCCACCGAAGTGGGCCAGGTCGGCACGCAGTTCGACGGTCTCGGTCACATCGGTGTGCAGGTCGGCGCTGACGGCGACAAGACCGACATGCGCTGGTACAACGGGTTTAGCGCAGCCGAAATGGGCGGACCCTACGGACTGCTGAAACTCGGAACCGAGAAGCTGCATCCGATCATCGCCCGCGGCATCCTGATCGACGTGGCCGGAGCCCGTGGTGTTGACTCCATGCAGAAGGGCGAGGTGGTCACCATGGAGGATGTCCGCAATGCACTGGAGCGCCAGGGCATGGCGGACTTCCAGTTCGCGGAGGGTGACGCCATCATCATCCGCACGGGCTGGGAAAAGCACTGGACCGATCCGCCAACCTACAATGACGGCTGCCCGGGCATCGGCATGGAGGTTGCTCGCTGGATCGCCGAGGATGTGAAAGCGGGGGTCACCGGCGGTGATACCTGGCCGGTGGACGCGGTGCCCAACCCGGATCCTGCCTGTGCGTTCTGTGTACACACCTACCTGCAGACCAGGCACGGCATCGTGAACCAGGAAAACATGAAGCTCACCGAGCTTGCGGATGCCGGTGTGTATGTGTTTGCCTACTTCTACAGCCCCGCGCCGGTTCGGGGGGCAACCGGTTCGATGGGAGCTCCCGTCGCCATACATTGATCACCTCGCCGACCGGGGACCGGCTTCCGGCCGGTCCCCGCGGTTGGCCCATGCATCTTGTCGAATGCCAGGACGTTGCGCACAGCTTTCCCGGTGCACCGGAGCTGTCCCTGCCTGACCTCGTGATCGGGAACGGGGAACATGTGGTGGTGACCGGGCCGTCAGGGACCGGCAAGACCACCCTGCTTCAGATCCTGGCAGGCCTGTTGACCCCGACCAACGGCACGGTCCGGCTTGCCGGTGTCGACTGGGCCTCGCTCACCCATACCGACCGTGATCGCCGCCGCGGCCGTGCCGTCGGCATCGTTTTCCAGTCGTTCAACCTGATCACCGCAATCAGCGTGCTGGACAACCTGAAGCTTGCGCGGCGCCTGGCGGGATATCCGCGGGACGACGATAGGTGTCGCGACCTGCTCGACGGACTCGGTATCCTTGATCTCGCACATCGCGTCCCGACCCGGCTCAGCCGTGGCGAGGCCCAGCGGGCCGCCATCGCCAGGGCGGTATCGGGTGAACCGGACCTGCTGCTTGCCGACGAACCCACTTCGGCTCTCGACGCCGACAACGCCGCCTCGGTGATCGGGCTGCTGCTCGAGCGCGCGGGCGCGAGCGGTGCCGGTGTCATCGTGACCACCCACGACGAGCGGATCGCCGACATGTTCGACCGGCGGGTGCGACTCGGGAGCGGATCGTGAATCCGGTCGCCCTCGCCTGTGCCTACCTGGCCCAGCGGCCGCTCGCGACGCTCCTGACCACGCTGCTGCTGGCGCTCGGCGTCGGGACCATTTCGGCCCTGCTGTCGTTCGATCACCAGTTCCGCGACCATCTGCTGCGCGAGGCCCGTAATGTCCACCTCGTGGTCGGTTCCAAGGGCAGCCGGCTGCAGCTGGTGCTGTCCACAGTGCTTCACGTGGACTACCCCACCGGAAACATCCCCTGGAACGAGGCCGTTCCCCTGCTCGATCATCCCGCAGTCAGCCGGGCGGTTCCGGTCTCGCTCGGCGACGGTGTCGGTGCGTTCAGGGTCGTGGGGACGACCGGCGTCTTCCTCGAGGCCCACGGTGCGCATCTTGCGAAGGGCCGGGTCTGGGACGGATCGTTCGAAGCGGTCCTCGGCGCCACCGCGGCACGGGAACTCGGACTGGACGTGGGTAATGTCTTCGCGACCACACATGGCGTGGTGGCCGGCGGACCCGAGCACGTTCACGACAACTACACCGTTACCGGAGTACTTGCCCCGACCGGCGGTGTTGCCGACCGGCTTGTCCTGACCTCGCTCGAGAGCATCTGGGAAGTCCACGACCAGCGGATCCCGACTGCGGGAGACCGGCGCGTGCCCGGAGGCGACGGGGACGCCGCCCGGAAGGATGAGGGGCCAACCGGTGACCGGCGCGCACAGGATGACAGCGCCCGCGGCAGGAACCTGGCCCCAGCGGAGATCACGGCGCTGCTGCTTACGTTCCATTCACCGGTCAGCATGCTCAGGCTTGCCCCCGAAATCGACCGGAACAGCGCGATGATCACGGCTTCGCCGGCGGTGGAGATCGGCCGGCTGTTCGCCCTGCTCGCACCTGCTCTCGACGTGCTGCGCGGCTTCGGCATCGTGCTGATGGCCGGTGCCGCGCTGGCGGTCTTCACCACGCTGACCGGGGTTCTGGACCTGCGTCAGCGCGACATCGCGATCCTGCGCGCCCTCGGGGCCGTCCGGGCATGGACCGCCGGCGTGCTTGTCGCGGAGGCACTGATCCTGACCCTGGCCGGCACCCTGCTCGGATTTGCGCTCGGACATGGCGCGCTCGCGGTCATCGGCATTGTCATCCCGCAGGCGGACAATGCCGGCCTGTCCGGGCTGGTGGCGGCACCGGGGGAAGCTTGGCTGTTGCTCGCGGCACTCCTGACCGGGCTGGTGTCCGCTGGCGTGCCACTGCTGCGGGCGGGCCGCGGCAACCTGTCCGAAATCCTTGCCCGGAACTGACGGGGCGTTCAGCATGGAACGGGTTCAGGCAGGACCGGTGCGGAATGGAGCCGGCACACGCCGCTACATGTCCGGCACGGGCCGAGGGGACAGTCAGGAGAGGTCACTGATGCCGGTGCTCACGCTGCTTCTGGCACTCGTCATGGCGAGTGCACTGCCGGCCGCAGCACAGCAGTCGGGTACGCCCGATCACGTGGTGCACAACAAGCCGATCGATGCCGACGGCGCCATCCGGTGGGACGCACTCGCCAACTTGGAGATCCGCGTCGAGACCCCGGCACCGCTGCAGACCATCTTCCACCGCGAGTTCACCCCGGAGATCAAGGCCCTGGGCGGAACGATCGTCCGTCTCAAGGGGTTCATGTACCCGTTGACGGCAGGGGAGACCCATACGGGGTTCCTGCTCTCGGCCCTTCCCCCGTCCTGCCCGTTCTGCCTGCCCGGATCGGCAACGACCCTGGTCGACATCATTGCATCGGAACCGGTCAGGTACGTGCTTGAACCGGTCATGCTCGAAGGCCGTCTCGTCCTGCTCGAGGACGACATCACCGGGCTGTACTACCGGCTCACCGAAGCACGGCAGGTCGGATAGTCACACGCCTGTGTTCGCGGCAACATCATCGATGAACACCCGTATCCGCGACCGCCCGCCCCAGTCGTCGAGCCGCAGATGACCGGCCACGTGCAGGGATCCGCCCGAATGTGCCAGCAGCGCCGGTCCCAGTTCGGTGTCAAGTGCGCGAAAGGCAATCGCCTGCACCCGCGCCCCGTCCTCGCCAGCCAGAACACAGCGCACATGCCGCTTGCCCACAACGTCGGCCCGCACGATTCGCGCGCCTGTGATCGCAAATCGCGGTTCGGGGTTGCCTGAACCGAACGGACCAAGCCGGGCAAGGGCATCGATGACCTCGCGCCGTGCTCCCGCTGGAGCGAGCACGCCGTCGATGGCCAGTTCGGGAACCAGAGCCGCGCCGTCTCGCTGCTCGGCGAGCCGCGCAGCGAGGAACGCCCTGAGTTCGTTGAGCTGCCTGGCCTCGAGGCTGAACCCGGCCGCCATCTCGTGACCGCCGCCGGCGGTCAGGATCCCGTGATGGCGTGCCGTGATGATCGCGGTGCCGAGGTCGAAGCCGGGCATGGAACGACCCGAACCCTTGGCGAGACCACCATCGACCGAGACCACGCACGCCGGGCGCTGATACCGCTCGCGCAACCGGCCAGCGACGATGCCGATCACACCCTGGTGCCAGTCCTGACCGGCAACCACGATAACCGTCTGGTTGTTGCCGTGGTGCTCCACCTGGGCGCACGCGGCTTCCAGCACCGACTTCTCGATGTCCCTGCGCTCGGTATTGCGGTCCTCCAGCACCTGCGCGATCGCGGCCGCCTCGTCGGAATCCTCGAGCACGAGCAGTCGGGCTCCCATACCCGATTCGCCAACGCGCCCGGCCGCGTTGATCCTGGGTCCGAGCACGTATCCCAGGTCCGACGCCTCCGGACGCCGGGTGAGCCGCGCCACCCGGGTCAGGGCACGCAATCCGGCGTTGTGGCCGCGTCCCATGACCTTGAGACCCTGGGTCACGAAAGTCCGGTTGAGCCCGTGCAGCGGAACCACGTCGCACACGGTTCCGAGCGCCACCAGGTCGAGCAGGGCCAGCAGGTCGGGCTCCGGCCGCCTCTCCCCGTACCACCCGTTCGCGCGCAGCGAACGGTTCAATGCCACCACCACAAGGTAGGTCACCCCGACCGCGGCAAGGTGACCGAGGGTTCCGTCCTCGTCGAGCCGGTTCGGGTTGATCACGGCGGTGACCCGAGGAAGCTCCGGTTCGGCCATGTGATGGTCGACCACGATGATGTCGAGTCCATCGTCCGCGGATGCATCGAGCACGTCGTGGGCCATGGTTCCGCAGTCGAGCGTCACCACGAGGGCCGCTCCCCGCTCCCGCAGTCCGGCCAGTGCCCGCTCGTTCGGCCCGTACCCCTCGGTCACGCGGTCGGGTACATGCACGAGGGTGTTCGCTCCGGCCGCACGCAGGAAGCGGACCAGCACCGCCGAGGAGGTTGCGCCATCAACATCGTAGTCGGCGAGGATCCCGATGGTCTCACCCGCCAGCACGGCGCGGGTGAGCCGGTCAACACCCGCCTGCATGTCGCACAGCACCATCGGGTCGGGAAGATCCGAGCGCAGGGTCGGCGTCAGGAACCGTTCGGTGTTCTCGAGCGTCATTCCGCGTGAGGCCAGAACACGGGCAGCCAGATCGGGAAGTCCGTGGCGCTGTGAAATCGTCAGCGCGATCCGTTCCGCCTCGCGGTCGCAGCTACCACGGTTCCACCATCGCCTTCCCGTGACCGACCGCTCGACGTCGAGAAACGGTTGCATCGGGCGCTCACTCCGCGGGTTCGGCCGGTTTGCGGGTCCAGTCGTGATCTGCCTCGATGGTCCGGACGGTTCCGGTCTTGGACCGCATGACAATCGAGTGGGTTGCCGCCCCGCCCGGGAACCGCCGCACGCCGCGAAGCATCGCGCCGGTGGTCACCCCGGTTGCGGCAAACATCACGTCGCCGCCCGCGAGCTCGAGCAGGCCGTACTTGCGATCGAGGTCCTCGATGCCGAGCTTTCGCGCCCGGCCCACTTCGTCGTCGCTGCGAAACAGCAGCCGACCCTGCATCTGCCCTCCGATGCAGCGCAACGCCGCCGCGGCGAGCACGCCTTCCGGCGCCCCGCCGGATCCCATGTAGATGTCGACGCCGCTGTCTTGCTGTGCGGTTGCGATCACTCCCGACACGTCGCCGTCCGAGATCAGCATAATCCGGGCACCGACTTCGCGGACCGCGCCGATCAGCTGCGAATGCCGCGGACGGTCGAGGATGCACACCACCAAGTCGGATACCCCGACGCCCCTGGCTTCGGCAAGCGCGTTCAGGTTGTCAGTAACGGAACGGTCGAGATCGACCACCCCTTCGGGCAGTCCGCCGCCGACCGCGATCTTGTCCATGTAGACATCCGGTGCATTCAGGAACCCGCCCCGATTGGCCATGGCGATGACGGCAAGGGCGTTTGGGCCACCCTTGGCCGTGATCGTCGTGCCTTCCAGGGGGTCGAGCGCGATGTCGATGGCGGGGCCGCCTGCTCCCACCTTCTCGCCGATGTAGAGCATCGGCGCCTCGTCCCGTTCGCCCTCGCCGATCACCACGGTCCCGTCGATTTCGAGGGCGTTCAGCGCCCGGCGCATGGCATCGACCGCCGCCTGGTCAGCCGCCTTTTCGTCCCCCCTGCCCATCAGCCTGGATGCGGCTATCGCGGCCGTCTCGGTCACCCGCACCGCCTCGAGCGCGAGGTTGCGGTCCATCGCAAATTCGCCTTCACTCATGACACGTTCCCCGCGTGTGAGCTCCGTTCGGGAGCGCTGCCGGCCGACCGGCCGGTTCAGATCGCCTCGATGGGAAGGATTCTCGGCTCCTCGACGACCGAATCAAGGGTCCGGATCCGGGCGATCGAACGTCGGATCGCGGCTTCCCCGGTCTCGTGCGTGGTCAGCACGACCGGAACCCGTTCATCCGGGTCGCGGCCACGCTGGATCATGGCCTCGACCGACACCCGCTCGTCGCGGAACACCGCGGTCAGGTCGGCAAGCACGCCGGGACGGTCAATGACCATGAGGCGCAGGTAGTATGACCCGGTCAGCGAGTCGATACCGGCAACCGGCGGGTCGCGCAGCAGCGAACCGGCGATCCCGAAGACCGGCACCTGACGCCCCGCGGCGATGTCGACAAGGTCACCGATGACCGCGGATGCAGTCGGCCCGGCACCGGCGCCACGGCCGTAGAGCAGTGATGCGCCGACCGGGGTACTGTCCATGGCCACCGCATTGAAGACGTCGCCGACCTGCGCGATCTGTGCCGACACCGGAACCATGCACGGCCTGACCCGCTGCTGCACCCGCTCGCCCTGTCGTTCCGCTATACCCAGCAGCTTGATGCGATATCCGAGCTCCTCGGCAAACTCGAGATCAAGCGGCGAGACATGCCGGATTCCCTCGACATGGATCGACTCGAAACTGACCGTCGTTCCGAAGGCGATTGCTGCCAGAATCGCGAGCTTGTGCGCCGTATCGGTTCCGTCGATGTCGAATGCCGGATCGGCCTCGGCGTATCCCAGCTGCTGCGCCTCGGCAAGAACATCGTCGAAGGCCCGTCCGGTGTCCCGCATCACCGAGAGGATGTAATTGCAGGTCCCGTTCAGGATCCCGTAGACCCGGGAGATCTCGTTGGCCGCCAGAGCCTCGCGCATGGCCTTGATCACGGGAACCCCGCCCGCCACGGCCGCCTCGAAGCACAATGGAATTCCCGCGCTTTCGGCCATCCGCGCAAGAACCGTTCCATTGTGTGCGATCAGTGCCTTGTTGGCGGTGACCACCGGTTTGCCGCGACGAAGTGCACCTTCCACCGTGTCCCGGGCAACACCGTCGGCACCGCCGATCAGTTCGACAACCACGTCGACGTCGTCGCGCCCGCCGAGATCGCGGGCGTCGTCACACCACGCAATGCGATCGAGGTCGAGACCGCGGTCCCGGTGCCTGTCCCGTGCGCTCACCGCGGTGACGACGAGGCTGCGTCCGCACTTGCGTTCAAGCATCGAGGCCGATGCCTGCAGAAGCCGCACGGTCTCCGCACCGACCGTTCCGAGACCGGCGACTCCGACCCTGAGTTCATTACCCATGACCTGCTGCTCCCTGCTCCCGCCGTGCCGTCCGTCAGGAGGTTTCAAGGAAGATATCCGCACGCCGGCTGCCGGCCTCATCGCCCGCTCCCGACCGTCCGGCGCCCGCCGCTTCGATCGTGACCCGATGGCGCGGGACGCCGTGATGCGCGAGGACCTCGGCGACGCTCGTGGCGCGTTCGAGCGAAGTCCGGAGATTTGCCAGCAGCGCGCCGACCGCATCACCGGTTGCGGTTCGCGCCGAGGCGTGACCGACGATCCGGACCCGAAGGTCGTTCCGCGTCACCTGCGCCGCCAGCCCGGCAACCAGCCGCCGGTCCTTCTCGGACAGCTGCGTGGCGCCGTGGGCAAACCGGACAACGCCAGCCACACCCGGTGAGAGCGCCTGCGCTGTCACCGGTCGCACTGGGGCCAGCTCGTGAGGCGACGGCGTTACAAGCACGGCCGGCTCCCTCGTGGCGTCGACTGCCGCAGTGGCAGTGTCCGGCTGCATGACGGAACGCGTGCCGGTATCCCGCGGAGCGGGAGGCGACGGCTCATCCACGGCTTCGGCCGCCGCAGTGGCAGGCGCCGCATTCGGCCACAGGCTGGACCGCTTGCCGGTGCCCCGGGGAGCAGGAAGCTGCGGGTCATCCGACAGCCACCGGCTGCGGTCCTGCTCGAGTTCCCTGAGCAGACGCTCGCGTTCCGACGGTGTCGACGGCGCCACGGTCCCCACCGGAACTGTGTTCAGGTCGGGATAGGTCGCCGGTGGCGGTGGCGGGCCTTTTTCTTCACTTCCGCCGCCGAACACCTTGCTGACGGTGTCGGTCGTGCTCTTGAGCCAGCCGACAGGACTGATCACGTCGCCGAACTGCGCTCCGGATGAACACGACACACCGGCCAGGGCGAGGCAGGCAATCGCACTCCTGCGCCAGAACCGTATCACGATCCTGCCGGCGTCCATAGGCCACGTCTCCACGGATCGCGTACAGGCCGACGCTGGCGCCAGGCGTTCCGCAGCTGATGTGCGGCCACCCGCGCGGGTGCAGTCCGACGTCGGCCGTTTACCCAAGAGCTCAGCTGAACGGGTTGATAGCGTCGACCCAGTCCGAGATTGTCGAACAGGCTGAAACACCAGTCGTCAACGCGACCAGACCGAAGCCCAGCAGGATCCTGCGGTACAGCTGCCGCGCCGGGACCATGGGCTGGCGTGCGAAAATGCTCTTCATTTCTGGTCCGTCCTCCCGACAATCACGGAAATGCAACACCGCTTGTATCATACTCCGCAGGTGCCGCAAGGCCGAGCTTGGTTTTGCGCCGGGCTTCTGCGCTGACGACGGTCCCCGTTTCAGCCGAGGCACGCCGAAGGACATGGGCCGGCATCATGCCAGCCTCACTGTCCGGCCAGATCCCGAGAGAAGCCCCGCCGCGTTGTCGCCAGGACTGAGTGGCGTCCGGGTGAGTGGTACCTGGGGGTCGGGTTCATTGTGACCGACCTGGACGGCCCCGCCGAGCGAATGGTCGCTTTCTGCAATCGGCGCGACACGGCCGAGCAATGGATCAAGGAGGGCAGGAACGCGATTCGATGGACACACGCCTGTCGTGCCGCACGTTCGCCCACAACGCCGTTCGCCTGCGGCTTCACGCACTCGCCTGCAAACTCGGCTATTTCATGTGCACCCTCGCGCTGCCCAATACCCTGGAACTGCGGTTTACTGAACAGCCTGCGAGAGAAACCCATCAAGATCGGCCCGAAGACGGCTGTTATTCGAAGGCGAATTTCCCGTCGAGCGATTTCGAGTCACACTCAACGGGCTGGGAGGGTTCCATTTGAGGAATTTCGGTATGTATGACAAAATGCAGGGGTCATGACTGTACACCGGACGCGGGAGCAAGCCGACCCGCCATCGTCGCTGGACCGACCGCCGCCCTGGCGAGGCGGCGGTTCATCTCCTGTGCCGGACCCGGTTCTGAACGCTCCGTCGGCCTATGTCGACGGCTATTCCAAGGCGCGCGGTGTCGATCGGGAAGCAGCGGACAACTACATCGCCCACACTCTTGTCGGCGACCCGGTCATGGACGCGCTGGTGGAAGAGTTGTCGCCGCTGCCTCAGAGACAGGTCCATGAGTTCATTCAAGCGGGGATGAATGAAGATCGCCAGGGTTTGCAAAATGCGCCGCAATTGCTGCGTGACTTCTTCATCGACGCACCACAGCCCGATCCGGACTGGCTCGATCGAGACGCCTTCGGCCCGGGCATCCGCGCCTTTCAAAGGAACTCGGTCCTCGTCCTTTCGGCTTTCGTCACGGGAGTGCTGATAGACGGCTTTTCGACGCTGATAAGCAAGTCCTTCGTGCAGACTGGGCGCATATTCGATAATGGAGTCTGGCGGCTCAAGCAGAACAACCGGCATCAGATGGAGATTTTCCTTCCCGGCGGGCTGAAACGGTATGGCGAGGGTTGGAAGCTGTCGGTTCGTATCCGGTTCGTGCACGCGCAGGTCCGGCGACTGCTGGCACAGTCCGAGGAGTGGGAACACGACGCCTGGGGCGTACCGATCAGCGCCGCGCATCTGGGCTACTCGATCGCGTGTTTCGCGGCGCGTACCGTCAAACACTCGCAGTCGCTGGGCGCCCGTTACACGGCGGAGGAAAGGGCCGGTTTTCACGATGTCTGGCGCTACGCCGGTTATCTCATGGGCATCCCTGAAACCATCCTCTTCTCAGACGAGAGCCACGCCCTGCACATGTACCGGATCGGTTCCATTTGCGAGCCTCCTCCGACCCCAGACGCGATTATCATGACGAATGCTTTGATCAACTCGGCCCCGCTGGTTGCGAACATCACCGATCCGGTCGAGCGGAAAAAGTTGGTGAGTAGAGTCATCTACCCCATTTCGCGGGCGCTGGTGGGCAACACGCTCTCCAACCAGTTGAACTTTCCTAAAGACAAAGGCGTGCTGTTCCCCCTGCTCGCCTACAGGATCGATCAGCGCATTCGGGCGCTGAAGGCGCTGATCGGAAAGGAAGGGCCACAGAATTTTTCGACGCTTCTCGAGGCGTCGGCCTATGACGACGCGGGCTTGAGCTACCGGCTGCCCGACCATGTCCACGACGAACGGTCCGGCAAGTGGTGAGTGGCGGCTCTGTCGCACCGGCTCGCTCCCTCCCCGGCGATGCGGCATACAGGTCTGCCAGTGAGCGCGGCAAAGCGTGAACGAACCCGCCATCGCCCTGGACGCCGGCTCTCGTATGGCCCGCCACGTCGCCGTGGGAACATGCGCAACACCGGCCCCTGCTTGTGTGCCGCATCCCTGTGCGCGACCGTAACGGTTGAAACGGCATAGCCGGCGTCACGGTCAACACGAACCGGTTTGCCAGGAAACCCTGCATCGGCCCGCCTGCCCCGATTATCGCATCGATGCGATTTTCGATGCACCGCCAGGACCGGGCTGATCGCAGGCCACGGCGAGAAAATTCCCGCCCTTCGCCCCGGCCGGCGGCCAGATGCTGTTCCAGTTGACTGGCCGACACGATGAACGGATTTCGGTTCCATTACTCACATCGTTGATTTGCAGGTGATCTTCAGGCAACGCGCTTGGCTTCAGCATCGACTACAAGACTCTTCTGAAGTTGTTTCCCTCCCAAAAGCGTCTGGTCCGGTCAATTTACTACACCGCTTTGTTCGAGGTTGAAGAACGTTCGTTGATCCGTCTGCTGCTCGACTGGATCGACGACAACGGTTACACGCTGGTCAACAAGCCCGCCAAGGAGCTCGCCGACCCGTCCGCGGTGTTCACCATGACGACTGACGCTGACACCGAAGACACGGCGTCAGGCGACGATCAGGGAGCGTTGCACAGTGAACCGGCGCAAAGGATCGGATCGGGTGGCCCGATCCTGATGCTGTACGGGGTGCCGGTTCCACGGGCGCAGCTCGGGTAGCCGGTTCGGACAGTTTTATGCGGCGGACTTGTCCGGGGTGGGGAACGGCTCCAGCAGGGGGTATATCCAGCCACGGTCTCGCCTGCATTCCGATCTGTTGCGAGCACGGTCGCTGCAGCAAGGTCGATGGCCATGTCGAGCCCAGGCTCACTCGCCGCCCCTTCGGTGGCTGCGGTCGATGCCGTCAGCGGCTTCGCCCGACCGGCCATCGATCCCGGTTTCGAGGCACTGCTTCTGACCGCGCGCGGATAAGGCATCGAGGCGCTCACGGTGCGAAACCCATACATTTGTGACGTGCTCGGCTATCACACCCGTCGGCTCGCCGGAGCCGGAAGCGCCGGTCGACGTCCTGCAAATTCTCGCGGCCGGCGCACCGCCGGTCACCGAGACCAGGCAAAGGCGCTTCGGCAAAAGCACGGCGAGCACATGGGATGCGCACACGACAGGCTGGACCATGGCCATCTGAACGAATAGGCGTTAGCGCACCAGACCTTTCCGAACAGAGGAGAAAACCGCATGGCCGATGCGTCACAGAACGACCGCTACCTGAAGGCCATCTATCAGACGCGCAATCCCGAAAAGGTCCGCGATCTGTATGATCGCTGGGCCGAGTCGTACGATACGGAACTGATCGAGGAGAACGGCTACGCCCAGCCGCACCGCTGTGCGGAAATGCTGTCACGCCATCTGCCAGATCGGTCTGCTGAAATCCTCGACATAGGCTGCGGTACCGGCTTGGGCGGGGTCGCCTTGGCCGAAACCGGCTACGGCGTCATCGACGGCTGCGACTTTTCTGCCGGCATGCTGGCCCAATCGCGCAGGACCGGCCTCTATCGTCGGCTTTTCGAGGCAGATCTGAATGTACCGCCCCTGGATGCGGCCAGCGGCGCCTACGACGCTGCCGTCGCCGTGGGCGTCTTCGGCTTCGGCCACGTGCAGCCGGATTCGCTCGACGAAATCCTGCGGGTCCTGTCGCCCGGCGCGCCGCTCGTCATCGGCCTGAACAGGCATTTCTACGAAGAAGGCTCGCTGACCGCGAAACTGACGGCGCTCGGCGACGCGGGCCACATCGTCCAGATCACCGAGGAGCATGGCGAACATATCAGGGGCACCGGCGTGACCGGCTGGGTCATCGCCGTGCGCAAGGCGGTGGAGCAAGAATAAACGAGAGCGCCGCCTTCCCCGTTCCCTCCCTGCTCTCATCAGCGGCGCCTGCCCACCCCGCTGTCACTCCACGCGTGGCCGAGGTCTCGACAGTGTCGGCACAGAGCGTCTGGCGATGCGCTCGTGCGGCCAGCCGGGACCACGATAGCGGGTAACCCGACCAGTGGTCCTGTGCAGGGTATTGCCGG
Source organism: Alphaproteobacteria bacterium bin52 (assembly GCA_002238645.1). Taxonomy (GTDB): domain Bacteria; phylum Pseudomonadota; class Alphaproteobacteria; order Thalassobaculales; family Thalassobaculaceae; genus Bin52. The sequence continues at coordinate 7,967 of MPMT01000055.1, read as the reverse complement.
GGAAATTTGGCCACCGGTTCCTCCCGGCTCCGGAGAAACCGGGGATGCCGCCGCGGCGTCAATCCGGGCAAGAACCTTGACAACGACAGATATTGCACTGCAGCATAAATCAACAACGCCGATTGTGCAGTGCACACACCGCGGTCCGGTCTCTGCCATTCGCGAACGACAGGGAGAAGCATCATGAGCACCGACAGGCATGAGGTCCGCCAGCCCGATCCGGCCGAAGTCGCGGATGCCATGGGACGGATCGCTGAACAGACCCAGCGGCTGACCCGCGACTTCCTGGAACGCCAGAAGGACGAGGAGGCACCCGCCAGTGCGGATCCGCTCAACATCGGTTCGGCGTTCTTCGAACTGACCCGGCGGCTGATGGCCAACCCGGCGCAACTGGTCGAGGCCCAGATGGACTTCTGGCGCGCGCAGATGTCGGTCTGGCAGTCGGCAACCTCCCGCGCGCTGGGCGGCGACGTTGAACCGGCGGCCCGGCCGGCGCGAGACGACCGGCGTTTCCGTGACCCGGCATGGCAGGACAACCTGGTCTTCGACTACATCAAGCAGAGCTACCTGCTGTCGGCGCGCTGGCTGCTGAATACGGTCCATGACGTCGAGGGTCTCGATCGCCTCGACGCCAGGAAGGTGGACTTCTACACCCGGCAGTTCGTCGACGCGATGTCGCCCAGCAATTTCCTGATGACCAACCCGGAAGTCCTGCGCACCACGGTGGAAAGCGGCGGACAGAACCTGGTCAACGGACTGGGCAACCTGCTTTCCGATCTCGAGCGCGGCAAGGGCCGCCTCGCGATCTCGATGACCGACACCGACGCGTTCGAAGTCGGCGGGAACATTGCCACCTCGCCGGGTAGTGTCGTGTGGCAGAACGAACTGATGCAGCTGGTGCAATACAGCCCGACCACGCCGACGGTGCGAAAGCGGCCGTTGCTGATCGTGCCGCCGTGGATCAACAAGTTCTACATCCTCGACCTGCGCGAGCGGAACTCCTTCATCCGGTGGGCGGTGTCCCAGGGTCTGACCGTCTTCGTCATCTCCTGGGTGAACCCGGACGGGGACCTCGCCGACACCTCGTTCGCCGACTACGTGATCAACGGGCCGCTGGCGGCACTCGACGCGATCGAGCAGGCGACCGGTGAACGCGAGGTCAATGCCATCGGCTACTGCATCGGCGGCACTCTCATGGCGGCTACCCTGGCGCGCATGGCGGCCACCGGGGATGACCGCATCGCCAGTATCACCTTCTTCACCACGATGGTCGACTTCGAGGAAGCCGGCGACCTCGGCGTGTTCGTCGACGAACAGCAGCTCGAGGCACTCGAGGAACGCATGAGCAAGGACGGCTACCTCGAAGGCTCCGACATGGCGACCACCTTCAACATGCTGCGTGCCAACGACCTGATCTGGTCGTTCGTGGTCAACAACTATCTCCTCGGGCGGGAACCGTTTCCCTTCGACCTGCTGTACTGGAACTCGGATTCAACCCGCATGCCCTCGGCAATGCACAGCTACTACCTGCGCGAGATGTATCTCGCCAACCGGCTGATCGAACCGGAAGCTCTCGAAATCGACGGTGTCGGCGTCGATCTCTCCCGCATCACGATTCCGGTGTTCATCCTTTCGACCAAGGAGGACCACATCGCGCCGTGGATGTCCACGTACCGGGCAACCCACATCTACGGAGGGCCGGTCCGGTTCTGCCTCGCGGAGTCCGGCCACATCGCCGGCGTGATAAACCCTCCGGCAGATCCGCCGAAGTACGGCTACTACCTGAACCGCCGCAAGCCCGCCTCGCCGGAAAAATGGTTCGAGGGCGCGGACCGGCACGACGGGTCGTGGTGGCCGGAATGGCGCCGGTGGCTGTCACGCCACGCCGGCGCGAAGGTACCGGCCCGAACACCCGGTGACGGTGCCCTCCCGGTCATCGAGAACGCGCCCGGTTCCTACGTGAAGGCCAGCAGCTCCTGAACCGGAGCGCTGGCGGTCAGACCAGGGCCGTCACCGGCTCGGCGACCATCACGTTGACGACCGCCTGGCGTCGGTCTTCCATCACGACCCTTGCTGCGCGTTCCAGCGCCTGCGGCAGTTCCCCGGGGTCGCTGACGGTTTCACCGTGGCCGCGGCTTGCCTCCACCACCTTGGCAAAGTCGGGGCTCGGGGTGAGGGAGGTGAGCGGCATGCGGTTCGAGCGCACCGCGTGTCCGTCGGGATAGAGACCCATGGTGGCCCGCCTGACCGCGTTCCACTCGAGGTTGTTCACGATCACCGAGAGCACGGGGATGTCCTGCCCCTCGCCGACCTGGTGACAGGCAACGGGGTTGGAGAACATGTAGGACCCGTCACCCATGGTGGCGATCACCAGCCGGTCCGGCTGCGCCAGCTTCACGCCAAGCGCGGCCGGCAGGCTCCATCCGAGCCCGCCGGAGTGCGGAAGATCACGCCATGACGCCGGATCGGTTGGCCGGACATGATCGAGCGGGCATCCGAGTTCGCACAGTACCGCCGCGTCATGGGCGCGCATGAGGTCACCGACGCACCGGGCCACCCATGCCTTGGTCATCGGAACAGCCGACGCACCGGCCGCCTCCGCCGCCTCCCAGCCGGCACGAATGCGCGTCACCCGCCGCTTGAGTGCCTCCCGGCGCCTGCGGCGCAGCGCGACGTGCTCGCGTTCACTCTCGCGCATCAGGGCGTCGAGTCGGACAAGGGCGTCACCGACCTCGCCGGTGATCGAGAGATCGGACCGAAAGTTGCGCACCGGAAAGCGGTGGTGCAGCGGATCGGGACCGAGGTTGACCACCTGTGCGTTCGCACGCTGCGGATGGACCTGGGGCGCCCACGGGGCCAGCCCGTCGAGAATGACCACGAGGTCCGCCTCGGCCAGCCATGGCCCGACATCGGATCCGACACAGCTGGGATGCTCGTAGGACATGGCCAGCGCGACCGCCCAGTACTGACAAACCGGGATGCCCCATGCCCTGGCGAACCGCGCCAAGGCGTCGAACCCGGCCCGGGTCCCCGCGCCGCGCTGGGCGATCACCAGCGGGTTCTCAGCCTTCGTCAGCAGCCCGGCCAGACGGACCAGGTCGGCTTCCGGTGCCGCCGTGTGCGACGGCTGCATGGAGACAGGGGCCGCGAGCGCGTCGGCCGGACACGGCGCGCACAGCACCTCGCGCGGCAGGGACAGGTAGACGGCCCCGGGCGGGCTCGAGCGGGCGATGGCGAGACCGCGGTCGAGCAGTTCCGGGACCTGCTCGGGAAACCGCAGTTCGTAGTCCCACTTCGTCGTCTCGCGGACCAGGGCATGCTGGTCGCGCATTTCCTGACCCCAGCCGATCGGCACGGTCCGGGCTCCGAACCGGCCCTGTTCCGTGACCGGGGTCCGCCCCGACAGCAGGACCAGTGGCACCTGGTCGGCCGCGGCATTGATCATGCCCATCACGCCGTTGGCGAGACCCACGTTGGTGTGCACCATCACCGCCTGGGGACGACCTGTCGCCGCGTAGTAGCCGTGCGCCATGGCCACCGCCGCCTGTTCGTGCGGCACCACCATGGCAGTCGGCAGGTTCAGGCCGCCGCGTTCGGCGGCCGCCAGCCCCTCGATGATCGGCGGGAAGTCGGTACCGGAATTGCAGAACACGTACTCGACACCGAGCTGGTGCAGACGCGCGAACAACGCGCCGCCTGCAGTCAGTGACTGAAGGGTCTCGTCACGTGGCATATGCGGGCTCCCCTGGTCCTTGACGGGCCGATCCTGCACCCCGCCGGACCTGTCGTCCACCGTGGAGCGGGCGCTATCCAAGCAGGCGGGGGTCAAACGGTGCCCGGGTGATGTTCTCGAAGCCCGTCTCGGTGATCAGCAGCTGGTCCTCGAGCTTCACGCCCTCCCGGCCACCGACCTCGCCGGCATAAACCTCCACCGTCATCACCATGCCGGGTTCGAGCACATAGTCGAACGCACCGGGCTGCCAGTCCTGAGGGTAGCGGATTGCCGGCCATTCGTCGCACAGGCCGACACCGTGCATTTTCACACCGTAGCGCTGGTGAACCAGTGCGTCGGGCAGCATGTGACCGCCAAAGGTCAGTTCACGGAACGCGACTCCTGGCGCGCAGAGTTCGGCGTTGGTCATGATGTGTTCGTGCGCGATCGCGAACAGCCGCTTCTGCTCGTCGTTCGGCCGCGCGTCCCCGACGATCCACGACCGCGAGATGTCGGCGCACATGCCATACGGACCGACAAGGTCGGTGTCGATGCCGAGCATGTCTCCGTCACACATGATCCTCGGTCCGCATTCCCGGAACCAGGGATTGGTCCGCGGGCCGGTCGACATCAGCCGGGTTTCAATCCACTCGCCGCCGCGCCGAATGTTCTCGCTGTGCAGGGCCGCCCAAGCATCGACTTCGGTCATACCGGGTTCGCAGCGCCTGTGCACCTCCTCCAGCGCCCGTTCACAGGAATGGAGCGCGCACCGCATCGCCCGGATCTCGTCGGGCCCCTTGATCACGCGCGCCTTCTCGGTGACCTCCTCTCCCTCCCTGATGTCGAGGCCCAGGCGTTCGAGTGCCACCAGGCCATGAACCATGATCTTGTCGACCGCGAGCCCGCGGTTGTCACCGCACCGCTCGCGCATCAGGGCGTCGACCTCGCCGGCAAACCTGCTGGCCACTGCTTCAGTCGCGTCACCGGCCGTGAAGTAGAAGAACCCGGCGCCACCGCGGGTTTCCCTGACCAGAGGATTGTGCGCGGTCAGCAGGTCACCGAGCCTGCCGAAATCCCACATCACCATGTAGCCGTCGGCCGTGACCAGGCAGGCCCGGAACGGGTCATGCATGGCCCAGACCTGCATGTTGGTGGTGTCGGTCGCGTAGCGGATGTTGAGCGGGTCGAACATGAGCACGCCGCCGTAGTCGCGCTCGCACAGCATCCGGACCAGCCTGTCTAGACGGAAGCGGCGCAACGCCGGCAGGTCGGGCGCCTCGAGACCCGCTTCCGCCCACTCGGCAAAGGCAAGGGGGGTCGGGCCGATCTCGGTTCGGTCGTTGTCGTCCGGCGTCCCGTCCCAGCGAAGCCCTGGCCGTGGATTGATCTTGCGCCGACCGTAACCGGACGCCATTCGCCGATCGCTGTTCATGACACCCATCCCGTCCACACACGTCCCGCAGGGTACCTTGCGCGCCATGATGGAGATTGCTGTCACCGGGGCGTCATTTCACCTTTCAGGATTGTCCCCGTGACGACATCGCGGTCACGCGACCGGAGGCGCACCACCCTCCGCGGTACGCCGTTCCACGAACTCGTCGATGGCTTCACGCCGCGCGGCATCGAACGGCGGCGGCTCGAAATCGCGAAGGACCTGCTTCCACAACGCGTTGGCCCGGACGGTCGCCGACAGGCTTCCTGCCTCCTGCCATTGCCCGAAGTTGCGTCGATCCGAGACCAGCGGTTCGTAGAACGCGGTCTCGTAGCGCTCCATGGTGTGGGCTGCGGCGAAGAAGTGCCCGCCCGGCTCCACCTCGGCGACGGCATCGAACCCGAGATCGGGACCGGAAGCGGCAAGCGGCTGGAACAGCTCGGCGAAGCCCTGCAACATCTCGACATCGACGATGAACTTCTCGAACGACGCGGACAGTCCCCCCTCGATCCAACCGGCGGCGTGCAGGACCAGGTCCGAGCCCGACATTATCGACGCCCACAGGCTGGCGTGGGTCTCGTAGGTGGCCTGGGCATCAACGAGATTGGCCCCGGTTCCGGCCGCGGACCGCCATGACAGCCCGACGTGACGGGCCAGCTGCCCGCTCCCGAGCAGCGACTTGACGTGTTCCGGCGTGCCGAACGCGGGTGCCCCGGACTTCATGTCCACATTGGAACAGAAACTGCCGTACATCATCGGCGCACCGGGCCTGGTGCACTGGCCGAGCACGATTGCCGCCAGCGCCTCCGCATGCTGCAGCATCAGGGCTCCGGAAACCGTGATCGGGGCCATGGCGCCACTGAGGCAGAACGGGGTGACCACCACCAGCTGGCCGACCTCGGCAAAGTCGATGATGCCCCTTGCCATCGGCCGGTCGATGATCCGCGGCGAGTTGGTATTGATCACGGTCTTGCACCAGACCCGGTCGGTAAACTCCTCGTCCCGCTCCAGTCCGCGCGCGATCCTGATGATCTCGAAACAGTCGCGGACCTGCTCGGTGCCACGGGCGTAGACGGTGGGCAGCTTGTCGCTTTCGTAGAGCTGAACGCGCGAGGTTTCGAGGTGTCGGAACGCAGGCTCGACATCCTGCGGTTCCGGTGCGGCGGCCAGCATGTGGATCACGTCGAAGCTCTGGCACAGCCGGACCATGGTCCGGTAGTCCTCGAGCGATCCCGGGCGCTTGCCGCGATCAAGGTCCATGGCGTAGGGAGCACCGCCGACGGCACTGAAGGTGACGTTCATCCCTCCGAACCTGAGCGTCCTCTCGGGACTGCCTCCAAGCGCGGTGATCTCGCCAGGCGCCGCGGCCAGGGCCTCTCGCACCAGTCCCCGGTCGAGGCGAACCGTCTCGCCGTCCACCTGCGCCCCGGAGGCCGCGAGGATCTCCCGGGCGCGTGGCAGCAGGATCCTGATCCCGAGTTCCTCGAGGACCCTGAGCGCCGTGTCGTGGATCGCGGCGGTCTCGTCCTCGGAGAAGACGCACATCGGCGGAAACGGGTTGCGCAGCCCGGCGTAGGGCACCGCACGCAGCGGGCGTGACGCCTGCCGGCGCGATGACCGGTCCTGTCTGCGGCGTCGGTTCATGGTCTCCTCCGAACCGGCGGGGCGTGCTCAGTCCCGATCGCCGTTCCTGCGGAACGGGGACGCAAACCAATCCGGTCGACCGGTGGGCCAGGGATCGCCCCAGAGCTGCTGGCCGCCGTCAACCGTCAGGACCTCGCCGGTCACGAATTTTCCCGACGATCCACAGAGGTAGACGCAGGCCTCGGCGATGTCCATGGCATCGCCCGGCCTGAGAAACGGATTGGCCTGCCAGTAGGTTGCCGTCCCCTCGGGCGGGTAGAGTCCGAAGGCGTGGGTCTCGCAGCACCCGGGTGCCACACAGTTGACCCGGATGCCGAGCGGCGCCCATTCGACCGCCACGGATTTCGACAGGTAGGCGACACCGGCGCGGGCAGCGGCGGTGTGCGCAATTCCCGGCATGCCCCGCCAGAAGTCGGCGACCACGTTGACGATGCTTCCGCCCCTGCCCTCGGCCTGCCACAGCCGGGCCGCAGTCTGCATCATGTACCAGGACCCGTTCAGATTGGTGTCGATGACCGCGCGCCAGCCCTTCGGACTGAAATCCAGCGCCGCCTGGGGGAACTGGCCGCCGGCATTGTTGATCACGACATCCGGCACTGCGAGCTCGCTCCTGACGGCGTCGAACAGTCCCGTCACATCGTCGGGGTCGCGAATCGTCATCGCGCGCGTCATCACCGTGCCGCCGAACCCGCGCAGAAAATCCGCCGCCGCGTCAAGCCTCTCGCGGTTGCGCCCGCAGATCACCACGCTGGCTCCGAGCCGGGCAAACAGGGCGGAAATGGCCTTTCCGAGCCCGCTGCCGCCACCGGAAACCACCACCAGCTTTTCCGAGAACAGGCCGTCGCGGTAGACCGTCGGCCAGGCGCGAAGGTCCTCGTCGGTAAATCCGTAGCTCGTGTCCATCGGGCTCACCGCTGATCGATCAGCCGGATCGGCTTCTGGCGGCGGGTCAGTTCCGTCAGCTCCGCAGTCTCGCCCGGGCCCGCCAGTTCGACCTCCACCGCGACCCCGAGCCGCTGGCGCAACCGCCCCGCCACGGCACTGGCGCGTCCGGTGCCCCCCCCCACGCCGGGAGCGGTCTCGCAGAGCCCCGTCACCGCGTCGCGGCCGTCGACGCGTGTCACCCGGCAAAGGTACTCCCCGCCGAGCCCCTCGATGTCGCGAAGCAGGCCGCCGATG
>MPMT01000054.1 GCA_002238645.1 Alphaproteobacteria bacterium bin52 | reverse complement strand
GCCTCTCCAGAGTGCATCACCACCCCGGAAACCGTGTCAAATTCCGACAGTTTTCCACAGATGCCCCGGCACCAGCCGCCTGTGGACAAATCAACACCAAGAGTGATGAAGAGGGTCATACAAGAGGCGCCATGCGCCGCCTCGACCAGGAGGCTGCGCAGGGACCGCGATCCCCGTCGCGTGGCTGACGCGCGGCGCTTTCCGGCGCTCTCGTTGTTGCCGGGCGCCAGTCCGGCCCAGGCAGCGAAGGCCTGGGCGTACGGAAACACCGTCATGTCCGGACCTATCTTGGCCAGGATCGAGGCTGCGGCGGTTCGGTCGATCCCGGGCATGGTCTGGAGGATCTCCATGTCGAGCGCACCGATGCGTGTGGTGACGCTGCGCTCGGCGTCCATCAGGTCGGCCAGGATCACCCGTTCCCAGTCCTGGAGTTCCATGGAGAGCGCATCCCCAAGGCGCTCGATCAAAAAGACTCGCGGCGCCGGGCCGATCTGCCACCGGTCAGGTGCGGTACCGACGACATCGCGAACGGTGCGGGGCAGGATGCGTCGGTTCACCATCGGGGCTGCGACCGGTTGAAGCGGCCGCGGGAACGGCTCACAATCGTATCCCTACGACAGCGGGAGGGCAGGCATGCAGGACGGTGTTGAAGTCGTTCCCAGCGGTGCGGCGCTCGGTGCGGACGTGGTCGGTGTCGATCTGGCCGCCGCGATCGACCCCGGGACCTTCCGGGCGATCGAGGACGCCTGGCACCAACACCTGGTGCTGCGGTTCCGCGGTCAGCGGCTCGATGACGATGCGCTGGCCGCATTCTCGCGCAACTTCGGCGATCTCGACATGGCGCCGACAGGTCGGGGCGGCACGCCGTTCAATCCCGCCCGGCCGGAAATCGCGGTCCTGTCCAACATCGTCGTCGACGGCCGGCGCATGGGCAGCCTCGGCAACGACGAGCTGGTCTGGCACCAGGACATGACCTACAACCCGGTCCCACCCAAGGCGAGCCTGCTCTACGGGCTCGAGGTGCCGCCGCACGGCGGCGAGACCCATTTCTACAACCTCTACAGGGCCTTCGATGCCCTGCCGGAAGACCTCGCACGCCGCATCCACGGGCTCGACTGCAAGCACGATGCCACCCGCTCGTCCAATGGCGAACTCAGGGCGGGCTACGAGGCGAGCTACAGCAACGAGGACCGCCCGGGCGCCGTGCACCCGCTGGTCCTGCGCCATCCCGCCACCGGGCGCCTGGCGCTGTGTGTCGGCAGGCGGCCAGGCGCCTGGATCGTCGGCTACGCGGATGCCGACAGTGACCGGCTGCTCGATGAGATCTGGGACCACATCCACTCGCACGCGTTTACCTGGTCGCAGGAATGGCAGGTCGGCGACCTCGTGATCTGGGACAACCGTTGCACGCTGCACCGCCGCGACCGGCTGGACCCGGCGACCCGGCGGATGATGCACAGGACCCAGGTGAGGGACCTGCACGGACCGTTTGCCGGGTGGAACTGACCGCCGCTGCCGGCTTGCCCGCCACGGGGTGCGGCCGTAAGGTCCCGGCCGTCAACACGAGTGCGGGGCGCAATGAGCGATCGGGTTCTGATTCTCGACTTCGGCAGCCAGGTCACCCAGCTGATTGCTCGCCGCCTTCGCGAGGTTGGCGTCTACTGCGAGATTCTTCCCTACAACGCCCCGGCGAGTGACATTGCCGGGTTCGGAGCCCGGGGCATCGTGCTCTCGGGCGGGCCGGCGTCGGTGCTCGGACAGGATCCGCCGCTGCCGCCCGACTATGTGTTCGCCTCCGGTCTGCCGGTACTCGGTATCTGCTACGGCCAGCAGGTGATGTGCGCCCAGCTTGGCGGTCGGGTCGAGCAGGCGGCCGAACGCGAGTTCGGGCGCGCCGAAGTCACCGTGCACGAGCCGTGCCCGCTGTTCGTCGACCCGTGGCGGGCCGGCGGACGCGAGCAGGTGTGGATGAGCCATGGCGACCGCGTGATCGAACTGCCGCCGGGGTTCCGTGCCGTCGCATCGAGCGAGGGATCACCCTGCGCCGTCATCGCCGATGAGGCGCGCGGGTACTACGGTGTGATGTTCCACCCGGAGGTGGTGCACACCGTCCACGGCGCCGACCTGCTCCGCGGCTTCGCCCGCCATGTTGCCGGCTGTGCCGGTGACTGGACCATGGCGGCGTTCCGGGCCCTGCAGCTCGGGCGGATCCGTGAGCAGGTTGGCGATGCCGGCGTGATCTGCGGCCTGTCGGGCGGAGTGGACTCGTCGGTTGCGGCACGGCTCCTGCACGAGGCGATCGGCGACCGGCTGACCTGTGTCTTCGTTGACCACGGCTTGTTGCGGGCCGGTGAGGCCGAGGAGGTCTGCTCGCTGTTCCGCGGTCACTACAACATCCCGCTGGTGCATCGTGATGCCGGCGAGGTGTTCCTTGCCGCTCTCGAGGGTGTCGAGGATCCCGAGGTCAAGCGCAAGATCATCGGCGGGTTGTTCATCGACGTGTTCGAGGAAGAAGCCCGCCACATCGAGGGTGCCGGGTTCCTCGCCCAGGGCACGCTGTATCCCGACGTGATCGAGAGCGTGTCGGTGACGGGCGGGCCGAGTGTCACCATCAAGTCGCACCACAACGTGGGCGGGCTGCCCGAACGCATGCACCTCGACCTGGTCGAGCCGCTGCGCGAACTGTTCAAGGACGAGGTGCGCGCGCTGGGACGTGAACTCGGACTGCCCGAACAGCTTGTCGGCCGGCATCCGTTTCCGGGTCCGGGGCTTGCGATCAGGATCCCGGGCGCGGTGACGCGCGAGAAGGTGGAGCTGTTGCGGGCCGCCGACGCGATCTACCTCGACGAGATCCGCCGTGCGGGCATCTACGACGAAATCTGGCAGGCGTTCGCGGTGCTGCTTCCGGTGCGCACGGTCGGGGTAATGGGCGATGCGCGGACCTACGAGCATGTGTGCGCACTGCGCGCGGTGGTTTCCACGGACGGGATGACCGCCGACTTCTACCCGTTCCCGCATGACCTGCTCGGGCGCATCGCGACCCGCATCATCAACGAGGTCCGGGGCATCAACCGGGTGACCTACGACATCACCTCGAAACCGCCCGGCACCATCGAGTGGGAATGAGCGGCCGCGTGATCCGGCGGCGAGGTTGGCGATAGTTCCGGCGGTGACGGGCCGCGAGGGCCGGGTTCTCCCGCCTCGGGGTGCCGGTCTCAAGGAGGCGACGGTCCCTGACCTCCTGTTCGGGTGTTTCGGCTCCGCGCGGCCGGGGAACGCGACGCCATGGACGGTATTCTGCAGCCGGCGTGTGTATATCGACCCGGCGCGGCTGGGAATACGTTTACGGCACATGCACAGGCGGAACGCCGGGGATCATTGCTGTTCTTATCGGCGCGGGCGTTCTCCGGCAAGTTCCGGGCACCTGGAAGAATATGGGGGAGGACGGGCCCTGCAACGGGCCTGCGCATCACCGGTATGCGGGAGTGATCACGACTGCGCGGACGGACAGTGCCGGGGGCCGAAATTCGCCCGTGCGCTGTGGCGCAGCCTACCCGTTCCGCGGCCCGTTCAGGCGATGTCGATGTCGAGGATGCTGATATGCAGGTCGTAGGAGGTCGCGCCCTCGTCCTGTATCTTCGAAATCACCCCCATGAACTCTCCGTCGACGCTGACCTCCGCCGAGTCAGGACTGCTGTCGTCGAGCGCGAGCTCAAGACCCTGGTGTCCGAGGGTGGTGTGCAGGTGGCGCTCGAGGCCGTCGCGTTCCTCCTCGCTGATCCCTGAAGCCGTCTCGTCGTCCTGGTCCATCTTCCGGCGCGACCTGATCATCATCTGCAGGTCGTAGGAGATCTCGCCTTCGTCGACCACGCGGTAGACCGCACCGTGCCGTCTGCCGCGCACCGTCATCTCGGCCGAGTCCTCGCCCTCACCGAGCGCGATCTCCGGATTGCGGAACTTGCTGCGCAGGAACTGCTCGACCCTGGCGAACTCGGCGGAGTTGGCCACACGCACCTCCGGATGTGATTGAATGGCGCCACGGTCCGGTCCAGGGCACACCCGGTGGCCAGCAGCGTCCCGACCGGTCAGCAATAGCGAGAGGTGCAATGCGGCGCAAGATCATCATCGACTGTGATCCCGGTATCGACGACGCGGTGGCGCTGATGCTCGCCTGCGCCAGCCCGGAAGAGCTCGAGATCCTGGCCGTCACCGCGGTGGCCGGCAACGTGGCACTGGGGCATACGGCCGCGAACGCACGCCGGGTCCTGGAAGCCTGCGACCGCGGCGATGTCCCGGTGTATGCCGGGTGCCCGCGTCCGTTGCTGAGACCGCCGGTGACCGCCGACAGGATTCACGGCGAGACCGGGATTGATGGCAGCGGACTGCCGCCCCCGACGCGACCGCTTGCCGATGGCCATGCGGTGGACCTGCTGCGCGATACCGTCCGCAACGCCCCGGGAGAGGTGACGGTGGTGGCCGTGGGACCGCTGACCAACCTCGCCGCAGTGCTCGTTCAGCGCCCCGAATTCGCCGCCGAGGCACGCGAGATCGTGGTCATGGGCGGCAGTGCCGGACCCGGCAACGTCACGCCGCACGCGGAGTTCAACTTCCACGCCGATCCGCACGCCGCCCGGATTGTCTTCGAAAGCGGAGCCAGTCTGGCGATGTACGGTCTCAACATCACCCACCAGGTCCGGGTGGACGACCAGGTGCTTGGCCGGATAGCGGCACTGCGCTCCCCGCCGGCCCGGGCGGCGGCCGGCATGCTGGAGCGCTACCGCGACTCTGGCGGCGCGCTCCACGACGTGCTCGCCGTGGGCCACCTGCTGCGGCCCGACTGTTTCGGGCTCGAGGCGGCCCTGGTGACGATCGATACGTCCGAGACCGGTCGGATCGGCCGAAGCATCGTCGAGCGCGGGTCCGGGACCAACGCCCGGGTCGGGTTTGACGCCGCTGCTGGCGAGTTTCTCGACTTCCTGCTTGAGCGGCTGGCGCGGTACTGAACCGCTTTACGACTCGGCCATCACCTCGCGGGCGGCGGCGGCGATCTTGTTCCGGTCGGGAAAGACGTGATCCTCCAGGGTCGGGCTGTAGGGAATCGGCACCTGCAGTGCGCAGACCCTGCGGACCGAGGCCCTGAGCGCCCGGAAGGTTGCCGGATCCTCGGTGACCAGTGCCGAGATCTCGGCGGCCGCGCTGCAGGTCGGACCGGCCTCGTCGGCAATGATCAGCCGCCCGGTCTTGCGTACCGATGCCCTGAGCGTGTCGGTATCCATCGGGACCAGGGTGCGCGGGTCGATCACCTCGGCCGAGATTCCCTCGGCCTCGAGGATCTCCGCGGCGGCGAGCGCCTCATGCACCAGCCAGGCGAGGGCAATGATGGTGACGTCGGAGCCCTCGCGCTTCACCTCCGCTACCCCCAGCGGGATCGTGTACTCCTCCTCGGGCACCTCGCCTACCAGGGTGAGCAACCTGGTGGACTCGAAGGAGATCACCGGGTTGTCGTCGCGAATCGCCGACTTCAGCAGTCCCTTGGTGTCGCGCGGCGTCGAGGGAAGAATCATCTTCAGCCCGGCCAGGTTCATGAACATCGAGTACGGGCTTTGGGAATGCTGGGCCGCCATCCGCACCCCGCCGCCGACGGTGCAGCGATACAGGATCGGAAACCGCGCCTGGCCTCCGAACATGTAATGGATCTTCGAGGCCTGGTTGACTACCTGGTCCATGGCGACGAAGGAAAACGTCACCATCCGCCAGTCGATGATCGGCCGGAACCCGGAACCCGCAGCCCCGATCGCCATGCCGGTGAGCGCGCCTTCCGCGATCGGGGTGCCGCGCACGCGCGACTCCCCGAACCGCTCGACGAGCGGTGGCGGCGCGTCGGTGGACAGGTGAAAGGTGGTCGCGTCGCGTCCCATCTCCTCGATCAGGGCTTCCATGCCGGCGTCGGCGTAACTGATCTGTCGCATCGGGATTTCCTCCACCGGGACTAGGCCGCAAATACGTCGTCGGTTGCCCGGGCCGGGTCGGGAAACGCGCTTGCCCGGGCGTAGTCGACCGCCAGGCTGACCCGCTCCAGGATCTCCCGGTCCATCCGTTCCCACTCCTCGTCGGTGAGTTGCCCCTGCTGGCCCTTCAGGTGCCGGACCAGCCGCTCGATCGGGTCCTTCTGCAACCAGGCGTCGATTTCCTCGGCCGGTCTGATGTCGACCTGGGTCGGACGTTCGGTATGCCGTCGGTAGCGGTAGGTCTTGCACTCGATCAGCGACGGGCCTTCTCCGGCCCGGGCCCGGGCTGCGGCCTCGCGCGTGGCCTGGTGCACGGCAAAGATGTCGTTGCCGTCCACGACCATCCCCGGAATGCCGTAACCGGCGGCGCGGGTCGCGACATCCGGGACCGAGAGGGAGGAAGACGCCGGCGTGTTGACTGCCCACAGGTTGTTCTCGCACACGTAGATCATCGGCAGCTTCCACGCCGCCGCAATGTTCAGCGATTCATGGAACGGACCGGCGCCGGATGCCCCGTCCCCGAAGAAGGAGACCGCGACCCGGCCCTTGCCCTCGAGCTGGGCGGCGAGCCCGGCTCCGGTGATGATCGAGATCCCGCCCGCAACGATGCCGTTGGCACCGAGCATGCCGATCGAGAAATCGGCGATATGCATCGAGCCGCCCTTGCCCTTGCAGTAGCCGGTCTCACGGCCGTAGAGCTCGGCCATCATCCGGTCGATGTCGGCTCCCTTGGCGATGCAGTGCCCGTGCCCGCGGTGGGTGCTGATGATCTGGTCTTCCTGCTCCAGTGCAGAACAGACCCCGACCGCTACCGCTTCCTCCCCGATGTAGCAGTGCACGGTGCCGTAGATGTCGCCGGCGACATAGTCGGCCGAGGCGCGTTCCTCGAAGCGTCGGATCGTTTGCATCAGGCGCAGCATCTCGCGCTGGCGCTCAGGAGATATGTCCATTGTTCCTCCCAGGGAAATCGTCTTCACCGCGCGGCGGTTCAGCCGCCAAGCCCCTCGAGCCCGCTGTCCACGCTCAGCGCCTGGCCGGTAATGGTGCTGCCGAGATCCGAACAAAGATAGAGGATCATTCCGGAAATGTGCACCGGTGGAACGAAACTGCGCAGGGATGTGATCGAGACCATCCGGTCGCGCACCAGGTTTTCGGAAACTCCTTCGGCCGCTGCCGCCGCCCTGATCACCCGGCTGATCCTGTCGCCCTCGACCGGTCCCGGCTGGATGCAGTTGCAGCGAATCCCGAACGGCCCGGCCTCGAGCGCCGTGGTGCGGGTCAGCCCGACGATCCCCCACTTCGAGGAAACATAGGGACTGCGATGGACCATCCCGAACTTGCCCGCCGCCGACGACAGGTTGACGATTGATCCGCCGCCGGACTGCTTGATCCGCGGCAGGGCGTGCTGCGTGCCGAGAAACGCACTGGTCAGGTTGACGGTGACACAGGCAAGCCAGTCCTCGAGCGCCACTTCCTCGATCGGTGCCGTGGGTCCGGCGGTGCCGGCGTTGTTGATCATGATGTCCAGGCCGCCGAGCGACGCGTCTGCGGCCTCGAACAGGGCGTCGAAGGCGGCCGGGTCGGAGACGTCAGCCACCATTCCGTCAACCCCGTCGCTTGCCGAGATGGCAGCTCCCAGACCGTCTTCGTCGATGTCGCAGATGTAGACACGCGCTCCGGCCTCGGCAAACAGCCGTGTGGTCTCCCGCCCGATCCCGCCGCCCGCGGCGGTGATGACAACCCGCTTGCCATCAAGGTTCATGTCCATGTCACGCTTCTCCGTCGACCCGTGTTCGCGCAGCATAGGGAAATTATATCGAATAGTGCCAACATCCCTCCGCCAGTATCCGATGGTTTCGCGTCTCCCGGACCGGACGCTCACTGCGGGAGTGGGCTGGCAGCACCGACGTCATGATTGTGTTCCTGATTATTTCATGTACGGCATCCGTATTGTTCAAGAGCGCCTCCTTGCCCGATCCCGTCACCTACCGCCAGGTCACATACCGGCTTCTGCCACGCAAAACGTCGGTGTTGTTCGGCACCCGGTTTGTGCGCCGATCGGCGCGATAAACCATTGAAGCGGCTCGATACTTGGGGACTCCAAATTGCACGTCGAACAACAGTCTCGGTCATGCTGGCAGAGAGGGCTGAGCCACGTGACTCTTGCCCGTCCCGCTTGGCTCCAGAGCAATCACGTTCTCGCGACGCTCGATCCACTCGCACCGGGCGAACTCGAGGACCCGTGGCGGTGATCCGTGTCTGCATCCAGTCGAGGGCCTCGGCGCTTCGCGCGCCGTAGTCGACGAGCGCGGTCTCGAGGGTTGCGAAGCATCCGTGGACATCGGCGACGACGAAGTCGCGACCGCGGCGGTCGTTCGCGGGAAGATCGGTGGCGTACGGGGTCACCTGGTTGCGTGGACAGGTTCGCTCGGTGCAGGGTATCGCGCCCGCGGAGCGAAGGACCCACGTCACCCAAATCCAGACCGAGCCACTACCTGCTTCTTCTTCGCCTTGCCCTCTTCGGATCGCTGTGCTACAGCGGCCCTCGCGACGAGCGGCGAGGGTGCTCGCTCCTGGTATGGCCGAGCGAGGCGCGATGAAGTGACCGACCGGCGCGAGCTTCCGACGTACACGATCTCCGAAGCAGCACACTATCTCTCGGTGCCAGCGGCCACGATCCGCTACTGGTCAGTGGGACGGGGCGGAAATCTGCCGCTCATTGGGATTCCATCGCCTTCGTCTCCAACGCTCGTTTCGTTCCTCAACCTCACCGAGCTTCACGTCCTTTCCGCGCTTCGGCGCGAGCACAGGGTGAAGATGCCGGCCGTTCGCGACGCAATCGAGCATCTGTCCAAGCTCGCGACGACACCGCTCGATCGTCGACATCCGCTTGTGAGTCGCGTGCTCGAGACCGACGGGCTGCACGTCTTCACCGACTACTACGGACAGCTCATCAACCTCAGCCGTTCGGGTCAGGCCGTCATCCGGGAAGTGATCGCCGGCGCTTTGAAGCGAATCGAGCGCGACCGGGGCGGGATCCCGATCAGGCTGTACCCCTTCACCCGGCATTCCATCCGGAATGCTCCGGCAACGGTGCTCATCGATCCGGCGCTCGCAGGTGGGCGCCCCGTCATTGCGGGTACGGGGCTCGCTACCCAGATCATCGCCGAGCGCTACAAGCTCGGGGAGTCGATCAGCGCGCTCGCCGAAGACTACGAACGCCCGGGTACAGAGATCGAGGAAGCTATCCGGTGCGAGCTTGAAGCCGCCGCCTGAGCTGCCGACGCTCTTCCTCGATCGAAACCTCGGAAAGCACATCGTGTCGGCCCGTCTTCGCGACGCGGGCGTGCATGTCGAGGTGCACGATGATCGCTTTGCGATCGATGCGCCCGACGAAGAGTGGATCCGGTCGGTTGCCCGCAGGGGATGGGTGGCGGTCACAAGGGACAGGAACCTTCGCTACCGGGCGCACGAGATGAACTCAATTCGGGAGCACGCGGCCCGTGTCATCGTCATACGCATGAAGAACGCCAGCGGTGTTGCGATGGCAGACTTGCTGATTCGCTCACTTCCCAGGATCGCTCAATTTGTCGCGGCGACTCCCGCACCGTTTGTGGTGGCGATCACCTCGAATGGGGCCCTGCGGCAAGTTTGGCCTCTCGACTTTGACGACGACGAGGATGCTTGACTGCACTTCGTCGCTCTTCCCGGAGATGCACAAGGATGACGTGCAGCCCAAGGGGTGCAGGCCAAGCACAAAACTGGACCCAGGCGAGAACGCGACCAGAGGAGACGATGTCCATGCCAAACGGACAACCGCCGTTCACGACGAACCCCATATTGCTGAAGAATCTCTTGGCGCAGGTGGGACAAGGTGCTCTCCAGCTTCCGGACTTCCAGCGCGGATGGGTGTGGGACGACGACCGAATCAAGGGGCTTATCGCCAGCATCTCGAAAGGGTTTCCGATTGGCGCCGTTATGACACTGGCCGCAAATGGACACGTCGCGTTTAGGCCCCGACCCATCGAGGGAGCGGAGGATGTCGCCGCACGGAGAGCCCCGGCAGACTACCTGCTGGACGGCCAGCAACGCCTCACCTCCCTCTACCAGGCGCTCGAGCACCCTGGGGCTGTCGCGACCCAGACCGCGCAGGGACGGCCAGTCAAGCGCCGCTACTACATCGACATGCGCGCGGCGCTCGATACAGATGTCGATCGAGAAGACGCGATCATCAGCGTTTCCGCGGACGGACGGCAATACGGGGCGTTCGGGCGCGAGATCGTGACGGATTTCAGCACCCCCGACCTCGAACACGAACAACATGCGATGCCAACCGAACGCCTGTGCGACGAAGGTATGTGGATCATTGAGTACATCCGCCACTGGGAAGGACGCGAGGACCATCCGGACGGGAGCGCGGCGAATCTCGTCATGCGCTTCAAGGCGGAGATCATGAACCAGTTCGCCCTGTACCAGCTTCCGGTCATCGGGTTGGCTGCGGAGACGCCTCCCGAAGCGGTCTGCACGGTGTTCGAGAAGGTCAACATGGGAGGCGTGACGCTGACGACATTCGAGCTCGTGACCGCGATGTTCGCCGGCCACGGCTTCAAGCTCCGGGAGGACTGGGACGAGCGGCGCAGGCGCCTTCACGATCAGTACGATGTACTTCGAGGCATCGGCGGCGAGCAGTTCCTTCAGACAGTGACGCTACTCGCGACCCAGACCGCGAAGCGTCAAGCGCAGTCTGCGGGGGTCCCGGTTGAGCGCGTGCCAGGGATAAAGTGCAAAAAGCACGATGTGCTGCGGCTCCAAGTGGACGAATACGAGGAGTGGGCCGATCTCGTGCAGATTGGTTACGAGGAGGCGGCCAAGTTCCTCCACCGCCAGTTCGTGTTCACGCACAACAATGTCCCGTACGGCACCCAGCTCGTGCCGCTCGCAGCCCTCTTCGTGGAACTGAGTTCAGGAGAGCTGCACAGCGCAAACGCCCGGGAACGCCTCGAGCAATGGTATTGGTGCGGCGTGCTGGGCGAGCGCTACAGCACGGGGACCGAGACCCAATATGCGCTCGACCTGGAGGAGGTCGCAACCTTCGTACGCACCGGAGAACCCCCACGGATTGTCCGCGAAGCGAGCTTCAACCCGGAACGACTGCTCAGCATGACGACTCGCAACAGTGCCGCCTACAAGGGCGTGTTCGCACTGCAAATGAAGCGAGGGGGACGAGACTGGATGACCGGAGCGGCACTCACTCAGATGACGTTGGAGAACGAGAACGTCGATATCCACCATATCTTCCCGATCCACTACTGCGAACATCGTGACGACCCGATCCCGTACTGGCTGTACCAGTCTGTGGTGAACAAGGCGCCAATCGACGCGAAAACCAACCGGAGCATCGGCGGTCGTGCGCCGTCCAGCTACCTGCCGAACCTAAGAGAACGAGTGGGTGAGCGACTCGAACCAATTTTGGAAAGCTATGGAATCGACATTCGAACGTTGGAGGGAGACCAGTTCGCACAGTTCTTCGTGGCGCGAGCACGGCAGATGCTCGAGTGGATCGCGGGGGCGATGGGGAAACGGACAGGCACGGATGTCGAAGCGCTGGAACACGCAGTGAGGGAGGTGAGAGACCCGCCCGAACCGATCGCAGACAGCGCGTAATAAAGGCCAGCGGCGTTGAGGACATGGGCGTGCTCAATGCCGAACCCTCTGCCTTCATCCTCGTTCACTGCCGTAGCCCTACACTATTTCCACAGGGCGCAGGTGTCTCGGTCATGTTGGCAGAGAGGAGTCATCGAGAAGTTCGTGGTCACGATTTAGTGAACATTCTGCGTTAGTGTCTTATCAGCTGGTGGAGTGGTCCTGTACTCTTCAGAAAGAGGCGGGGGCTTGGAGGGCACCGGGACCGACGCGCTCCGGGGCACCCATCAGGCGCATTCCGTGTCTGCGGTCTGAACCTTTGGACAAAACCTCAATCACAACATAATCCCGCTACACTGAACGTACTGAGAGGGGCTCAGGATTGCCCCGGGCGCCGTCAGGGTGGACGTCGCCCGGGGTGTACCGGTTTGGTATCGCTACTCGCACCGTGCCCCCTTCGCCGAATTGCAGCCCAGGCACAGCAACTGGATGTTGGCCGGGTCGTCGCTGCCGTCGGCGGATCGTGGCGTGATGTGGTCAATGGTCGGGTCTTTCACCCTGCTGAAGTGACGCCCGCACCGCGCGCATCGTCCCTTTTGATCTCCGTACTTGGTGCATTTGACATACCGCATTCCGGATCCCGGGCTTAATGTCGCTTGCCCGGACAGGAGGGGCGGTGACCCCTGGAGGTCGGGCGCGGTGCCGCTCACCCGCGTGGACCGGGTACGCGACAGATTCTGGTTGCGTCCGTACGCACTCGCCGACAAGACTTTCGCATCAGGATCCGGGTATTGCGGGGAATGAGACATGTGCGCCGCCGCACGACAGGAAACGGCCGATCCGAACGAGTCCTCGGACTTCACCTACTCTCGAGGAACCTTGCTCCCCGACACCGCGGCCGATCTGGCAAAGCTGCGCTGCGCGTGGGCGCACATTCGCCGTCGGCGGGAAGCCGGCGGCCCGGATGCGCTCTATGTGATGAGCGGGCTGGAACGCAGGTTGAGCCTGCCTGACGGCCTTGATGAGGACCTGTGCGACGACGAGATTGCCGCGGCGCTGTATACCGATGAAGTCCGTGAACTCGGACTGGAGCATCTTGGCGGTGATCCTGCGCGCCACGATCTCATCGTGGTCAATCGAACCACGGCCGGACTGCTGCTCGCCGCCGATGTCATCGTACGGCCCGGCCAGTCGGTGCTCGGCGTATCGCCGAGCTACAGTCACCCGGCCGTTCTCAGGGCCGTCGCCCACGCCGGGGGCCGTCACTGCGGCGGGACTCCCCGGGACGCATGGGACTACATCCGGCAGCACGGAGCCCCCGACGTCATTTTCCTAACCCGGCTGGCCGTCACCTACGACATTCTGGATCAGCACGATATCGAGGAGTTCGTGCAGTTTGCCCGCGCCGGGAGCATTCCCGTCATCCTTGACGACGCGGGCGGAGGTCGGGTCGGACCGGTCTGTTTCGGTCAGCCGCGCTCACTGGAACTCGGGGTTGATGTCGCCGTGACCGGTCTGGACAAGTACGGCGTGCTCGGCCCCCGACTGGGACTGCTTGGCGGCGATGCGACGATTGTCGCGTCGATCCGGTCGCGAGCCTACGAAATGGGACTCGAAGCGCGTCAGGCCCTGCTGCCGGCCGTTGCGCACAGCCTTCGCAGCTACAGCGACAGGGCGGTGCGGGACCGGGTCGACATCACGCAACGGGTTGTTCGCGCGCTTGCCCAGCGGCTCGGCGATGACCTTGCGCGCAGCAACGAGATCATCGGATTTCTGCCGGCAGGGGAAATCATGCGCGCGGTCAAGGAACGCGCCGGGACGGACGAGGACTTTCAGATCGTGCCCTACGAGGCGACGGCAGCCCTGGCCATGGTGCTGTTGCGCGACTACGGCATCATGACCGTGCACTTTGCCGGCGTGCCGCCCGGCACCGCGGACCTGCTGATCAAGTTTTTGCCGCCAGACACCGTCGCCCGTTTCGGGGGCCCCGACGCCCTGGCGGAGGCCTTCGACAGGAGTCTGGACCGTCTCGGTGACATTCTGCCCGATCGCGAGGCGACCCGGAAACTCCTGTTCGATCCGGCCTGCTGACCGCGTGCGATCGAACCGGTCGGCCCCGGCGGCCCGTACCGGCTGCTGGCGGCGCGCCCCGGCCGGCCCCTCAGCCGGGAGACAGGCCGTCGCGGATGAAGCGATAGATCGTAGACTGGTCCGCATCCGGATCATGCGCCGCGAACGCCTCGAGGACATCGAGGGCTGCGCGGGCGACATGCCTCGGCGTGTCCGCGTCATTGGCCGCCTCGACGTACAGGTCGAGGTCCTTGTGAGGCAGCGTCGCCGAGCCGCCGCTGTCAAAGGTTTCGGTGACCATGTGACGGGGAAACACGGCGCTGGCGATGAAGTTCTGGCCCGAGGATGATTCGATCACGCCGAGCATTGTTTCGAGGTCCAGGCCGCCCTGCATGCCCGTCACCAGCGCCTCGCTGGTGGTCACGAAACTCGCGATGGCGAGGTAGTTGTTGACCAGCTTCATCAGCTGTCCCTGTCCCGGCTCGGTTCCGACGTGATGAACACGGGTCGAGTAGCTCTCCAATAGCGGCCGGAGACGTTCCAGCGTCCCGGCGCTGCCGGAATACATGGTCGCCAGCGTGCCCTCCCGGGCGCGAAACGCCATCCCGGAGACCGGCGCATCCACATAATCGATACCGCGCCGGGCCAGAATGGCATGTGCTTCCCGGGCTGCCTTCAGCCCGACGGTCGCCGTATTGACGACGAGGGAGCCCTCCGCGCCGTCCGTTCCGGCAATCTCCCCGACAACGGAACGCCCTGCCGCAACGGTCGGCAGGCTCAGGAAGATGATGCCCGCGGCCTCCGCTACGCGGGGTGTCGAGGCGGCTGAACGGGCGCCCGCAGGGGCCCGGGCCTGGGTCCCTGCGCTGTCATACGCGATCAGGTCACGGCCGGTTCGCGCAACGTGACCCGCCATCGGCCCGCCCATGTTTCCCAGTCCGATAAAGCCGACGGTGTCCTGATCCATATTGGTCTCCAATCACACGGCCTGCGCCCGGCCGGTCCCGGCCACGACCCGGGTGCGCTGCCCCCGGTCCCCGACCTGCTGTCGGTTACATCGTCATCGACGGTCCGCCTCATGACCGGCGCCGTCGCACCCGCCCCGGTCAGCCGGCGAGGTACACCTTCTGCACGAATTCGTCCTCGCTGAAGTCGCCGGGCCGGCCTTCATAGCGCATCGCGCCGTTCTGCAGGATGTAGACCTTGTCGGCCACGCCCAGGGCGATCGAGACGTTGTGTTCCACAAGCAGGATCGTCACCCCTTCCTCCTTGATGTCGCGGATGATGGATTCGATCTCCTTCACCATGATCGGGCTCAGGCCCTGGCAGGGCTCGTCCATGATCAGAAGTTTCGGCCGCGCCATCAGGCCGCGGGCGACGGCGACCATTTCCTGCTGGCCCCCGCTCAAAAGTCCGGCCCGATCGCCGGCCTTGCCACGCAGCACGGGAAACCGATCGAACATGCGTTCGATGTCGTCCGCCACGCCGGCCCTGTCGGAACGGGAAAACGCGCCCATGCGCAGGTTTTCCATGACCGTCATGTACGGAAACAGCCGGCGCCCTTCCATGACGCTGCCGATACCCATGCGGACGATGGTCTCCGGCTTTTCGTCGTCGATGCGGGTTCCCTGAAAGTGAATCTCCCCGCTGGTGGGCTTCTTGATACCCGACACTGTCTTGAGAATTGTGCTCTTGCCCGAGCCGTTCGCCCCGAGCAGGCTGACCGTCTGGCCGTCCTCGACGTCCAGGTCCAGGTCATGGATGGCCTGGAAGATTCCGTAATGGACCGCCAGGCCGCGAATGCTCAGCACGCCCTATCCTCCGAGATATGACTCGATGACGGTCTTGTCCCGGGTTACCTCGTCGGGGAGACCGTCAGCCATCTTGCGGCCAAAGTTGAGAGCGACAATCCGGTCGCACAGGTCCATCAGCAGATTGACGTTGTGTTCGATCATGCAGATCGTGGTGCCGCTCTCCCGCGCGTTGGTGATCAGGCCTGCGATGGCGGCGACACGGGTGGGCGAAATCCCGGTCAGGGGTTCGTCCAGGAGCAGCAGCCTTGGCCGGGCCGCGAGACCGATGGCCAGGGTCAGCGTCTTCTGCCAGCCATAGGACAGCTCGCCGGCCAGCTGTTCCCTGCGGTCGGCCATGCCGGTCGCCACCAGCACCTCTTCGGCCATTTCGGTGATGGCCCGCTCCTCGCGCCTGGTCGGGCCGGTGTTGAAGAACGCACCGAAGACGCTGTTCTCTCGCTGCAGGTGATAGCCGAAGCGGATGTTCTCGAGCACCGTCAGGGACCGGAACAGCAGGTTGAGCTGGAATGTCCGTACGATGCCGCGCCTGGCAATCCGGTGCGGCGAGAGATTTGTGATGCGGTTGCCGCGCAGGTAGACTTGTCCGCCGTTGGCGCTCAGAAAGCCGGTGATGACGTTGAACAGGGTCGTCTTGCCGGATCCGTTGGGGCCGATAACGCCCAGGATTTCGCCGTCCTCGACATGGAAGTCCAGCATGTCGATCGCGGCGACACCACCGAATTTCTTGACCAGGCCGCGGGTCTCGAGCAGGGGTTCAGTCGCCATGCTGCGACTCCATGCTCTCCTTCACCCTGCGGCGGGTGACATAGCGCCGGATGCGCCGCGGCAGGCCGGAAAGACCCTCCGGGATGAAGATCATCACCAGGATCATCAGGGCGCCGGCGAGGATGATCTCGTAGGCGCCGATACCCCGCACGCTCATCGCAATGCCCTTGACCACAAAGACGCCGAGGATCGGGCCCCACACCGTCGAGGCGCCGCCGATGATCACGTAGGAGACCGTCTCGATAGACTGGATGATCGTGAAGCTCTCGGGATGCAGGAAGGTGTTGAACGAACCGTAGACGGCGCCGGCGACGCCGGCCATGAAACACGCCGTGGCAAACGCGAAGACCCGGTATGCCATTGTCGGCACGCCGACCGCTTCGCACAGGTCCGGAGCGTCGAACAGTGCACCGATCGTTGTTCCGATGCGGCTGTAGTCAATTCGGAGCATGATGAATGCGGAAACGCACAGCAGGAAGAGAGCCAGATAGTACCAGTGAACCTTCTGGGAGAAATCGATCAACAAAATTCCGGGTATGATGATTGTATCAGGTGGCGGGATCTTGCGAAAACCCTGCCAGCCCCCAAAGACCGGGATGAAGAGATAGAGGAACGAAAGCCGTATGATCTCTCCTGTCGCCCATGAAATCAGGAAGAAATACGAACTCTTCAAGCGGAGTGTCGGAATTCCGATCGCGACGGCAAAGACCGCGGCTGCGCAGCCGCCGAGCGGCAGGGACAGCCAGAAACTGATGCCGAGATCCCGCGACAGCAGTCCGGCGGCGTAGCCTCCGATCGCAATGAACCCGGCCGTGCCGAAGGACACCAGTCCGGTGCGCCACAGCAATCTGAGGCCGATGGCGACCATGGAATGGATGAAGACGTTGACCAGCGCGTGCAGGTAATATTCTTCATGAAACCACAGGGGCAGGGTCAGGAAGAACAGGAATACGAGCGCAACTGACCACCAGGTCAGTCGGTCCCAGAGGCCGGTACTGACGGTCCTGTCTGTCACTCTTCCCTCGTAAACACATCAAAGACAATGCCGCTGAACAGTCCCGTCGGTTTGAACACGATCACACCTACGACAAGGGCCAGCAGGATTATCTGCGTGAAGTACCCGAAGAACACATTGCCGAAGGCGTCGATGAATCCCACGAGGATGCCCGCCCATATGGCGCCCGTTATGCTGCCCATGCCTCCGAGAATGATCACCATGAACGCCTTGATGAGATAGCCTTCGGCCATGTAGGCGTGCACGGTGAAGACGGGCGCGATCACTGCTGCGGCCGCTGCCGCCATGCCGCAGCCGATGAACATGGCGATCGTCGCGGTGCGCGGGATATTCACGCCGGAAACGGCTGCCGCATCGCTGTCCTGCGCGACAGCGCGCATTGCGAGGCCGGTCCGGGTGTAGCGCAGGAGCAGCAGCAGTCCAGTGGTGAGCAGCACGGCGACCACGATGATCATCAGCCGTTCCAGCGGGAACCGGGCGCCGAAAATGTCCACCAGGCCCTCGAAATAGGTCGGGACGCTCTTGGTGTGGATGCCGAAGGTCACGAAGGCGCCCTGCTGCATGATCTGCGTCAGTCCGACGGCCACGATCAGGCAAGGGAGAACCTTGCCCCAGAACCGCTGATAGAGAACCCGGTTGACGAGGGCGCCGAGAGCGCCGATCGCGATCACCGCCATGATCGCCGCCAGCGGGTACGGAATGTCCAGGACACGAAGGAATTCGGGCACGTTCTCAATCGCCGTGGTTTCCTTGTCCACCAGCATCCAGACCAGATAGGCGCCAAACATCAGAAACGCGCCGTGGGCGAAATTGATGATGTGCAGGACACCGAGAACGAGGCTGAGCCCTGTCGCCGTCATGACGTAGAGGCCGGCGAGCATCAGCGCGTTCAGCAGGGTCTGGAGAAACAGTATCGAGTTCATGAACCGCCTGTCAGTCTCATTGATGCGCCCATGACAGTTCCGGCGACGCCGGACAACCCACCCTGTCGTCCGGCGCCAGCGGAACCGTCCTGCCTGCCTGCCGCCCGGTCGTCTCGCATGTCACGATCGGGCCGGCAGGAATGGCGGAGGGTGACCTGTTTCAGGGAACGTCGGGCATTCCGAAGGCGATGGTGATGATCTGACCGTCCTTGAAGACGTTGATCGGCAGCGCGTGTATCATCTGGCGCTTGATGCCGTAGGTCTTCTCACCGCCCCAGGCCGTCATCTGGCCAGACAGGGTCTCCCAGCTGAAGGTTGCGAAGAAATCCCTCAGTTCGGTCGGGTCGATGCACTGGCAGGCTTCAATGGCGCTGAACACGCCATTGGCAGCATCATACATCTTCTCGCTGTGGAATGTGACGAACTTCTCGTTGTATTTTTCCTGATACTTCTTCGCATACGCCTTCTGTGCCGCAGAAACGTCTGGCGACTCATAGGATATCGACTGGAGCAGATACATGCCTTCCATGGCTTCCGCGCCGGCGATCTTGAGTGTCTCGTCGGGATTCGTTCCGGCGCTGACAATGGTGCCTTCGTAGCCGAGTTCGTGCAGCTGCTTGACGATCAGGCCCTCGTGTCCCGGGCGTGTTGCCGACATCTCGATCAGGTCCGGCCCGGCGGCCATCATCGCGGTGATCGGCGCATAGAAATCGCTGGCGGTCTCGTCCGTATAGTCCTCGTGCACGACGTCGAAGCCGAGAGCGAGCGCGTGCTGCTTCATCAGCGCGCCAGACGCCATGCCGGCTGATGTCGCACCCTCGAAGACCGCGATCTTGTTCTTGTCGGGGAAGTTCTTGATCCACCAGCGCAGGAAGCTCGCGCCAAACTCGTTGCCCGTTCCCCAGACGCGGTAGGTGTAGGTCTTGTCCGCCCCGATGGCCTTGGGATTCCAGCCGGTCGTCGTGTTGAAGATCTTGTTCTTCTCCAGCACCGCCTCGGTCGCGGCAATGGTCGGGCCCGATCCCGAGTTCGTAACGAGAATCTTGATGCCGTCATCGAACACCAGCTTGTTCGCTACTTCGACAGCCAGTTCGGCAGAATACTTGTGATCATATACCTTGTACTTGATCTCGTAAGCCTTGCCGTCAAGCTTGATCCCGCCTCGAGCGTTCCACTCGTCAATGGCGAGGCCCACGCCGCGAGACGCGCCGATTCCCAGCGCGGCCCCTGGTCCGCTCATCGGTTCGTACGCTCCGATCCAGAGCTCGCCATCGAACGCGTTGGCCTGCACGGCAGAAAGTCCCAGGACCAACATGCCCGCCATGGCAATCGAAGTGACTGGTCTGCGCATCTCTTCCTCCCTTGAATCCTCGGTCCGGAAGCGACGGCGTGGCGCCGTGTCTTGAGACTGCCGACACCTGGTCCACGCTCTCGCGCAACCGCCCGCCTTCCGGAAAAGCCGCAGTCGAGCGACTCTGTCCGGCGGGTACCGTTTCCGAAACCTGGTTTCGTCACTATGGATCTTGACAGGAAGCGCAGGCCTGTACCATCAGATAATTGATGCAACGGGCCGGCCTGACGGCGACGGGAGCGGTGATTCGGCGCATCCGACGCATACCGACGGGACGTCCGGTCCGTGTCCGACAGAGCGATCTGCACCGGTTGTCCGGCGGATGGGGACGTGCCTGTGGAAATCCGGCGTCTCGTGTTGCGCCGTGTTCGATCTCGGGATGCCGCGTTCGAGCCACGCCCCGCATCCGGTCGGCTGGCGCTCCCGGAACCCGCAGAGAGCCGGCGCAGGCCGTGGATCCGCCGTCGCGCTGTTCATGCCCTGAATGGCGTCGGGGATGTCGCGGGTCCGGACCGAGCGGTTCGACCACCGGGGAGAGGAAGCCATGACCCCGGACGTTCCCGTCGCGAAGCGGCGGAACAGGTGAAGGACGCGATGCCGTTCACCCGCCCCGTGCTCCCGCCCGAGCCCATCGTATGCCCGGTGCACCATCGACGTATTCGCGCGCACCGTCCCGTCCGCTGCCGGCCGTTCGGTCAGGTTCGACGGCTCACGGGCCGCTCACACCGGTCAGCGGCCGGCCCCAGTCTGCCGCCATGGCGGCGGCGCGTTCCACATCCTCTTCCAGCATGAACCCGTCGCGGACCAGGGCCCGCGCGGCTTCGCGAACCGCGGCGACGTGGCCGGCCGCATCTCCGTAGCGTTCGGTGAGCGACCGCCGCGGATCGCCGGTGGCCGCGCGTTCCTCGGGTGTCTCCGGCAGCGGGATGTAGGACCCTGAGAACTCATGCATCGCGCCCTCGCCGCGGCCGCGGCGACGGATGTTCCAGCCGGTGAAGGTCCCGAGCGGCGCGGCAACCATCGGCGCCTTCACGCCTGCGATCTCGTTGCCGTCCTCGTCGACCGCAGGCACCAGCACCGGGTAGGCGTCGAGGTCGCGCACCCCGGGCGGTTCGCGGTCGTGGATGCCCTCGTCGCGCCGGGGCCCGAAGTCGAGCAGCGGCATCAGGTTCGGCCCGTTCGGGCACATCACGCCGGGGATGGCGGGGAACTGCTCGCGCCAGACGGCGAAGGGCACAAGGGTTGCGTCGGCGACCCGCGGGTAGCGGCTCGGCGGCGGCGGCGTGCCGTCTGTTGCCCACCGGTCGAGCGCGTCCAGCATGGCGCGGAACAGCATCGAGGTCCGGGCGATGTTGAGCCACTCGCGACAGATGCCGTACTGCGGCGGGCCCTGGTTCGGATCGGCCGCATGCTGGGTGCCGGTCCAGTGATAGATGCGCACTCCGTCCGGTTCGGCGAGGTCACGTCCCTCGCAGTCGGTGTGAACCAGCGAGCCGCGGCGTTGCCAGTACTCGGTGGCGGTCTGGGTGTGAATGATGAGCGGATCGCGCTCCCCGCGCCGGGTGATGGCGTCGCACCGGCCGGTGTACGGATCCGTGCACCCGGCATAGGCAAAGGGAAAGTGGTCGGCAGGCGCGAAGTGGTCCTCGTGTTGCTGTCCGCCGGAGACCACCGCGTTGGCAAAGCGCTGGTTCAGCCACTTGCCTCCGGCGCCGGAGACATGCGGCATCAGGCCGTCAAACACCCTGCGCCCTTCGGCGTCGACGTTGAAACCCCGCCAGACGAAATCGCGGATGGCGCGCCCGGTCTGCGAGCGCCCGTAGCCGTAGGCCTTCTCGACCGGCCCCAGCAGTGCAGCACCCTCGTCGTGGTAGCGCAGGTGACTGACGAGGTCGCGGACCGCGACGTGACCGAGCCCGAGTACCAGGGGGTCGCGACCGGTGTAGACCAGTTCGTAGATCCAGCCAGGCCGGAACCCGGCCGGCAGGTGGATGTGGCAGTCCGAGGGTGCGATACCCTGTTCCGGACCCAGCAGGTTCACGGCCTCGCCGTGCTCGACCCGGGCGAAGGCCCAGTCGCAGGCGGACACCTGATGGCGTTCGGCATCGGCGTAGGGACGCATGGTCAGCGTTGCGTCGCGTGAATCGGTCGAGACCGCCGGGTGCGGCCGGGTGGAACTGCGGCCGCTGAGCGGAAAGCAGGTGATGCCCTCCTGGTCGGCGATGAACTCGGTGCGCACCAGGCCGGTAACCGGCCCGTCGGGCAGCCGCGCTGTCGGAAGCTGCATCAGCATCCGCCCGTCACCCGCCAGCAGGTCGCCCTGCCAGGCGCCGAACACGATGGTGTAGCCGCGCCTGAACAGGAAGCCGTTGCCGGCGTGCTCGGCGCTCGAGGGGTCGTTGCTGTGACGCGCATCGCAGAAGTACTGCAGCAGGCGCTTGTTGCCCCGGTTGCCCCAGTCGAACATCAGCCGGCGGTTGCCGCGTGCCGCATCCACCGGGCGCAGGATGAACACGTCGGCGGCAAACCCGACCATGCCGTCGCCGTCCCGGGGTGCCAGCGCGATGTCGGTGATACCCGCCTGGGAGGCGGCCCCGGGATCGACCCGGTGCCGCGCGCGGGCGACGATGCGCTCGTACGACCCGCTCTTTCCGAAGTCGAGCGCATCGGCGAACGGGCGGCGGTCGACGATTTCAAGGCTGCACAGGGTGGGGGCCGGGGGCATGATGAACCTTACTTCCGGCAGGCCGCCGGATCTGCTGGGACAGTGAAGGAGACGATGATGCCAGAAACCCGACCTGCACCGGAACCGGTCGTGAGCATCGAGCGCGTGCGCGCGGTGCACCACGTGGTGCTCGACCGGCCGCAGGCGCTGAACGCCATGACCCCGCAACTCGTCGCCGAACTGACCATGGCGGTCCGCGCCGCCAACGCCGATCCCGAGGTGGCGGCGATCGTGCTGCGCGGGGCCGGGCGCGCCTTCTGTGCCGGCGCCGACCTGTTCGAGCGCTCCATGCCGGCGAGCGAGGCCGAGGCGCGCGCCCATGCGATCGCGATCCAGGACGCGACGCGTGCCATCGTCGATGGCGATGTCCCTGTGATCGGCGCCATCCACGGCTGGGCGGTTGGCGGCGGTCTCGAGTGGGCGATCAACTGCGACTTTCCGATCTGGGCCGAGAGTGCCCGCGGGTTCTTCCCGGAGGTTTCCTGGGGTCTGTTCGTCACCGGAGGCGTGACCGCGATCCTGCCTCGGCTCGCGGGCCTGCAGAAGGCGCGCGAGCTGCTGCTGCTGGGTGAGCGCTACACCGCTGCCCAGTTCCTCGAACTCGGGGTGGCGTGGCGGGTGGTTCCCGACGATACCCTGCTCGCGGAGGCACAGGCGGTGGGCGACCGTCTGGCTGCCCTGCCTCGACGCGCCGTGCGCGACATGAAGCGCACTCTGGCGCGCGCCGTACCGGGGGACGTGCGCGCGGCGATGGACCACGAGGTCGAGGCGGTGGTCCGCTCGTGGCAGGATCCGGAGACTTGGGATCGCATCGCGGCCTTCCGCACCGCGCGGGGCTGACCGGTCAGCCGGCCGGTGTGCCGGCCTGGTCGGGATGCAGGGTCAGCGCCGGGTCGAGCCGGTCCTGAAGGCGCAGCCCGGCGGCGCGTGCGAACCGGATCGTGAGCGCCTTGCGACGCGACGCGTTCAGACGGTGGACCGGGGCCGGGCGGATGACGGCGGCGTCCCAGGCATCGGCGCGCATCAGGCCGCAGTGCTGCGGGATCAGGTCGATCGAGAACTCCGGCGGCACCGCGAAGAAGAACTGGTCGCAATAATCGAGATAGGAGTCCCACTTGCGGTCGGAGCGGAAATCGGCGTGGCTCGACTTTACCTCGACGATGACGATGCTGCCGTCGGTCGATAGAGCGATCACGTCGACCCGGCGCCGGGTGCGCAGCGTGAATTCGGTCAGCGTCGCGTAACCGCTCGCGCGCAGGTGTCGGCAGATCCCGCGCGCCAGTTGAGTACCGAAGTTCTCCATTCGTTCACTGTAACGCATGGCGGGCGAAGGATGCAAGCCCGGTCGGTTGAGACTCGCCAACTTCGCGAAACTGCCGCATTATTCGAAGGTGCCTGGCCCGGGAGATGTCCCCGTCATGAAGTTCTCGCCACAGTTCCTCGACACGCTTCGGGACAGGATCCGGCTTTCCGATGTGGTGGGTCGGCACGTGGCGTTGACGCGCAAGGGCAGGGAACTGATCGGCCTGTGCCCGTTCCACGCCGACACGGATCCGTCGCTCAGGGTCGTTGACGACAAGAACTTCTACCACTGCTTCCCCTGCGGGGCGAACGGTGACGCGATCGATTTCGTGGTCAAGGTCGAGGGCCTCGGCTTCGTCGAGGCGGTGGAACAGCTTGCGGCCGAGGCCGGGCTCGAGATTCCGCGTCCCGATCCGGAGGAAGAGCGCCGCTGGGAGCGCCGGGCGACGTTGCACGAGGTGATGGAGGCGGCGACCGTCGTCTTCGAGGACCGGCTGCGTTCGGGAGAGGGAGCGGTGGCACGCTCCTACCTGGAGGGCCGCGGTCTGGACGAGGACACCGTCCGGCACTTCCGGCTCGGCTATGCGGGCAGCGGGCGGACCCAGCTGCGCAGCGCGCTCACGGCAAAGGGCATCGAACCGGCGCTGCTGTTCGAGGCGGGACTGGTGCGACGGCCCGATGACGGGCGCGATCCCTACGAGGTGTTTCGCGAACGCGTGATCTTCCCGATCACCGACCGGCGCGGCCGGGTCATCGCCTTTGGCGGCCGCACGCTCATCGACCGGATGCCCAAGTACCTCAACTCGCCGGATACGCCGCTCTTCAGCAAGGGGCGGGTGCTCTACGGACTCGCCCAGGCGCGTCAGTCCGCGACCCGGGACGGCGAGATCGTGGTGGTCGAGGGCTACATGGACGTGATCGCGCTGGCTCGCGGCGGCATGCCCAACGCGGTCGCCCCGCTTGGAACCGCGCTCACCGAGGACCAGATCGTCGAACTGTGGCGGCTTGCGCCGGAGCCGGTGTTGTGCCTCGACGGCGACGCCGCCGGAAGGCGGGCCGCCGGCCAGGCGGCGGCCAGGGTGCTGCCGCTGCTCAAGCCCGGCCATTCGCTGCGTTTCGTGACCCTGCCCGAGGGGCAGGATCCCGACGACCTGCTTCGCGAGGCCGGTCCCGAGGCGGTACGCCGGCTCCTGTCGGGCTCACGGAGCCTCTCGGACTTTCTGTGGGACTTTGAGCAGCAGGCCCGGCCGATCGACACGCCGGAACGCTACGCCGACTTCGTCGATCGGCTGCGCGCCCGGGTGCGCCAGATCGCCGATGCGACGGTGCAGCAGGCCTACCGCGACAGTTTCGAGCGCCGGCTCGCCGAGCGCCGTGGCGAGCGTCGCGGTCCGCGTTCGGGCAGGGGCTGGCAGGCCTGGCGGCCGTCTCCGCCGGGCAGCGAGGCCGCCCGCACGCGGCTGTCGCCGGCCTTCGCCGAGAAACAGCAGCAGCGCGCCGTGCTCGCGGCGATCGCTGTCCATCCCGTCCTGCTCGACGAGTTCGGCGAGGCTCTCGGGCGCACCGGTTTCAGGGATCCCGACCTCGACCGTCTGCGTCGGGCCGTCCTCGAGGCCTATCACGACGCGCCGGGGCTTGAAACTGCAACGCTCGATCTCCATTTGTCGGGCTTGGGCTTTGGTGAGGGGTGTGGCGGGCTCCTGCAGCCGGCGACACTGCGACATGCATCCTTCGCGCGTCCGGGCGAAACGATCGAACGCGCACGCACCGGCGTGCGTGAACTTCTTGCACGTTTGCACCGTCACCAGCTCGAGGTCGAACTTGCTGAAGCAAAGCGGGCGTTTGCCGAGGACAACAGCGAAGGGGCCTGGGAGCGCGTCAACGGACTGCGCGAACTGCTGCAATCGGTAAACGCCGGGTCAGGGTCCCTGGAGGACGTTCCGGAGCGGGAGGACGAGGATCATGGCGAAACAGGCACTGGCACGATCTGACGCCGGGACTCCGGAGCGCGAGGAGGCCGGTGACGGCCCTCTCATGGACAACATGAACCAGGCCGTGAAGAACCTGATCACCAAGGGCAAGGAACGCGGCTACCTGACCTACGACGACGTGAACTCGGCCCTGCCCGAGGGGCAGAACTCGTCGGAGCAGATCGAGGATGTGCTGTCTTCGCTGAACGAGATGGGCGTGAACGTCGTAGACAGCGAGGAGACCGAGGAGCCGGCACCCGAGCGCAAGGAGAATCAGGAGACCACGACGCGGGCCGGCAATGTCGCCGAGGACGACGTGGGCCGCACCGATGACCCGGTGCGCATGTATCTGCGCGAAATGGGCAACGTCGAGCTGCTTTCCCGCGAAGGCGAGATCGCGATAGCCAAGCGGATCGAGGCCGGCCGTGAACTGATGATCGGCGGCGTGTTCGAGAGCCCGCTTGCGATCAAGGCGCTGATGAGCTGGAACGAGGGGTTGAAGAACGGCGAGTTTCCCCTGCGCGACATCATCGATCTCGATGCCACCTACAAGGTCATGTACGGCGTTCCCCAGCCGCCCGCGGCCAGCGGCATGGGACCCGGCGGCGTGCCGCTCGAGCAGACCCGGCCCGATGCGAATGGCGCGGACGGGTCGCAGGACGGGAGCGACGACGACGCAGAGGACACCAATATCTCCGTGGGCACCATGGAAGAACGCGTCCTGCCGGAGATGCTGAAGAAGTTCGACCAGATCGCGGGGATCTATACCAGGCTGGACCGGCTGCAGGAGCCGCGCCTCGAGCGGATGCGCCGCGGGGATTCGCTGGCACCCCAGACCGAGCGCCGCTGTGCGAAGCTGCGCAACGAACTGGCGCTGGCGATGGACGGCGTGCAGCTGAACAACGCTCGCATCGAGGCGCTGGTCGAGGCGCTCTACGAGCAGAACCGCACTCTCGTCGATATCGACATGGACCTGATGAAGAAGGCCGAGGCCTGCGGCATCTCCAGGCCGGACTTCAGGCGCGAGTACTTCGGCCACGAGCTCGAGCTCCGGTGGCTGGCGCGGATGTGCGAGGGCTCGAACCCGGCCTGGAAGCGGTTCGCGGCCGAGTATGGCGAGGAATTTGCGGCGGCGCGGGACGACCTCGACCGGCTGGCGGTCGGAGCCAGGGTGCTGATCCCGGAGTTCCGGACCATCGTGCGCACGGTCCAGAAGGGCCAGCGCAATGCCGGCCGGGCCAAGAAGGAGATGGTCGAGGCCAACCTGCGCCTCGTGATCTCGATTGCCAAGAAGTACACCAACCGCGGCCTGCAGTTCCTCGACCTGATCCAGGAGGGCAATATCGGGCTGATGAAGGCGGTCGACAAGTTCGAGTACCGCCGCGGCTACAAGTTCTCGACCTATGCCACCTGGTGGATCCGTCAGGCCATCACCCGGTCGATTGCCGACCAGGCCCGGACCATCCGTATCCCGGTCCACATGATCGAGACCATCAACAAGCTGGTCAGGACCTCACGCAACATGCTGCACCTGAACGGCAACGAACCGACGCCGGAGGAACTTGCCGAAAAGCTGGTGATGCCGCTCGACAAGGTGCGCAAGGTGCTGAAGATCGCCAAGGAGCCGATCAGCCTCGAGACCCCGATCGGCGACGAGGAGGACAGCAAGCTCGGCGACTTCATCGAGGACAAGAATGCGGTGCAGCCG
Source organism: Alphaproteobacteria bacterium bin52 (assembly GCA_002238645.1). Taxonomy (GTDB): domain Bacteria; phylum Pseudomonadota; class Alphaproteobacteria; order Thalassobaculales; family Thalassobaculaceae; genus Bin52. The sequence goes on along the minus strand of MPMT01000054.1, from coordinate 2,645 downwards.
CTCGACGCGGCGATCCAGGCCAACCTGCGCGAGACCACGACACGGGTTCTCGCAAGCCTGACCGCGCGCGAGGAACGGGTACTGCGCATGCGGTTCGGCATCGGCATGAATACCGACCACACGCTCGAGGAAGTGGGCCAGCAGTTCTCGGTGACCCGCGAACGCATCCGCCAGATCGAGGCCAAGGCACTGCGCAAGCTCAAGCATCCGTCGCGTTCACGCAGGCTTCGCAGCTTCCTCGACTATTGACGTTCTCCGAAACCTGACCAGGCCCGTGCTCTCGCTTGAACAGGGCCGGTCGGCCCGGGTCTGTCGTAGTGGTTGCGGGGCTTCACGCTGCTTCGCCCGAGTTTTGTACGTCGTCCAGTGTCGCTGTTGCTGAAGACGATCGAGGCTTTCCCGCGGGGATGAACCGCGGAAGAACTGATGGTCCTGCCCGACATTGCGTTCGATAGCCTGCAGGCAGTGGCCGTTCGGCGAGAACCTGCCCGGTTGCAGGCCGAGGGCGCCATCGCCCGGGTGGTGGAGTTCTGCCGGGAACAGGGCGCATCGACCGCGTCTGCGACGGCGTTCGGGACGGTTGAGACGGGTCAACGATGGCGGGGCGGCCCCTGGCGACGCGGCGAGCCGTCACCCGACATCGAGATGATGAGCTTGGCCGGTTTGACTCCGGGAACCCGCGGTCACCGGGGGCGGTCGAGACGGCAGCGACCTGTTCGTTTGTCGTCGATGCGGTCTAACCTGCTGTCGCCGCCGTAGGCTTGCGCACGAACAGAAGGAGCGGGATGCAGACGAAGGCAGTGGCGGCAAAGAAGTAGAAGGCATTGACGTAGCCGATCATCTGCGCCTGGCGGGTAATCTCCTGGACGAGCGCCGCCATGCCGGTTCCACCCTCCAGGCTCCACGGTCCTTCCGATGTGGCCCGGTCGAGAGCGGCGTTGAAGGGGTTCGCGAAGTTGGAGAGTTCCGAATAGCTCATGCTGGCCGTGTGAATGACCAACGCCACCGACAGCGAGATGTGGATGGACGAGCCGACATTTCGCAGGAGGTGGAAGAGCGCCGTGCCTTCCGTCATGTCCCTGGTCTCCAGCGTCCAGAAGGTCGCGATGGAGAGCGGCACCCAGATCAGCCCGACCCCGAACCCCTGCAGCATGGAGGTCCAGGCGACGCCGAATGTGGTGAGGTTGATGTCGAACTGCGCCATCGCAAGGCCCGAAGCGCCCTGGATGACAAAGCCCGCGAGCAGCAGCAGGCGCGGGTCGATGCGCTGGCCGTAGAACATGATGAACAAAAAGCCGCAGAGTGAGCCGAGGCCGCGCATCGCCAGCAGGTAGCCGATGACGCCATCGGGATAACCGCGCAGGCCCTGCAACAGCGACGGGAACAGCACCATCGGCGTGAAATTGAGCAGGCCGAAAACGAAGGTCAGCGACAGCCCTATGGCGAAGTTGCGGTTGGTGAGGATGCGCGGCTTCAGGAAGGGACGGTCGGTCGTGAGGATGTGGACGACGAACACGTAGAAGGCGAGACAGGCGACAAATGCCTCAAGGACGATTTCATGGTGGTTGAACCAGCCGAGCCGCTCGCCCCGATCGAGCATGAGCTGCAGCGCGGCGATGGCGAGTGAGAGCGCGATGAAGCCGGTCCAGTCGAGGGTCGTCGGGTGGCGCCGCGCCCGACGGCGCACGAAGGCCGCCGCACAGAGGAACGCCACCACGCCCACCGGGACCAGCAGGAAGAAGATCCACCGCCAGTTGTAGATCTCGGTGATATAGCCACCAAGCGTCGGCGCGATGATCGGTCCGATGGTCACGCCGATGCCCCAGACCGCGAGCGCGGTCCCGTGGCGTTCGCGCGGGAAGATCGTCATCACGATGGCCTGGCTGACAGGCACCAGAGGTGCGCCGGCGAGTCCCTGGAGGATGCGGAAGAAGACCAGCTGTTCGAGGCTCTGGGCGAGGCCGCAACCGGCGGAGACCAGCGTGAAGAACGCGATGCCCCAGACCATGATATTGCGCCGCCCGACCTTCTCCGCGAGCCAGCCGGTAGCCGGCGTCATGACGGCCGTGGCGATGATGTTGAAGGTGACGACCCAGGCGATCTCGTCCTGCGTTGCCCCAAAGGTGCCCTGCATCTTGGGAAGCGCCACATTGGCAATCGTCACCGTCATCGCGTAGAGCGCGGTGGCAAGCGTGACGGTCATCAGCGTCAGCCAGCGCTGCAGCTCGGTGTATTCGGGCTGAGCGGCGGCGGGAGCGGCGGGGGTGGCGGTGTCGGACATGGGCACAGGCGGCTTATACGCCTTCAGCCCGGCGCGTGCCATGCTGGCCGGAGAGACACGTGCATGACCACGAGATACGCACCCTGCCGCCAGTGTTGCGGTCGCGGGGACGTGCATCCGCAGAGCGAAATGCATGAGGACGGCGGCGCAGCGTCCGGGCCTCGACTGTCCGTTGTGGGCGATCCGGGCGGCAGTCCGGCGGTGTTCGAGAATGGGTGCAGCGAGTCTAGCTGCAGAACTTGCGGGTGAAAGTCCCGCCGGCACGGTTCTCAGTTTGGTGCCGTAGCATATCCCACTGGTCCCGGGGCAACCCGCGGCCAGCGAGCTGGGACGCAGAAAGCCACCGTGGGCCGGCAGAGACACA
>MPMT01000053.1 GCA_002238645.1 Alphaproteobacteria bacterium bin52 | reverse complement strand
GCGCTCGCAGCCCGCGAGCATCCTGAGCGGGTCATGTGCGGTCGAGACCATGGTGGCGGGCGCCAGCGGCGGCGGCTCCGGCGCCCGCAACCAGGTGTCCCAGACGAACCAGCTGCCGCCGAGGGCCGCCGCTGCCAGTGTCGAGGCGAGCGCGACCCGCGGAAGCAGCGCACCCCGGCCCGCCGCAGACCGCTCCATGACCTGCGTCTGAGCGGCGGCCACCGCCAGAGCCGCCGGATCGATCGGCTGAGGACGCAGGTCATCGAGATGCCCCGGCGTGGCCCAGAACACGCAGCCTGCGTCGTGCAGGCGGCGAACCGCATCTTCGGCCTGCCCAAGCGTCCCGTGCACGGTATCGGACACGATCCGGCCGTCCACCGCCTGCACGACGCAGGCCTGACCGGTCTCGTCAACGGCGACGAGCGCCACCCACGTGCCCTGATCGACCATGGCGCCGAGGCTGGCCGCGAGCGGCGGAACGCCGTCGTGGTCATCCTCCCCCGGTCCTGTCAGTCCGACCTGCGTGCCACAGGGGGCGCGGAACGGCAGATCCGATCGCCGGGCGGCACGCTCGATCACCCGGGGGTTGGCATCGTCGAGCCAGAGGGCGCCTGCGGCGTACCGCGCCCCGGCCACCAGGACAACGCTCACCGGGACGCATCCGCCATCGGAGCGATGCCGGGCGATTCCTCGACGATGCCGAGCGGGCGGCCGATCCGGGCGGTGACCAGCATGATCTGCTCGGTCATGCGCCGGTCCGCATCCCACCGCGACTCGCCCAGCAGCCCGGCCCCGACCCTGTCCTCGCCGGCCTGCAGGTGATCGGAAAACCCGGTCAGCACCAGGATCTCGCCGGTGCGGATCGACTGCGAGGAGACGATGGCGCGCCGCGCCTGCTCCGGCTGCTGGATCGTCAGGTCCTGGACGGCAAAGTTCCTGATCTCCGCCGGGTCGAGCAGGTTGATCGCAATGCGCGCCAGCATCTCGTCGTGGGCGATGATCTGCGCTCGGTACGAAATCAGGATGCCTTCGCTCACCGTGGCGGTCTGCAGGCTGGTCTCGGTATTCCCGGAGTCGTCCTGGCTGGTGACCGAGACCTCGGAGAGATAGACCCGGTCGCGGAGGTCGTAGAACTGGGCCGGCCGGCCGTTCAGTGACGGGACGTCGACCGACAGCAGGCGGCGCACGCTGCCGACGTCGCGGAGTGCCTTCAGCACGGCGCCGAAGACGTCGTCCTCGGTGCTTCCGGCAGCCGGGGTGCCGATGACCAGGCCGGTATCGCCGCCGATCTCCACGTCGATGTCGGCAAACCCGTTGCCGACGTCGCGCAGGATGCCGGCAATGCCCAGCTCGAAGGTGCGCCGGTTGCGGTGGGTGATGCGGTACATGGAGAAGGTCAGCGCGAGCGGTCGCAGGGTCGTCCGGTTGAGCTCGTGCAGCGCAGACTCGACCTGCGCGACCGCACCCGGGGGGCCGATCGCCCGGACCCGTCCGGTCGACGGCGAGATGTCGAGGATAACCTTCCCCTCACCGGCGACATGCAGGCTCTGACGCACCTCCTCGAACGGATCGTCGACGTATTCGGCCGCGACGCTCTGCTCGTTGCCGCCGGAGACCCCGCCGCCGCCGCCCGACGCGGATGAAGACACCGCCAGAGACCACTGCTGGGGGCCCGCGAGGGCATTGACGGTCCAGACCTTGCTGATGCGGCGGTGCACGGTGACCCGCTCGCCGTCCCATGACCAGGTGTAGCCCGCTTCCCCGGTCCAGGCGTCGAGGAACGCCGATGCGCTGCCGACCCATGGCAGCGGTTCCACGTCGGGGTTGACGAATGCGAGGAACCCCACGCCGTCTTCCGGTGCGATGTCGGGCGCCGTGAGGGAAGTGACAATCCGGACCGGTTCCCCTGCCAGCCTGACCTGCAGGCCGGTCGAGGCCGCGAAGGCGTCACGCACCGCAGTGTGGCCGGGCGGGAACGCGCTGCGGGGGATGAGGATCTCGGCGTCGAGCTCCGGCGGCAGCCGGGCTGCCTCGGTGCGTATCGGCGCCAGGCCGAGGTAGGGGCGGGATTCGTCCCGGAGCACCTGCCAGGGGCGGTCCGAGTCCGGGCCCGTGGGCGGTCGGACCCGGTGTCTCTCGAGGGCCTCGTCGGCCTGCTCGAACCCGGCCGCGATGCGGTCCGCGATGCGGTCGCCGCAGCCCGCGAGCGCGAGACACGCAAGGGCGGCGACCAGGGCGGCGAACACGCGTGCCGACGACTGCTGTCCGGGGGCGGTGCTGGCCACGACCATCTCCTGTGTGCGTTCGGGAGATGTCATCATGCGAGGTGGGCAAGCGCTCCGGGACCGCCGATTGTCGGTTTTCTGTGGACTGTCCGGGCACGAATGCCGTTTTTCTGTGGACTGCCGGGGGGAACAGGCGCACCGGCGCACGCGTTCGCCCGTGCAGGTGTACTTTGTTGCTTGTGTTCAGGCATGAACGCGTGCATGTGTGCGAGCTTGAACACGTGCACACGGCGACAACCGGAGCCTGTCGACATATTTCACGCCGGCCCCGGTTGCCGGACAGCGGCGCCGCCCGCAGACTCAGTGCCTGTGGATGCCTGCCGGAGAGCGCCGTGGATGCCACCACCTCGGAACCGCTTGAGCACGATGCCCCGCCGAAGCCGACCCCACCCGCTATCGGGGACGGCGAGGCCACCGCGGCAGCCTCGCTGCTGCGGTACATCCTGGCCCTCGCGCCTGCCGAACTGGAGCGCCCCGAGGTCTGCGAGCGGGCGCTGCTCGCACTCTTCAGGCTGCCCCCCCGGTCACGGCTCGAAATCCTGGTCGATCTGAGCTGGCGCGACGCGCGGCGTTACGCGGCTCTGATCGACGCTGTCGACGCCGCCGTGCAGGCCGGCGCCATCGCGCCGGTCGCCGAACTGGCCCGCGTCGTGCTCCTGCACGACATCCTCTGCCCCGACCGGAGGCGGAGGATCGACCGGTTGCTGTGGCATGTCTGAGCCGGGCTCCGCCGGCCTGGCCGCCTGTGGGGGCAGCACCGGGACGGCAGGTGCGAGCGGCAAACCCAGGGTTCGGGCCATGCCGTCCAGCAGTGGCGCGGGCAGGATGTCGCAGAGCGCGTCGAGCCGCGCGCGCAGCGCCTCTTCCATGTCGCTTCCCGGACCCTCGGCCGGATACTCCAGGAGCCGGGCAATGGCGCGGGCCTCTTCCGGGCGCGAGAGCAGCCTGGATACCCGGCGGTGGATCGCCGCTCCGCGCGGCGTCAGCTCCGGCAGCGTCCAGGGGTGCGGCTGATGCACCAGCCCGTCGTTCACGGCGCGCGCCGCGGTCCTGGCCCAGGTCGAGGGCCGCGCGATCTCCTCGATCACCAGACCCTCGACCAGGATTGTGTCGACCGGCCAGGACCGGATCCCGGTCGACGTCATGCGGCCCCAGGGCACCTGTGCCCCGGTGTCGGCCGTCCACTCGAGGGCATCGAGCGCCGCGGCCTCGCGGGCGGACAGTTCCCCGGAGCCCGCCTCCTGCCAGGCGGCAGGCACAGCACCGGGCAGGAGGCAGATTTCGGTCGCGCAGCGCGCGACCAGACCGTGAACGAGGCCCGGATCGTCCTGCGGCAGATCGCGGGCCCGGGCCACCGAATGCGGCGTGGGCGCCATGGGCAACAGCGCCGGGTGCGCGTCGCGCACCGGGTGGACCGGGCCACCGCGCTCGCCACCGCGCTCGACGGCGCCGAGCGCGGTGGCCGGCACGCCGCAGGCGCGGGCAAGGGCATGCAGCCTGCCGGCAAGTTCGCCGGGCACCTCGCGCCCGTCGGTGCGCGGATAGCTGATGGCCCCGGCCATATAGGCGGTTTGCGCGCCGGCACTGGTCCGGTCCACCGTCAGTCCGCACTGGCGGCCGGCATGCACCAGAAGATCGGCGGTGTTCCAGGCGGAGGCGGACGAACTGAAACGCGGAGCGATCGCCGCTCCGGCACTTCGGCCGGGCACCGCATGGCCTGGCACACGTCTGCCGGCGAACCTCTCGGCGATGGCGCGGAGCACGGAATCCGGCTCGCCGTGCAGCGGCACCCGCGCAGTGGCGGTCATGCCCGGGTGCCCGGCGAGCCGGGTGGCGAACAGCATCTCGCCGATCTCGGGCAGGCGCGATACGTCCGGCGGGTGCGCCCACCGCTGCACGAGGGCGAGCAGACCCGCCCGTACCCGCCCGCATGCGGCTCCCGCGACAGCGCTGAAGGTCGCCCCCATCCACCGGTCGACTGCCGCGCGAAACCGCCCCTCGACGGCCCGGGCCTGAAGGCTGTCCGGTCCGCCGGCAAGGCTGGCCGGACCTGCCTTCACGCATGCCTCCAGCGCAACGGCCCAGCCGTCCGGTGTCATCGCTCCGGGAAAACAGCGCAGCAGGGTGGCGCCCGGAGCCGCGTCGAGCGCGATTTCGGCCGCATCCAGCGCGATCACGTCGCCCTCGATGTCGTTGTCGGTGGCGATGATGACCGGCACGGCGTCAGTCGCGCCGACTGCCGAGGCTATGGATGCCCGGAGCGCGGCTGCGCCGGGCAGGGGGGATCGCAGGCGTTCGACCAGGCGCCCGGGCGCCAGGGTCAGCCCGAGAGGCTGGAGCCTGGCGGGCCAGCCCGCCAGGTAGCCGCCGGTTGCGAGCACCGTTGCGGAGATGCCGAGTGTGGCCAGGCATTTTCGGACCGTCTGGACCTTGCCGTGGGCCTCGACGATGACGACGGGCCGGATGCGCGATGCAGGGATCATGCACCGAGGATAGACCGGTGAGCCTGAAAGGGGGGGCGTCTTGTGCAGCGGCAGCACTGGCGGCCTTCCTGTCGGCCGCCGCAGCGGCAGGTGCGGCCGATCGCTGGAGCCTCGGGTGGATCGACTACGTCGAGGCTGGTCCGGGAGCCGCACTTGCAGCACGGGATGCCAGGGTGCTGCGCGGCATCTACGGATCCCTGCCGATCGACGTCGCTGTCCAGGACTACGATGCCGACGGCCATCCGGAATATCTTGTACGCCACCTCGCGAACTGCGCTCTCGTGGCCGAGGCCCCGGTGAGCGTCATCGGCATCTGCCCCTTCACGGTGGTGGACCGCGTGGGCGGTGCCTGGACGGAAGTGCTGCGCGAAAGCGGCTGGCGCTCGCGCTCGCTGCTGCTCGATGGCCGCGTCGTCGGTCTCGACCTGGACGGCTTCAGGTGGACCGGCTCGCAGGCCGGCCACATGCGCCTGGTCGCACTGCCGCTGGCATGGCGCGAGCCGGACGAGGGGGCGCTGCGCACCCTGCTTGACGAGCAGTTCGGCCCGATTCGGCAGTTCCAGACTGCGGCTGTCGAGGTCGCCGGCCGCTCCCCCGTGATCGCGTGGGACCGGGCCGGAGGATCCCGGGCCGACTGGGCGGTCATCCACGCCGGCGAGATCCTGAAGGCCGGCCAGACCCGGGGGGAGCCCGTCGTCGCGACCTCGCGGCTTGGCGAGCTGCGCATCGCCGACAGCGCGACCGGCGGCATCCTGACACGGGTACAGTTTCCGCTCACCGCGCCGGCCTGGCTGTGGCACTGGGAGCAGCCTGACATGCCCGCCGGGTGGCATCCGGTGGTACTGCGCGCGCGGCGCGATGCCGGCGAGGATCCGGACAGCCTGTGGAGCCCCGCCGAGATCGCCTCGGTGCCGGGCGATGTCCGGATCTGGCGCGGTGTCGTGCCGCTCCCCGAGGGGCGGGTGCTGCTCTCCTGGCTCCCTGCCGGCTGTGGTCACCTCGAGTGTCCCGTGCGCGCGACCATCGCCGCCGGGGCGGACGACGGCGTTCGCCTTCGGTTCGACGGGCGCGCCACCGGCAGGGCCTGTGTGGCGGGTCCTCACGTGCTCGGGCTCGGCCGCCCCGGCGGCGATGCGATGCGCCTGCGCGCCTGCGGCCGGATCATCGTCCTGACGCCGGAGCCGCGGACTTGACGGCCCGGTGCGTCGTCATCCTGCGCGCAGCGCTGCTGGTGCTGGTGGCCGGCTCCGCGGCGCCGGCCCTGGGCGCGCCTGACGAGGTGTCGCTGCGCCGCGCCGGTGTCCCTCCGGCCCTGGTCCCGTGGGCGCAGGCCTCCGCGACCGGGGACTGGAGCTCGGTGAATGCCTGGGGGCAGATCGGCGCATGGGGGCTGGCCCCTGCGGCCCTGACCGGGGTGCGGCCCACACGGGTGTTGAGCGAGCCGCGTGTCCAGGTGCGGGCGTGGATCGCCCGGGAGCGCGCCGTGTGGGCTACCATCCACAGGCTGGGCCTTGCCGCAGGCGCCGGCAGGGAGGTGTGTGTGGCATCTGCGTGCGGGACAGTCACCGCGTCGTCACTGCTCGCGGCCTGTCGCAACGGCTGCGCCGGCCCCGACAGTCCGCTGCGGCGCTGGCACGCGGGCGCTGGCTGCGACGATCTTCCGGGCCTGTGCCACCGCCTGCTGACCTGGCGCAATCACGATGTGGCGGACATCGTCGGGAGCCGTCAATGAAACTGCCCGCCTCCGGCTGCCGCGGCCCGCGCGGCATGGCGACCCTGCTCGCTGTCGGGCTGATGTCGCTCATTGCCGCCGTCGTCATGGGCCTCGTCCAGGCCGGCGACCTGTTCGCCGCCCGCTACGCCGAGCACCGGCAGGCGGGTCGCCACTGGGCGCTGTGGACCATCGCTGCCGCCCGCGCCGCGGCGCGGGTGCCGGCCGCCACCCTCGCGGCAAACACGCCCGTGGATGCGGCCGACATCGAGACCTTCTCGGCGGGCCTGCCTGCCCGCGCCCGGCTTCAGCCAGCCGGCCTGGCGACGGAGAGCCGTCTCGGCGACATGGATTTCGCGGTCATCGAGGTCGAGGACACCGTCGCGTTGCCACCGGCGACGCTCAGGGCGGCCGTCTCCCGGTTCCGGCCAGATCCGGGCGTGGCGGCCGGCGCCATCGTGTCCGGCGCCATCGATGTCGGTCTCGGGGCCGTCGCGCGGATCGCGGGCAGCACTGTCCCCGGCACGCCTCCCTGCAGCACGGTTGTGGCCGGCAGCGGTCTCGCCGACCTCTGCGCCGCCGTCACCGCGGTTCTCCCGCTCCAGGCGGGTGACTTCTACGCGGTCTCGAGCCTCTCGGTACCCGTGGCGCGGCAGTTCCTGTACCGCACCCCGCAGCCCGGGCGCCCGGGACTGAACACCATGGAAACCGCCCTCATCATCGACGGGGCGGACATCGTCAACGCCGGCGGCGTCGAGGCCGTGTCCGGCACGGCGGCCAGCGGCACTGTCGCAGCGAACGCGACGCTGGGCCGTGGCGAGAGCACCGCACTCGACCTGACCGGGACCGCCGCCAACCACGTCGTTGGCAGCCTGGTGGTCCAGGCCCGCCTGACCGCAGGCAGGATCGACCTGATCAGGTGCGACATCACGCTGAACGCCAACCGGTCGTGCGTCGAGGCGACGACACTGGACAGCGCCAGTCTGGCCGTGAGCGCCGGGATCGAGGTGACAGGCGTCGAGGGCCCGGGAGCGGGTGACCGGGAGGACGATGGGGAGGTCATCGCGGTCACGTTGCGCACAGGCACGCTCTCCTACGGAGACTGCGAGGGATGCGAGGCGTTCTGATGGGCGGCGTGCTGAATGGCTTCAGGACCGGATGGCGCCGGCGCCAGCATCGTGGCGGAGCGGCTCTCTTCGAGTTCATCCTGGGCGTCGGGCTCGCTGCGATCCTGGGCGTCGGCCTCACCCTGTGGCTGCAGGACCGCGAGGACCAGGACCGGGCGAGGGAGTCCGGCCGCACTGTCGCGATGCTGGCGGCAGCTGCCGACGACTACCTGATGAGCGCCTGGCCGGCAGTCACGGCCGGAATCGGCGGCGGCTCCGATATCCTTCCCGGCACGCTCCGCGCGGCCGGGTTGCTTCCGGACGGGTTCCAGCCAGTCGACGGCATTACCAAGCGCGACCTTGCGATCCTGGTCATGCCGGCCCCCGGCGGCGGCGGTCTGCAGGCGCTCGCCGGCCATATCGACCTGCCGGCAGACGCCGTGGCTAGGCCGTCCGCCGGCCTGGTCATGGGCCGCGGGCGTCCGCTGATGGGCATGGTCGAGACGGCGTGCCCGGGCGGCATCGTGCCCCCCTGCCTGATCGGCCCGATGATCCGGACCTCGCTTGCCGGCTTCGCCGGCGCGTTTCCGGGCAGGCAGTTTCGCGCCGGGGCACTGATGGCACTGACCACCATTCGGCACGAGGACTGGTGCCGCGACATGATCAAGCGCCTCCCGGCAGCCGCGGCGCCCTGTCCTGACTCGCACAGGATGCAGACCGCCCTGCACATGAGCGGATTCGACCTGACGGCGGATGCTCTCGGCGCCGTCAGCCTGGAGGCCGACGAGACCCTCGCCCTGACCGCGGCCCTGACGGTGACGCAGGACATGACCGTCGCCGCTGACCTCGTCATCGCAGATGGCGCCGCCATCGCCGGCGACGTCGACGTGGCGGCGTCCATCGCAACCGGTGACGCCCGCGTGCTCGGCTCAATGCAGATCGGCAGCCCCGGGTCCGGTGACGGCACGCTCGGCATCGACGCCGCTGCAGTCGTCGCGGGCTGCGCGCAGGGCGGCACGCTGACCACCCGGGGCGGCGGTGACGTGGATCAGGTGACAATGGGATCCTCCACGTGCTGAGGGACGCACCCCGCGGACGTCAGAGGGCCGGTCCGGGACGACGTCTGCGGCGCACCACCCGGCTGCGCGGCCTCGGCCTCGAGATGACGCTGTTCCTGCTGCTGTTCGGCCTGCTCCTGGCCGGCGCCGAGACCTGGGTCGCGCAGCGCGAACAGGAGCAGCGCCGCATCGAGGCCGGACACGCGGTCTCGGTGCTGGCAGATGCCGGCCGGCACTATCTCCAGGCCGACTATCCCGCGCTGGTCGCGAGTGTCGGGTCCGGTCAGGAGGTGACCGTTACCGACCTGCAGGCAGAGGATCTGCTTCCCGCCTCGTTCGAGGCGCGCGATTCGCTCAAGCGCGCCCTGACAGTCTTCATCCTGCCGATACCGGGCAGCGGCACGCTGCCTGACGGCCTGCGGATGGCGGCGGGCCAGGTCGATCACGGCGGCGATGCGATCTGGCCCGCCGAAGCCCTGATCCATGGCGGCGGAAAGCGTGTGCTCGGCATCGTCGCCGAGGGGACCGCGTGCCCGCCCGGGATCACATCGCCGTGCCTGACAGGGCCGTCCCTTGCGGTTTCGCTGGCCGATTTCGCCGCCGTCTGGCCGACCCGCATCAGCTCGGGGGCAATCATCGCCTACCATGAGTTCCGGCACGCAGCCTGGTGCGGAGACGCCGTGCACCGGATCCCGACGCCCGCCGACATCTGCCCTGACGTGAACGTGATGGCGCGCGATCTCGATATGGATGGCCACGACATCCGCGCTGCCGGCGCTCTCACGGTACTCGGCGCCATCGGACTCACAGGCTCGCTCGTGGTCGGTGACACCCTGATGGCCGACACCATCACCGCGGGCGCCGCCGCCAGGGTCGGTGGCGCCCTGCTCGTCGGCGGCGCCGCGACGGTGGATCGGGCGCTCAGTGCCGACGAGACCCTGATCTCGGGATCCGGACTCCGTGTCGGCGCTGCGCTGATCGTGGACGGTGAGGCCTCGCTCGGGGTGCTTCGTGCGGCGACCGTCGCCGCCGGCAGTGCGCAATTCGATGATCGCCTCAGTATCGATCAGCCGTGCGCGTCGTGCCCGTAGTCGGCGGCGCCGCGACGGTGAATCGGGCCCTCGATGCCGACGAGACCCTGGCCCCGGGATCCCAAACGAAAGGACACGGTGACAGCCGGCCTCCCCGGCAGGGCCGCTTCCTGCGCCTGAGCACAGGCCGCAGTGGAACACCGCGCTCGCAGTTACTATACTTCTCACTCGTGGAGCGCACTCATGAAAGAACCGGAAAACCTGATCCTGCGTCATCTGCGGACTCTGTCGGCCCAGATCGACCGGCTCGAGCAGAGCCAGACCGACACTGCCGCGGCCATTCGGAGCCTGCATGGCCACGTTCTGGCGTTTATGGCGTCGGAACTCCGCCAGGACGGCACGATTGCGGCCATGCAGACGCGGCTCGACCGCATCGAGCGGCGCCTTGACCTGACCGACGACACTCCGGCCGACTGACGCCGCACGCCGCTTGCCGCTCAGTCGGTTCGATGATCGCCTCAGCATCGATCAGCCGTGCGCGTCGTGCCCTTAAAAAGGGGACCTGTGGACGGCTCAGCAGATTGTCCGATTTGCCCGCGGGCAGAGGGGAGAGTCCGTGGCACCCAGCGCTTCAGTGACCCGTCGCGTGGATCGCAGGATCCTCTGGTGCCAGCTTTGCGCTATAACGGGCCCCAAGAACTGGAGACAGACCGATGGCATTTCAGGCCCGTACGACCGTTGAGGTGGATCGCCTCCGGCTTGACCGGCAAAACCCTCGACTGGTTGAAACGAATCAGGACGCAACGGACGAGGCGATCATTGCCCGGCTCTATGTTTCGTCAGATCTCGAAGAGTTGCTGCAATCGATTTCAGCCAACGGATACATGGATATCGAGCCACTTGTCGTACTGGGCGATCCGGGGGACCGCAGCAGACACCTCACTGTTCTCGAAGGGAACAGACGCCTGGCCGCGCTCCGCCTCCTGCGGGATCAGGAACTGGTCGCCCGGGTCGAAAAAGCGACGCGCATGGCGATCCGGATCCCGGAAGTCGCGAACGGCAAGCTGAGTACACTGGACCACGTCTCGGTATATGCCGTTGCTGACCGGGCCGATGCACGCTCCTTCATCGGTTTCAAGCACATCAACGGTCCGGCCCGCTGGGATGCCTACGCCAAGGCACGGTTTGCCGCGCACTGGTACAGCACCGGGCGAAACGACGACGTCGATCTGCAGACCATCGCGCGAGCGATCGGTGACAAGCACGACACGATCAAGCGAATGGTGTCTGCCATCTACGTGCTGGAGCAGGCGAAAAACGAAAACCTGTTCGATATCGAAGATCGGTTCGGGCGACGGCTCAATTTTTCGCACCTGTATACGGCGTTGTCGCGTTCACAGTTCATGGACTATCTCGGCCTTGAACCGGCGTGGGCGACCCATGACCCGCATGACGACCAGGTGCCAAGGGAACGTCTCGAAGCGTTGCGAAACGTGCTGGTCTGGATATATGGGTCGAAAATCGACGAGACTGAGCCGGTAATCCGGTCGCAGAATCCCGATATCAAGAGGCTCGGCGAGGTGCTGGCCAATGCCCAGGCTCTCCATGTTCTGGAGACCAAACGGGATCTTGATGCGGCGCACGCCAGTCTCGAGCCGGTCGATCGCCGCCTGACGACATCGCTGATCAAGGCGCGGGAGCACCTGAACGACGCGGTACGGTCGTTGAGGGGGTATGACGGGAAGGACCAGTCCCTTCTCGACATCGCCGCCGACATACGGGAAACATCCGACATTGTGCATGGCCGCATGAAACAGAAGCGAAAAGACGCAGGTCGCGATCGGGTTTGATCATGGCTGTCGACCTCCAATTGCCGCTGGACGAGTTAACCGGCCAGCGGATCAACGTGGAACAAGCGGCGGATTACCTGGAACTCCGCGCGTTCTGCGCATCCGACGGGGTCGCTCTGGTCTCCGATTTTGCCAATCAGATCCGAATTGCCGTGGGACCGGGTCAGACGGATCTGCATGAGGAACTGACCAGCGGCCAGGACGACCTGGTGAGCGGCACGGTGAACTGTATCGAGCGACGATGCCGCACGCTGCGGCCAACGGCGTATCCGTTCCGGCTCGATGAACGGGGCGACAGCCTGAGCTGCGGGCTCACGGCCGACTCGATTGGCCATGCGGCGTATGTTCTCTGTCTCGTGCTGTCGAACCTGCGAGCGCTTTCGACCGTGCTCACCACGTCCGGAATGCACCCGGACGAACAGGAAACGAGGCGGCTCCGGGAGCTTTTCCAATACTGTGCGACAGCAGCACTGGCTGCCGAATTGGGAGGGCATGCCTGGTCGTTCGGCGCTCCGCGCCCCGGTCACTCCGGGTTTCTGCTAAAGCTGCGTCAGATCTGGAACGTCCTGGGCGACGGCAGTGTGGGGCGCCAGCCCGGGGCGCCAACCCGGCCACAAGACGATCAGGTCGATGTGTTCGCTGCGCGCACCCATCCGGATCGTCACCCGGGGTTCCTGTTCGCGGCGGCGCAGGTCGCAACCGGCGCGAACGCGAATAACAAGAGTCTCCGGGGCCATCTTGACGCGTTCTGGAGCCGATGGTTTGTCACGCAACCGGTTACATCGTGTCTCGTGTACATGATTGTGCCGTTCGCAATGAGAGACGAGGAAGCGCTGGACTTCGTTCGAACTATGGGAAACACGTTGCATCGATTGCGTGTTCCGCGACTGGTCACTGAAGCATGCGCTCTCGTCCGCGATGGCCGGACCATCGAGGGATATGCGTGCTTGCAAGGGCTCGTGCAGTGGGCTCAGGAGTATCAGGCTCGAGCGAGAACGGTCAGATGAGACACCGATTCCACGCGATTTGTCCGTACTTTGCCATGTTTCCCGAAGCGTTTGTCGACAAGCACCTCGCGGCAACGCGGCACGCCGGAATGGTGTTCGATCCGTTCTGCGGTCGAGGCACAGCGGTGTTTCAGGCACTGCTGCGTGACCGGCTCGCCGCAGGATGTGACATCAATCCGGTTGCCGTCTGTATTTCGGGCGCAAAGTGCGATCCGCCGGACCGGACAACGGTTGCGGCCCGCCTCACACAGCTCAGAAACGAGTTTTCGGAGAATGACGATTACGGAAGCGGCAAGGTTGAGGGGGACTTCTTCCGACTCTGCTTTCACCCCGACACCCTGTCACAGGTTCTCTATCTGAGATCTGTGCTTGCCTGGCGGCAGCGCAAGGACGACAGGTTTCTGTCGGCGCTGTGTCTGGGTGCGCTGCATGGGGAGTCGCATCGTTCTCCCAATTATTTCAGCAATCGCATGTCACGCACCATCAGCACCAAGCCCGAGTATTCGGTTCGATGGTGGCGCCGCAATGGCTGGGAGGCGCCCCGGCGAAATGTGTTCGACATTCTCGAGCGTGCGCTCGAGTTCCGCTTTCGGTCACGCCCGCCGATGCGTACAGGGCGAGTGGTAGAATCCGATGCCCGCCGGATCGCGGAGGCCGCTCCCGACCTGAAAGGGACGGTTACCGACGTGATCACGTCGCCACCCTATCTCGACACGACCAATTTTCGGGAAGATCAGTGGCTGCGTTTGTGGTTCCTTGGCGGTGAGCCTGCTGTACCTCGTGGTCGTGGCGATGATCGTCACTACAGCCCATCTCTGTACTGGACGTTTCTTGAGGACTCATGGCGCGGTCTTGCACCCTTGCTTGCGGAACAGGCCCGGGTGGTCGTGCGGATCGGAGGACGCAAGCTGGACAAGGAAGCCTTGCGAGACGGACTTGTGACCACGCTCCAGGCCGGGCTGGACAGGCACGCCAGCGCCCTGGACGAAGGCGTGAGCTTGCGCACCGCCAAGACGCAGGCAAACGCATTCAGGGGCTCGGGACCGTCCCGTCTCGAAGAACACGATTTTGTTTTTGCCGTGTAGATACTGGATACTGGATGGGACTCCCTTGCCGCTCAGTCGAACAGTGAGGGGGCCGGCAGGTCCTCGCCGGGCGCCCGCTCTTCCAGCACCCGGCGCATGCGATCCCGGAACGACGCGATCGCTGCGGCGAGCTCCGGACGCGATGCGAGAGCGGCCGCGGCTTGTGCTGCCCGATCGTCGTCTGTTCTGGGTGTCAGCGATGCTCCCACGAGGCGGGGCCAGGGTTCCGCGCGATCGGCGGCAGTGCGGGCGAGCCCTTCCATCTGTGCGGTCATGGCATCGCCGGCCGTCTCGATTTCGGAGGCCCACAGGTCGATCGAGGCGGCAAGGCGCCTGACGGCGGTCGTCACATCCGGGGCTTCGGGCGGCCGAAACTCGTCCATCGCCGTATGGTGCGCACGGCTGTCACCGTTCAGGGCCGCCAACTGCTTCGCCACAATGCTCTCGTCTGGCCGTTGCGCCGCGAGCGCGTCGGCCAGACTGGCAAGGTCATGGCTACGGTCCGCCGGCACACCGCGGCGCTCCATCGCCGCCTTGACCAGGAGCTCCGCGGCATCGGCGGAGTTCTGCAGGAGGTTGATGCAGTCGGATGCTCCGGCGGCCCAGGTTCTGCTCAGGGACAGGGTCTCGATTGAAGTCAGCGCGGCGTGCACCTTTGTCAGGATCAGGTCCATCCTTCGTGCCCAGTCTTCCGGCTTCACGGCGGCCTCCTGCTTCGTCTGGGCCAGATCCGGCCTGGTCCACTCGCCCGCAAGCACCCTGCCGTCGCGGCAGACGACGTAGGGCAGGGTGCCCAGTGCACGGGCGTTACGGC
Source organism: Alphaproteobacteria bacterium bin52 (assembly GCA_002238645.1). Classification (GTDB taxonomy): domain Bacteria; phylum Pseudomonadota; class Alphaproteobacteria; order Thalassobaculales; family Thalassobaculaceae; genus Bin52. Next base: position 15,857 of record MPMT01000053.1, on the reverse strand, counting down.
GCAGGTTCTCCTCCGACAGGGCCCAGACATCGACCTGCGGCAGAGCGGCCGGCAGGTCCGGTCGCGGAAACACTGACCGCGCCGGGCGCGGCCGGCGCAGTTCGCCGCCCGCGAGCACGAAGGCGACGTCCCAGTCGCTGTCCGGGTGCGCCGTGCCGCGCGCCCGCGAGCCGAACAACACCGTGGCCCGGGCCTGCGGCCACAGGCGCAGGGTTTCCTGGCAGGCGGCGGCCAGGTCCCGTTCGGTGATGACGGGTGGCATGGTTTGGTTCAGTCCCCGGGCGCCGGCTCGGCCGCGTCCTCCTGCTGCCGCAGGTTCCGGCCGAGGATGTAGTCGCGCATCAAGGTGAGTTGTCCCCTGATTTCCGCCTGACCGGTCTCCACCGCGCGCAGGCGCTCGTCCATGCCATCGAGGCGCTTGTCGATGCCGTCAAAGCGCTTGTCGATCCGGCCCTCCAGAGCTCGGATATCCGCCCGCAGCCACAGGAACAGGCCGATGATGATCGCGGGGGTGAGCCAGGACGAGATGTCGGCGACACTTTCCATGCGGAAAGGCTAGCACATCGCGGAGATCCCCGCGACGCTGGGGGTGGCGTTCATCGCTGCCGGCACCGTCGGATGCAGGACCAGCTCCATCCTTCGTGGCTGCTGCAGCCCATTCAGGGCCCTTGATTGAAATGCCCCAATGGGTCATAAAATGGCGCATGCAAACCGTCGCCGAGACTCCGACCTTCACCCGTCAAGCGGACAGGTTGTTCAGCGAGGAGGAGCGGAAGGAGCTGATCGACTATCTGGCCGATCATCCTACGGCAGGCGATGAAGTTCCGGGAACCGGCGGCATCCGAAAGCTGCGCTTCGCTGCCTTGGCCCGTGGAAAGAGGGGCGGCGCGCGGGTGATCTACTTCTACGGAGGGCAGGACATTCCCGTCTATGCGCTCCTCGCCTATGCGAAGTCCGCCAAGTCGGACTTGAACCCGGTGGAGCGGCGCGCGGTGGCCGCGATCGTCCAGGCGATCAAGAGAGCCCGAAAGGAGAAGCCATGAGCACATTCGGAGAAGACCTGATCCAGTCTCTCAAAGAGGCGCTGGCCCATGCCAAGGGCGAAGGCCCTGCTGTCATTCATGAACCCATGACCCCGCGCGAGGTCCGCAAGCAGGCGAAACTCACTCAAGCGCAGATGGCCCCCTTGATGGGCATGAGCCTGTCCGGCTACCGCAAGTGGGAGCAGGGAGTCCGGCGAGTCAGCGGTCCCGCTGCGACACTGCTACGGGTGATCCAGAAGGAGCCCGAAGCGGTCAGGCGCGCACTCCTGCCGTCGTGACGCGGCTCTATCCCAACAGAGTATATTGAAATCGATATGAGCGATAAGAATGTAGAGATTTGGTTGCGAATGTACGAAGAGCAAATTCGTCATATTCGACATCACGAAACACTACGAACTCATTCGACCAACGTCGTTGTCATATTGTCGGCCGGCGTACTTGGTTTGTTGTCTTCGGGCGTCGTCACATCAGAGGTCCAGTATTTTCTTGCTGTGTTTTTGGCTCTGATGAACGGGTATGGGATCATCATAAGCAAGAAACATTATGAAATAAGCCGCCTACATCACGAAGTGTCCAGCCGATACAGAACCGTCATTTCTGACCACAGTTCTCTAGGACACACCAACTTGAACAATCAGGGAGAAGTCGCGCACCGTGAACATTATGGAAAATCAACTATTATTACCAAAATTCCTGCGCATCGCCTTTGGTCATGGTTGCACGCGATCATCGTCCTCTTGGCCATCTCCATGATCTTTCTGAAATCATGCACCCCTTGAGACAGCGAGACTAACACCCCGTTCAGTCGAACGGTGAGGGGGCCGGCAGGTCCGGTCGCGGAAACACAGATCGCGCCGGGCGCGGCCGGCGCAGTTCGCCGCCCGCGAGCACGAAGGCGACGTCCCAGTCGCTGTCCGGGTGTGCCGTGCCGCGCGCCCGGGAGCCGAACAGCACCGCGGCCCGGGCCTGCGGCCACAGGCGCAGGGTTTCCTGGCAGGCGGCGGCATGGTTTGGTTCAGTCCCCGGTCGCCGATGCTGTCCATGCGGATGCGGAAAGGCTAGCACATCGCGACCCGCGACGCCCTGGGGCCCGCTCATCAGGACGGCATCAGTTGGTATGAATGGTGACTTTAGGAGATAGAAAGAGTACAAAAGTCACAATAGACACGACAAGGAAGGCCGCCATGGCCGCGAACTCGCAGGCGAAACCGTCTCCGACCCGCATGCAGGTCCTCCTGAGGCCTGAGGACGCGGCCCATCTCGAAAGCCTGCGAGAGCAGTACCGGGCGCGGCACGGCGTACCGCTGAGGCGCCCGGACGCCGTGCGCCTCGCACTGGCCTGGGCGGCGCGCACCTGGGGCGCCGCAGGGCCCGCCCGCACCGGGGAGGATGACTCGTGACCGCCTCCTCGATCGCACCGGGTCTCCAGTACGGCGCCGGCGGCGAGCGAGCGAGCGGCTACGTGCTGTTCGAGCCGGAGGGCCGGGGAGGGCAGCGGTACGACACCGATCTCACCTGGTCGTTCTACCAGGGAGATACCGGCCGGGATCCGGGCAGGGAAGGGGAACTGAATCTGCACAGCCCGCTGCCGCCGGAGCTGCACGGGCTGGTGCGCGAGGCGCTGGCCGCCTGGGCGGAAGTCTCCGGCATCACCTGGACCGAGGTCGCCGACAACGCCGATGCGAACCTGCGCATCGGCTACCTGGCGCCGGGGATCTGGGAGGGCAACAACATCGGTGGTGGCCCGACCCAGGGCCCCCTGCGGTCGCTGGTCGGCATCAACCCCGATGCCGAGCACTACGCGGATACGCTCTACAACACGCTGCTGCACGAGATCGGCCACGCGCTGATGGTCGATCACAGCGATGTCGAGGGAGTGGTGATGTCGGGACCGCCCGGCAGCGACTACCATTTCCCTCCCGGCGGCGCGCGCCAGGAGCTCACACCCGACGACATCGCCGCGGTGCAGGAGGTCTGGGGCACGCCCGGAGATCCGCCGCCGGACCTGGCGGAACCCGGCCGGGAGATCTACCCGAAATGGTCCTCCGTGCACTGGCGCGGCACCGCCGGCGACGATGTCTTCGATGTCCAGAACTACGACGGGCACGACCTGTTTGCCGGCGGCTTCGGCGCCGATCACATCACCGGCGGCTGGGGCAACGACACCCTGCTGGGCAACGGGGTCTACTGGACCAACTGGAACAACCCGGCGCATGACCACTGGTCGCGCGGCTACGATGGGCTCGACGACGGCGACACCATCTTCGGCGACGGGCCATTTGTCGATTCCGCTCTCGCGACGTTTCATTACACAGAAGCCGAGCTTGCCGAGTCCGGCCTCAACGACTTCATCAACGGCAACGGCGGTCTCGACTATCTCGACGGCGGGCCCGGCAACGACACCATCTACGGCGGCCAGAACGCCGGCGCCTGGCTGCCGGGCAAGACCCGGACCAACACCATCCACCTGCGCGAGGGCCATGACACGCTCAAGGGCGGACCCGGCGACGACTGGATGAACGGCAACATGGGCACCGACATCCTGTACGGCGGGACCGGCAACGACGTCATGCACGGCGGCCAGGACGAGGACCTGCTGTACGGCGAGGAGGGCGACGACACGCTGTGGGGCGACCTCGAGGGCGACACGCTGGACGGCGGGCCGGGCGCCGATCATATCATCCTCGGCAACGACACCGGGAACGGCGACGGCCATGTCGACCACGTGCACTTCACGAGCGCCGACGCCGCCGGCAACGTTGTCTACGGCCTCGAGGACCACGACGTGCTGTGGATCGACGGCGCGATCGCCACGCAGGCCCAGGTCGCGGCGCTGGGGGTCGCGTTCGTCCCGATCGCTACCGCCTGAGGGGGGCTGAGCAGAACGCCGGCGCTCAGTCCCCGGGTGCCGGCTCGGCCGCGTCCTCCGGCTGCCGCAGGTTCCGGCCGAGGATGTAATCGCGGATCAGCGTGAGCTGTCCCCTGATTTCCGCCTGGCCGGCCTCCACCGCGCGCAGGCGTAGGACACGCGTTACGGGCCGGGCAGTGTTGCCGAGATGAGTTTAGCCAGCCACGGCAGGACCAGGACCGCGAGAATTGCCGCACCGATCAGCTTGATCCATTTGAGTTCGTTTCTGAGCTCAGCGATCTCGTTCTTGAGTTCGTTCCTGAGTTCGATCACGTTGGCCTTGGTGGCGACGCCTCCCGTCACGCCGGCTCGGACCGCCTCGGTGATAGCCTCGGCTTGGCCGCTGTCGAAGCCCCTGGCTTCCAAGTGGCGGGTGACGGCCAGGGTATCGAACGGAATGTCTGCCATGCGGAAATACTGCTGCCCGGGGTCAGCTTGGTCAAGCGTGGCAAGCGCTTGCCACGCGCTGGATCCGGGTCCCGCCTACCGCTTCGACCGCCGCCAGCCCGCTTGTCGCGCCTCGCGTTCGCTGCAGAACCACCGCTCGCCGCGCCCGGGCGCGATCCGCGTCGCGTCGTAGTACCGCCCGCCCGGCATGTGATAGATCCGCTCGCCGGTTCGCGACGAGATGTTGCCCTTGATCCGGCATTGTCCGGAGCGCCGCCCGGACTCGCCACGGTTTTGCGGTCGCGTCTTGCGCCGCCACTTCCAGGGCGGCACGAACAGGCTGTTCCAGATCCCGCGACCCGCAGCCTTCGCCGCTTCCTCTTCAGCGACATAGTCGGTCGCGTAGTGGCGCCAGGCGAGCGCCCATCCCCGGGCCACCAACCAGGCAGCAAGGTCCTCACCTCCAGCCGTCCGGCACACCGCGATACTGCGGCCGTAACGATCGCGGTCCAGCACCCTGCACGTCACCACCTGTGAGCCGATCCGGTCCCTGAGCGCACTGGCGGCCAGCGGCCCGCACAGCCACGGCCGCCCGTCCCTGTGGCAGCGCTGGGCCAGCTCCGGCGCGTCGATGCCGTGCAGGCGTAGTCGCACGCCGTTGATCTCGAGCGTGTCGCCGTCGATCGCCCGGGCCGGGCCGGACAGCTCCGCGCCAGCGCTGTCCGGCGCTGGTGCGGCGAGCGCCGCCACCATTGCGACCACCGCGATCAACGGGCCCATGCCGAGGGGACTCCTCAATCCTGCCCTCTGCTGCAGCCGGAGGACAGGTCACCGACCGGGCCGCCCCAGATTGACACGCAGCTACAGTCCACGTTTCTTGGGTAGGAGCGGTACCCCCAGCGCGAGCAAATGCCCTCCTCCCCCTGAAGGCAGACCCGGCATTGTTTGGTCCGTGGCGGCGGAGGCTTTACCACCCGTTTACAGGTCCGGGTATCCGACAGGGTCGTGCTCCTCCCGTCCGAGCAGACCCGCTCCACCTTTTTGCCGCTGGCGGTGTGTCCCGGTGGACACGACGCCGGCGTGGTGACGTTGGAGCAGGTTCTCACCGGCTTACAGGTCCGGGTATCCGACAGGGTCGTGCTCCTCCCGTCCGAGCAGACCCGCTCCACCTTTTTGCCGCTGGCGGTCTGCCCGGGAGGGCACGACGCCAGGTGCACCACGTTGCGACACGTCGGCGGCGTACGCGTACAGGTCCGGGTATCCGACAGCGTCGTGCTCCTCCCGTTCGAGCACACCCGCTCCACCTTTTTGCCGCTGGCGGTATACCCGGACGGGCACGATGCCCGGCGCACCACGTCGCGACACGTCGGCGGGGGCTTTACCACCGGCGTACAGGTCCGCGTATCCGACAGCGTCGAACTCGTCCCGTCCGAGCAGACCCGCTCCACCTTCTTGCCGCTGGGGGTCTGCCCGGACGGGCACGACGCCCGGCGCACCACGTCGCGACACGTCGGTGGAGGCGAATCTGATGGGGGCGAAGATGAAGGCGGCGAACCTGACGGCGGCGGAGATGAGGTTGGCGTGCACACCCTGGTGTCGGAGATCACCACGGTGCCGCGCCCGTCATCGGGGTGGTAGACGCGGGTTATCAGGCTTCCGCTGGGAGTTTCGCCGCCAGGGCAGCTCGCTGACTGCACCTCCCGCCGGTAGCAGCCGGCGAAGTTCTCGCTGCCGTCGTACAGGAATCCGTCCCCCGTGGCTCCCGGGTTCCGCTGCTCGAGATAGATGCGCACGGCCTTGCCGCCCTCGCAGTTCGGCTGGGTGCAGTCCGACTGGTGCCAGGACGGGTTCCGGTTGTCCGCCTCCTGGATCGACGCTCCCCGCCAGGCGTAGCGGTACTTGCGGATGCGCAACGCCTGGCCGGCGGCTCCGCCGTCGGTATAGCCGGACGGGCAGTGCGCCTCCATGCGGCAGGACGGCACCGGCGGCGTGACCGGCGACGGATGTCCGCTTGTGGGGCCCGCGTAGGCCTTGCGCGGCGGGCCGTGCCAGGTGCTGCCGTCCAGCGTCGTGCTGACGCCGGCGGCCTCGGCCTCGGCGCAGAACCGGTCGTTCAGGTGCCAGCGCGGCTCGTTGTTGCCCTGGGGATCGTAGGGGCGCGAGCAGACCTCCATGACCTCGGCTCCGGCGATCTCCGTGCCGGTTTCGCCTTCCGGATCGCAGCGAGCCCGGGCCGGCAACGGCATCGTCTGACCGCCCCAGGTGAAGGTGGCCCCGCGCCGGTCGGTGCAGCTCGCCGGCCAGCGGGCGAGGTCGGTGCCGTCCCACGGATGGACCTCGACCGGGCGGAGCTGGCGAAACTGGCGGTAGCCGAGGGTTTCAGCGGGTTTGCCCGGCGGCGGACAGGCGAGCCGCCAGCGGTCCACGGCCAGCCGGGTGCGGGTGGCATCCCAGGCAAACGGATCCACGACCCGGCCGGCCAGTGCGACGCGCCGGTCTGGAAGCGTGCCCATGCAGGCCGGCAGGGCGATGTCCACCGAGCCGGCCTGGGTCATGCCCCTGGCCGTCCCGCCGTCGAGCCACTGCAGCCCGCCCAGCGCCTGCACCGTGCGCTGGTCCACTGCCACCAGGTCGGCCGAGGCGGCAAAAACCAGCAGGACCCCCTCGCAGTACCGCAGGTCGAGACCGCGGTCGCTCCATTCCGCCAGCCAGCCAGCGCCCGCCGGGACCGCGCCGGCCGAGGACCACCCGTAGGGCAGACGGGCCGGCACCGTGCCGGCTGGCTGGCCCCGCACGAAACCGGCGAGCCGGTCCCATGCGGCACGGATCGCCGCGGCGTGGGCCTGGGCGGCCACCTCGGCCGTCTGTGCCGTCGCCCAGGACGACGCAAGCAGCGGGGCGAAGAGCGCGATGGCCGCGAGAACACGGGACAGGCGGGGCATGCTGACCTCCAGTGGAAGAGGGGACCGCACCCAGCCTATCGGCCGGGTTCACGTCGCGAACCCGGGCAGAGTCGGTTTTCTGTGGACAGGGGGGTGTTTTTTCTGGCCGGCCGGCCAGACTCGGACTCTCGCGGCCTGTCTCCGGTCGTGGGTGCCACGCTCCCCCTGGTGGCCACTTGCGGAGCGAAAGGCCGGGAGACGGCCCCGGCATCATGTGCTTCGATCGCGTGTGCAGGGCGCGTCTCGCCGCCGGCCAGGTCGCCAGACGGAGATGAGCCTGTCCGGGCCTGGCCTCCAGGAACCGGCAGCCGGAAGGAAACGCGATTCGGCAAGCCATGCCGACCCTGTGCGGAGGATCGTCGCGCTCCGGGGCGCGCTCCCGGGTGTGTTACCGATGGTTAGGAGGCGTTACGGGGCCGCGGCGGGTGCCGAAAGACCGATTCAACTCCTTGAAAACCAGTAAGGTTTGTGATGCCATGAGGCACACCGGGTGTGTGAAATGACGAAGTGCGGTGTGTGAAATGACGACCGTCCGCGTGTGAAATGACGAACCCTGTCAAATGCCGAATGACAGATCCTGGCGCCATGGGCACACTTTGGTGCAGGCGCGCGGAGAGGGCGCTGAGTGTTCCGGCTGCGGCACGGAGCTTGGTTTGCGGCCTTTCGGTCGGGGACCGGCGTCGGCGACTTTTCCCTGAAGGACGGCGCTGCCTGCGAGGTGTGTGAAATGACGATGGTTCGGCTGTTTCGCGTCCGCCCGGTGTGTGAAGTGACGAGTCCCTGCGCCGGAGCCCGCGGTTGCGCGACGATGGCGCCGCAGTTTTCGGCGAACCGGCGCCCGGTGTGTGAAATGACGAACCGGCGCCCGATTTCCCCTCTGCTGCCTGACCGGCATCCCCAGGGCGGCCTCTTCATCTTGCGAGGTGTGTGAAATGACGATGGTTCGGCCGTTTCGCGTCCGCCCGGTGTGTGAAGTGACGAGTCCCGGCGCCGGTGCCCGCGGTTGCGCGACGATGGCGCCGCAGTTCGCGGCGAACCGGTGCCCGGTGTGTGAAATGACGAATGCCGCCCGGTGTGTGAAATGACGAGCCGGCGCCCGATTTCCGCTCTGCTGCCTGACCGGCATCCCCAGGGCGACCTCTTCATCTGTGACATTCTCGATGCCGCGCCGAAGGGGGACATGAGCTCCATGGAACACCCGGTGTTTTCCCTGGCGACCCGGCCCGACCTTCGCCCGAGGCACTATCAGCGTGGAGACAACTGGCTCAAGGTCAATCCTTCACAGTACGGCATGGCGACGGTGCACGACCGCGACATCCTCATCTACGCCATCTCCCAGTGCATGGCCGCCCTGAACGCGGGCAGGAAGGTCGATCGCAGGCTCAGGTTCAAGGCCCACGACCTGCTGGTCGCCACCAACCGCCAGACATCGGGCCCGGGCTACAGGCTGCTGAAGGACGCGCTGCGGCGGCTGCAGGGCACGCAGATCGAGACCAATATCCGTCAGGGAGGCAAGGAGTATTTCCGTGTGTTCGGAATCATCGAGTCGGCGGAGATCGTACGCGAGACCCGGGACGGCAGGATGGAGGAGCTCGAGATCGTCCTCTCCGACTGGGTGTTCGACGCAATCGAAAACAACCATGTCCTGACCCTGAGCAGGCAGTATTTCCGGTTGCGCAAGCCTCTGGAGCGCCGGCTCTACGAGATCGCGCGCAAGCACTGTGGCCGGCAGAGCCAGTGGAAGATCCGACTGTCCGGCCTGCGGGAGAAATGTGGATCCACGTCCAGCCCCAAGGAGTTCCACCGCCTGCTTCGCACGATCATCGCCCGTGATCAGGTAGAGCATCACATGCCGGACTACAGCTATGCGATCGAGGGCAACGCCCTGGTGGTCACGCCGAAACCGAAGCGGGACAGACGCGGCAGCTCCCGGAACCGGGACTCGATCGAGATCCATCTCGACGCCGATACCTATGAAGCCGCGCGTGCCGCAGCTCCAGGCTGGGACGTCTACTATCTGGAGGGCGAGTGGCGTGAGTGGATCTCGGTCAAGGGCATCATGCCGAAACATCCCGATCGGCACTTCCTGGCGTTCTGCAGCCGGCGGGGTCCCGAGCGGGGCCTGTTCGAATGAAGGGTGCGTTCCGGCCGGGTGCAGACGATGATTTCGGTGCGGTCCGGGCGCATCGCCTCGGCTTCTCTGGGAAGGAACTTCCAAAGACGCGGGGAGGCGTCGTGACGACTTCGACTCTCTACTATTTCGTGGACACAAACCTGTTCATCCAATGCCACTCGCTGCAACAGCTCGACTGGTCGCCCTGGCACGCGTTCGTAGAGGTGCGGTTGATCGTGTCGAACCCGGTGCTGCACGAAATCGATCGCCTCAAGACCAGGGGCGGCCGTGCCGGCAACCGCGCACGCGCCGCATCGGCCATGTTTCGCGAGATCCTCGGCCAGACACACAAGCTGATCCATGCCCAATCCCCGCGCGTCGTTCTGTCCGTGGAGCCTCGACACACGCCCTCCCCGGACCTTGCAGGGCGTCTCGACTACCAGCAACGCGACCATCAGTTGCTCGGTACGGTTCATGCGTTCGCCCAGTCCAGTCCAACCAGCGACGTACGGCTTCTCACGCACGACACGACCCCCTTGTACACGGCCCAAGGCTTGGAACTGACGGCGGACCAGATCTCCGATGAATGGTTGCTCCCTCCCGAAACCACGGAGACAGAGCGAAAGATGGCCGCACTCGAAGCGGAAAACACCCGTCTGAAAGCCGCCGAGCCCTCCTTTTCAATCCGTTGCGCGGACCCGTCCGATGCGATCGTCGAGCGCTATCACGCTTCCTATACGTGGTACGAACCCTTGACCGAGACCGAGGTCGACAGCTTGATGCAGCGGCTGAAGGCCCGCTTTCCCCTGGCAACCTTCGGCTTGTGGGAGCCGGCGAAGCGCCCGACGCCTCCGACCGTCGTCAACCGGCTCTTTTCTGCACGCCAGGTCTTCACTCCCGCGACCGACGAAGAGATCGAGAAGTATCGGGACGAAGACTACCCCCGGTGGCTGGACCGTTGCCAACAGACGCTTCGCGCCCATCATCGGACCCTGCAAGCCGAAACGCCCGTGCTTGAGTTCGCGTTTCTTGCCGAGAACGGCGGGACGCGCCCTGCGGTCGACGCCCTTGTCACGATCGAAGCGCGCGGCAGGTTCGAGATCCGGCCCCCACCGTCCGACGATATCGACGAGGATCAGGAAGGCGAAGACGATGCGTCGGGCAGTCTCGAATCCGGGACGTTGCGCCCACCGCCCGTTGCGCCCCGCGGCCGTTGGGCGAACACGGTCGGCGGCCAGCCCGGGGATATGTTGCGTGCCTTGAATCTGGTCGGGCGCTCGCTGCAGGACCTTTCAGGTGCTGTAAACTCCGACCCGGACATTTTGAGCAGACCGCTGATCCTGCCCATGCGCAATCCGCCGAATCCGCGTGATCCCAACGCGTTCTATTACAAGCCCGGCCGTCCAGCGGAGCCACAGGCGTCTTTCGCCCTCGAATGTGCGCAGTGGCGTCATGACAACGAGTCGGAGCCCTTCGTCGGCGAAATTCACGTTCCGACCGACCGGGATACAGCCGAGGGCTTGCTGGTATGCCGTATTCAGGCGGCTAACCTGTCGAAGTCTGTGTCGTGTCGCATCCCGGTTCGCATTTCGATAGCACGAGTCAGCGCCTTCGAAAGCGCACGCACCTTGGTGGAAGCCCTGCGCGACACCCTCGGGTCTCGGATTGCTTCGTCTCGCCCGCGGACCGACAGGACCGGTTAGGGCATGCAGCAATACCTCCCTCGCGGAGCCGGGACCGTCAATTCGGCATGCGAACCTAGTGACTTGCTCGAGTCGACCCGTGGCGGCCGCCGCCTCGGAAGCTCGCACAGCCTCCGAACCCGTCCCCTCGGTGACCCTACAGCGCCAGGTCCCGCTCGCCCCGATCAAGTTTCGGCATCTGTTGCGGTTCCCGCGACCCCGATGGTCGATCATCGCGGCTCACGTTCCGATCCCCATCCAGCCCGCGTTCCCGGCCCTTCGGCCGCTCGGGCTCCACGGCTACGAGCGCCGCGATCCGCTCGCCTGTGGCCGCTTCACAGGGCCCGCTTCTGGGACGCCCATGCGGCCGAGAGCTTCAACAAGCGGCAGAGAAAGGCCCTGAACCGCCTCCTTGACAGCTTCGACGGGCGTCTGACGTCATCCCGTTGGGCGAGAATCAACCACTGTTCCCAGGACAGCGCGAACAGGGGCATCCGGGACCTCCTCGACCTCGTCCCAGGTCGTCGCCATGCCGAACTCCGGATCAGCCGTGACGCGGACGTAGACACCCCCTGTTGAGGGGGAGGTCCGGGACCAGGGACGCGACGAAGAAGTCGAACTGTTTGCCTTGCTGGAGGTGTTCAGTTTGGACTGCGCGGGCTGTGGCCCGCGCTCGGTGCATCAGGGGTTGACTCTTTTGTTTCAAAATAGTATGTATCTGAAACAGAAAGGAATCAATGATGTCAGCGACCATCGTTCCCTTCGGACCACGACTGCATACACCCATCGGGCATGTCATTCGAACCGGTGAGATGTCCCATCGCCAGTATGAATACCTGCACGCGGAAGGACGCCTCCCGGCGAAGCATGTGATCGTCGACGCTTCCAGGGCACGGTTCCAGAAAGAGTTCATCCGGGCGCTTCGGGACGACGGAGCGGACGTCATTCTCGACACGAAGGCTGCCGAGCTAAGCGAGGTCGGGCGTTTCCGAGGAATGGCGAAGAGCGCGCCATGGGCCGCAACCGAAGAAGACCGGCCTCTGAACCCCGGGGATTTCCAGCTCAGCGCGAATACCGATCTGTTCGGCCAGATGGCGCGAATGGCTGTCGAGCTGGGAATTACGGCCGTCATGGCGCCAACGCATTTCCTACGCAATGGCGCGAACGACCCCTGGCTGCCCATCGACGGGGCGGGGGTCATGCGGCTGCGCTCAGCTCTCGACCGCGAAGGCGGCGCGGCTATCGCAATCGACTATCCGTTGATTTTGCCTCACACTCGCCTGCAGGACAGGACGGATCGTGCCCGGCTCATACAGGCGCTCGACGGACTTCCCTTCGATAATCTGATCCTTCGCCTGTCGGGGTTCGGCTCGAACGCCATGCCGGGGACGGTCAAGGGAACCTTTATTGCGATCGAGGCCCTACACGGACTCGGCCGTCCGGTCCTCCTTGACCATGTTGGGGGACTGGTCGGACTGAGCGCGCTTGCCTTCGGGATTGTTTCGGGCATTGCACATGGAATTGGCGAGCGGGAGCAGTTTAGTGCCCGGGACTGGCACAAGCACCCCAAAGAACGAGAGAAGGGCGCTTCGTTCGGGCGCCCGATCTATGTGCCGCTGTTCGGGCTCGACAAGACCTTCCGCGTAAAGGACCTGAAGGCTATCGCCTCGGCCCCGGGAGGGCGGCGACTGATTTCGTGTCCGGATCGTGAGTGCTGTCCGCGCGGCCTGGAGTCGATGTTGCAGAATCCGCGCGCACATATCGCCCGACAGCAGTTCGCAATGATCGATCACCTTGGTTCGGTTCCGGACACTAGGCGCATTGGACACTTCTTTGACGTAGACTTGCGCGGTGCTGAGCGGACGGCTCGCGACCTGGCGCGTCTCAACACCGGTAACGAAAAACTGAGCGGAGCGCTCGTGGCAGGCAGAAACCGGATTGATCGCATGGCCGGGATGTACGAAACCCTGGCGGAACGGGAGCGGGGGACGCCGCTGCCAATGCGGCGGAGAAATGCCAGCGGCGCCGCGAGCGGACATGGTGCGCCATGAACCAGGCACAGACAAAGCCTGTCGTGCAGTTCATCGAAAGGCTGCAGAACACCGGAGGCCTGAAAGGCACCGACATCGCGAATTTCACGGGGGTGTCAAAGGCCACCGTCTCGCGCTGGTCGAGCGGCCAGAAGACCCCCCACCCGAAGACGCAGCTCATCATGTCGGACCTGTCCTACGTGGTGATGCGGCTAGGCGAGTATTACTCCCAGGAGGAAGTGCGGGCCTGGCTCCATGCCCCGCATCCCCAGTTCAATGGCGAGCGGGCGGTCGACCTGATCCACATTGGTCGTTCGGTGGAAGTGATTGCCATCCTGGACCGTCTCGATGCGGATGCGTATCTCTGACCATGGTCACTCGGACCGGTCCCAGGTTTGGTCGGCCAATCCGCGACCAGCGCCTCCTCGATGCGCTGGATGCGCTAAAGCGGGACCCGTATAGCGGAACCGTCTGGCGCTCCGTACGGGAGGGTAGAGACCCGCTGGTGTGCGGGCGCTCCGGCGGTCGTTGGGACGATGGCACGCTGGACGTTCTCTACACCTCCGAAACGCGGCAAGCAGCGATCGACGAGCGCCGGTTTCACCTCTACCAGGGCCAGCCGATCATCCCGTCCAGGGTGAGGTACGAGCTCTTCGAATTGAGGGTGTCCCTGGAAGCGGTGATGCGCTTCGAGACTCTCGACCGCCTGGCGGCTCTGCGGCTCAACATCCAAAGCTACGGGAAGCTCTCCTATGTCGAGCGATCGCAGGAATACCCGCGCTCTCAGGAGATCGCGGAAGCCTGTGCGTTTCTGGGAGCCGACGGCATTCTGGTGCCGAGTGCGCGCACTCCGGGCTCGAACAACTTGGTGGTCTTCTGCGAACAGGACACCCTGATCGAGAAGGATATCGTCCGCAAGCATGGCGTGGTCGATATTCTCTAAGAGCCTGACTCGAAACTCGGTCAATGGCTATAAAGCCACTGGCGGTATCGGAGCGCTTGACGATATCGACGACTGTGTTCTTGGAGATGCCGAGGTCGCGGGCGATCCAGCGGTAGCTCCTCCCGTCGGCGACAGCATCGAGCACCTTTGGGGCGAGCCGGTCCGATTTGGGGCGCTGTCCCGGTTGGCGCCCGAGTTTTGGCCCGCGCGCCCGGGCGGCCGCCAGACATGATTTCACGCGCTCGCTGAGCAGGTCGCGCTCGAACTGCGCGATCCCGGCGAGCGTCGTGGCCATCATCCGTCCGTGCGGCGTATCGAGCTCGAACGCCATGCCGCTCATGGCGACCACGGACACCTTCCACCCGGCGAGCCTGTAGAGCGTGTCGAGGAGGTCCTGGGTCGAAGCGTCCCCAGCGGGACAGATCGGTGACCAGTATGGTGTCGATCATGCACGCCTGTGCGAGTAACCGGCCCGTCTTCCTCCGGTCAAATCCACTCGCCGGTCACGGACAGGCGCGGGCGTCTTCGATCCTGTCCGCCTCCGCAGCCGGGAGCGTCTCAAAAAGTTTCAGGCGCTCAATCCTGCCGGGCGCGTATCGCGGCAGCCAGATTTCGGGGGCCCGGCCTCCGTCCGACTGCGTCGCTAAGAATCAGACGCGCCTCCTCTTGCATGGAGCGACCGTTGTCCGCCGCACGCACGCGCAGCCGAGTCTTCACGTCGTCGTCGAGATTGCGGATCGTGATACTCGCCACGGCTTCTGCCCCACACGCTGCCAAACCGCCAAGCGTTTGAGTGCTTCGTCGGCCAGGCGCTGCGCACGATCGAAAGTGCGGCCGACCCCGCTGATCCGGAATGGCGCTTGCCCGGTGGCATGACGGCGGGGCCTTTCTCGGCCATCTCGTCCACCGGGGCGCGTTGCAGCAGGGGACGGACCGGCTGTTGCACTGCCCGATCCCTTCCTTCAGGGACTACCTGATCCGCCGTGCACGCGAGCCGGAATCAGCGGTTGAACACGACGCATCGCCGCCCCGGGCCTGATGCCGCGGCCTCTGCGTGACCGGCAGCGCCCGCTGCCCCCGCTCACCGTTCAGTCCACTGAAAACCGACATGTGCCGGCGGTCTCGGCTTGCCCGTGCGGAGAATGATCCGCATATTCTCCGCAGAACCTGCGGAGCAAGCGCATGTACAACTGGCAGGATCCCGATTGGCCACGCTTCCGGCAGGATCCGGCCCTGCTGGCCGACCGCCTGGCCGCCACCCGCCATGCGCAAGGTCGGCTGTTGGGGAGCATGGAGGCGCTTGGATTCGAGGCTCGAAGCGAAGCCGTCCTTCGCACGCTGACCGACGATGTCGTGAAGACAAGCGAGATCGAGGGGGAGCTTCTCTCGCCCGATCGGGTGCGGTCCTCCATTGCCGTGCGCCTCGGCCTCGATGCCGGCGGCGTTCCTGCCCGCGACCGGGATGTCGACGGTATCGTCGACGTGACGCTCGACGCTACGAGGAACCACGCGGCGCCGCTGACCGAAGATCGCCTGTTCGGATGGCATGCGGCACTCTTCCCGACCGGGCGAAGCGGGCTGCGCCGTATCTGTACCGGGACCTGGCGCGACGACGCTGACGGGCCGATGCAGGTGATATCGGGCCCGATCGGCCGCCGGCGCGTCCACTACGTTGCGCCGCCGGCGGAACGGCTCGAACGGGAAATGGGGGCTTTTCTCGACTGGTTCGAGAATCCCGGATCCATGGATCCGGTGCTCGTCGCCGGCCTCGCCCATCTCTGGTTCGTGTCGATCCACCCATTCGACGAC